>NZ_VMNX01000175.1 GCF_009377235.1 Streptomyces acidicola
GCATCGTATGTGACGCAGATCACGCAGCAGTCGGAGGCGGGTGGACAGAACCGGGCATGGAACCTTCACTACGTGCTCGGGTGAGAGCCGGTGATCCCGATGCCTTCGCGGAACTCTTCGACCAGTGTGCCCCGGCCGTCCACCGGCTGGCGGCGCGCGGCACGGGCGACTGGGGGCAGGCCGAGGACATCGTCTCGCTGACCTTCCTGGAGGCATGGCGGCTGCGGCAGAGCGTGCACCCGGACGGAGACGCCCTCCTGCCCTGGCTGCTCGGGATCTGTGTGAACGTCCTGCGCAACCAGTCCCGTGCCCTGCGCCGGCACCGGAACGCGCTGGCCCGCGTCCACCTCCACGACACCGTGCCCGACTTCGCCGACGAGGTGGTCGGCCGCATCGCCAACGTCGAGCAACTCGCCGCCGCACGAGCCGCGTTGGACCGTCTGCGACGGCACGAGCGGGAGGTGGTGATGCTCTGCGTCTGGTCCGGCCTGGACTCCGCGGCCGCCGCCGAGGCGCTCGGCGTCTCTCCCGGGACGGTCCGCTCCAGGCTGTCCCGGGCACGGACGCGACTGCGCGCCCGGACCGAGTCGGAGCTGGTCAGGGCGCGCGGGACGACGCGATACCCGGGAGCGGCCGGACAGGCATCCGGACAGGCATCCGGACAGGCATCCGGACAGACATCCGGACAGACACAGAACGCGGGCTGCAGGGCGGCCACCCCCACGACCGAGGAGACGAACCGATGAAGATCTCCACGCCGCACGGCGAGGACGAGCAGAACCTCGTGGCCGGTCTGCGCACCGCCCTTCCGCCCGCGGACGCCCCCGCGCTCCCCGGCGAGCGGCACCGGGCGCTCAGGAGTCGGCTGACCCAGGAGTTCCGGCGCGATCTCGACGAGGGGGCCCGCCCCGCCCGTCCCCGTCCCAAGTGGCTGAAGGTGGTGCTGCCCACGGCCCTGGCCGGAACCCTGGTGGCCGGTGTGGCGGTGACCGGCGCGGTCACGGATCTCTTCGGCCCTCAGGTGGACGAGGCCCGGCACCGGCAGGCGGTGGAACTCCTGGACCGCCTGGCCGTCGCCGCGGCGACGGCACCGGTCACGACGATCCGTGACGACCAGTTCGTCTACGTCAAGACGGAAGGCTCCCAGGAGGCCGTGAGAAGGTACGGCAACTCCTTCCGTGTGGTGGGCACCTGGCAGGTCCGGCGTGAGGACTGGACGTCCGTGGACGGCACCCGCGACGGCTACATCCGCCAGGAGGTGGTCTCCGGCCCGCCGACGAACACACCCCCTGGGACCGGCCGCGCCGGGGCGGACCCCAACGTGTCGACCTACCGCGAGCTGGCGGCACTGCCCACGGACCCCGACAAGCTGGTGGACAAGCTCTACGAGGATGCCGGGGGCCACGGGCCGACCGAGCAGGAGGCCGTCTTCGAGGCCGTGGGCGGCATGCTCGACACGGCCACCCTGCTCCCCGAGAAGAGCGCGGCGCTCTACCGCGCGGTGGCGAAGCTGCCCGGGGTCGTCGCGGTGGACACGGCGCGAGACGCCGCGGGCCGCGAGGGCATCGGCCTCACCATCACGTCGGACGACGAGGAGCGCACGACCTGGGTGTTCCGCTCCTCGGACCTGACCTACCTGGGTTCAACGGAACAGGCGGTGCTGGACGTGGGGGTGGTGGACAGGGTCCGCGAGACGCCGTGACGGAACACAGAGACGCCGTGACGGAACACAACGGTCAGCCCATCGTCTTGGCGCCGTCCAGGGACTCCCGGATGATGTCGGCGTGGCCGGCGTGCTGGGCGGTCTCGGCGATGATGTGCAGCAGCGCCCTGCGTGCCGACCAGCGGGCCCCGGGCTCGAACCAAGGGGCCTTCGGCAGCCGTCGGGTAGCGTCGAGATCGGGCAGGGAGGCGATCAACTCGTCTGTCCCCCGGGCCACTTCCTCGTACTCGGCCAGCACACCGGCCAGCGTGTCACCGGGCAGCATCTTGAACTCGTCGGCCCACTGGGCCAGGTCGGCCTCGGTCATGGACGTGATGTCGCGTGGCGCCGACGGGCCGTTCCGGATGAAGTCCGCCCAGTTCCGTTCCGCCGACGTGACGTGCTTGATCAGTCCGCCCAGACAGAGTTCGCCGGCGGTGGTCCGCAGGCCGACCTGCTCGTCAGTGAGGTCGCGGGTGGTGAAACGCAGGAAGTGCCGGTGCTTGGCCAGGGTGTCGAGCAGGTCGGTGCGCTCGTCGGAGCATTCGCCGGTGCGCTCGCTGGTGATCAAGGTGTCGTTCATGGTGTGGCCCTCCGTGGATTCCTGTTCCGTCGGTATGGCCACACGCTAGGACCCATATAGGTCAGTTCATGACCGCTTGCTCCGTTTGGCCCCCTCCGTTTGGCCCCCTCCGTTTGGCCCCTCCGGGCTCGTGTCAGTCGCACTTCGCCGCGCGTGACCCTTCTCGCCGTCGACCACCGCCGCACGAGCTCTGGCGGCCTTCAGGTGGCCGTGAGGGCGCCCGCTTCTTTGCCAGTGTCGTGCTGGAACGGCCCGCATCAAGGGCGCTCCGCTGCCGCTCCGCGTCGCCTTCGGCGATGGCCCTCCGGGCCACCCTTGACCCGGGCCGTTCCAGCACGGGTGAGAAGCGAGCGGGCGCCCAGGAAAACGGGGGCCCAGGGTGGGAGGCGCGTTGCGTGGGCTGCATTGCCGGCCGGAGTTGACGGGCGCGACCGCGTCTCGCATGCACGCCGGGTGGGTTCGGCGGCGTACAGCGGGTGGGGGAGAGCTGCGGTGGGGGTGAGCTGCGGTGCGAGGGCGGGCGCGAGGGACATGGACGGCGAGACGAGACCTCGCCACCTCACCTGTCACACCAGCCCCACCAGCCTTGTTCCGAAGGGTAATTGGCAGATTTGGGCCACCGCTGAGCGTCCAGTCCCTGGGCTTTTACCTGTCTCGGGTGGCCCAAATCTGCCAATTACCCATGCATGGGCGTTCATTGCCGACCGTGCTCGTGGCCGGCGCTGCGTTCGTGGTGCTGGTGGCGTGGTCGTCTCGGTGACCGGCCGTAAGTCGCCGAACTCAGCCGGCGTGCATGCGAGGCGCGGTCGCGCGCGTCAGCCTTGGCCCACTTCTCGACCCAGCTCAAGCGCAAACTCGCTGGGCACCCCGTCTTTCCGGGCCGCCCGCTCGCTTCTTCCCCGTGCTGGAGCGAGCCGAGTCAAGGGTCGGCCGCAGGCCGATCGCCGAAGGCGACGCGGAGCGTCAGCGGAGCGCCCTTTACTCGGCTCGCGGAAGCACGACACTGGCCAAGAAGCGGGCGGCCCCCACCAGGGTGTTCTCCGGCGAGAATGCGCAGGCCGTGAGAAGCGCGTCGGTCGAGCGGGGCGGCGTTACAGATTGCCCATCGGCTCGATGTCCACTCGCACCGGCTCGCCCCACACCCGCAGCACCTCGTAGTCCGTGAACTCGTGGACCAGGCGGTATGCCGTCGCCGGGCGGGGGCCGCGGCGTTCGGCGGCCAGGTACAGCTCGGCCTCGCGGCGGTCGCGGCGTGGGGTGCCGCAGAGCTGCCACGCCTGACCGTTCCACGCCTCCGGGAGCCAGCGCTGCTGGGGCTGGGGGCGGTCGCCGCGTATGCCGTAGCGGGACGAGCCGGGGTCCGTGGGGCGTGGTGGCCCGTACGCGCCGTTGAGCTGGGCGCGGCGGGCGGCGCGGCGGCGGGTCTCGCACAGGAGGCAGCGGTCGGGGGCGTCCTCGTCCACCGGGCCGTTCGGGTGCTCGGCGCAGCGCGTCGTGGGCGCCGCGGTCGTGACCGTCTCGTCCAGCAGGTCCAGGGCGCGCCGCAGGTCGGCCTTGACCTCGTGCAGCTTGGCGTCGGGAGTGGTGGACGTCAGGGCGTCACCGTGCTCGCCGAGGAGGCGCAGGGCCCGGCCCAGGGCGGTCAGCTGTGCGTGGTTCACCGTGGTCGTCTCCTCCTCGGACACCTCCTCGGACGGTGTCCTGCTGTCGTGGTCGAGCATGGCATGGACCGCTGACAGCGCACAGCGAGGGCTGTGCCTCCCCGGTCAGCCGACGGTCAGCCTGTCGAGGCGGTCGCGCTGGGACTGGGGCAGTCGCAGGCCGGTCGCCGCGAGGTTCTCCTCCAGGTGGGCGGTGCTGGTGGTGCTCGGGATCGGGAGGACGACCGGAGAGCGGTCGAGGAGCCAGGCGAGCGCGACCTGGGTGGCGGTCACGCCCAGCTCGGCCGCCACGGCGGCGACCTCGGCCCGCTCACCCGACGTGCCGTGGGCGACGGGCCGCCACGGCAGGAACGCGATGCCCGCCGCCGTGCACGCGTCGAGTACCGGGTCGTGTTCGCGGTCGAGCAGGTTGTAGCGGTTCTGCACGCTCACGACGTCGACGATCTCCCGCGCCTGGTCGAGTTCGGCGACGGTGACCTCGGACAGTCCGATCCGGCCCACCTTGCCCTCGGTCTGGAGGTCCCGCAGCGTGCCGAGCTGGTCGGAGAGGGGCGTCTCCGGGTCGATGCGGTGCAGTTGGAGGAGTTCGATCCGCTCGACGCGCAGTCGGCGCAGTGCCTCGTCCACCTGGTGGCGCAGGACCTCGGGCCGCCCGTCCAGCCGTGCCTCGCCCGACGGCTGCCGTGAGATGCCGATCTTGGTGGTGACGAGCAGGTCCTTCGGGTACGGGTGCAGGGCCTCGGCGAGGAGTTCCTCGTTGGCTCCCCAGCCGTACAGGTGAGCCGTGTCGATCAGTGTGACGCCCAGCTCCACCGCCCGCCGGGCGAGCGCGAGGGAGGCGGCGCGGACGTCGGCGGGTTCGGCGGACAGGTGCATGGCGCCCAGTCCGAGCCGCCCCACCTCAAGGTCTCCGCCGATCCGAAACGTGGTGGTCGTGGTCGATGCCATCTGCCGTCTCCGCCCCTTCGGTCGCCTCCGCGTGCATGGCCAATCGGCGACACTAACAGGGGAGTTGGGCAATCTGCCCGGTGTTTTCGCTCACCTGTCCGCCGCCTCCAGCGCCCCCCGCAGATGCCCCTCGCTCTCCTCCAGGAGGCGGGCCGCCGTCGGTCCGTCGACCCCGCCGAGGATCGTGAGGATCGCGTTCTTGACCTCGCCGTGCGTGGCCGCGAGGGCCCGTTCGATCTCCTCGTCCGAAGCTCCCGTCGCCAGGGCCACGATGCGGCGGGAGCGGGCGCGCAGCTTCTCGTTCGAGGCGCGGACGTCCACCATCAGGTTCCCGTACGTCTTGCCCAGGCGGATCATCGTGATCGTCGAGAGCATGTTCAGGACCAGCTTCTGCGCCGTGCCCGCCTTCAGTCGCGTCGAACCGGTCAGCAACTCCGGGCCCACCACGACCTCGATGCCGTGGTCCGCGGCCGCGGCGAGTGCGCTGTCCGCGTTGCAGGACAGGCCGATGGTCAACGCCCCCCGTTCACGGGCGTACTCCACCGCGCCGAGCGCGTACGGGGTGCGGCCGGAGGCCGAGACGCCCACCACCGTGTCGGCGGGGGTCAGGGCGAGCGCGTCGAGGTCGGCCCGCGCCAGTTCCCTGGAGTCCTCGGCGCCCTCGACCGAGGTGACCATGGCCTCGGGGCCGCCCGCGATCAGGCCGACCACGCGGGACGGGTCCGTGTTGAAGGTCGGCGGGCACTCGGAGGCGTCCAGTACGCCCAGTCGCCCGGCGGTGCCCGCGCCCGCGTAGACGAGCCGGCCGCCGCGCTCCATCCGCTCGGCGAGGGCGTCGATGGCGGCGGCGATCCGGGGCAACTGCGCGGCGACGGCAGCCGGTACCGCCGCGTCCTCCCCGTTCATGAGCCGCGCGATGTCGAGGGTGGGCAGCCGGTCGATCTCGGCCAGCTCCGGGCGGAACGCCTCGGTGGTGAGGGTCTCCAGCTCGGCCTTCAGGTCACGGTGATCGGCCTTCAGGTCACGGTGATCGGCCTTCAGGTCACGGTGATCGGCCTTCAGGTCACGGTGATCGGTTTTCAGGTCGCGGTGATCGGCTTTCAGGCCACGGTGATCGGGGGAGGCGGCGTTGGTGGGGGAGGTCATGGCAACGGCTCTTTTCGTGCGGTGCGGGTGCGCGAGTGCGCCCCTTCAGGGGAGTTTCAGTCCTACGGCGGCTACGGCGGTCACTGCGACGGCGGCCACGGCGACGGCCGGCGTGGCCGGTGCGGCCAGTGCTCCGGTCTCCGGCGGAGCGCTACCGCGGCCCACTCCGATGCCGGTGCGCCAACGCCTCGTACGAAGCGGACAACGCCGGCGCCGCCGTCTCGTACGTCCGCTGCGCCACTCCGACGAACAGGCAGTCCACGACCAGCAGCTGACTCGTCCGGGACGACATCGCCGCCGGCCGCAGCTCGCTCTCCCGGGCCGTGGACGTGGTGAGCACATGGTCGGCGTACTGGCTGACGGGACCGTCGGGGCGCCCGGTGATGGCGATCGTCGTCGCCCCGTGCTCGAACGCGACCCGCAACGGCTCGATGACGTCACCCGTCGAGCCCGAGTGCGTGATCGCGATCGCCACGTCCTTGGCGGCGAGCTGCACCGCGTTGGTGACGGCGAGGTGCGGGTCGCTGTGCGCGTGGGCTATGAGCCCTATGCGCAGCAGCTTCTGCGTGAGGTCCTGGGCGACGAGCCCGGACGCGCCCACGCCGTACACGTCGACCCGCCGGGCCCCCGCCAGCGCGGTGACCGCCGCGCCGAGCTGGATCGTGTCGAGTGCGGCCGCGGTGTCGGCGAGGGTCTGCTGCTCGTCGTACGCGAGCTTCGCCACCACGTCGGCGATGGGGTCGTCGACCGCGATGTCGGCGGTGACGGCGGGCGCGCGGCCCGACTGCTGCTGCGCGGCGAGCCCGGCGAGCGCGAGGCGCAGGTCCCGGTAACCCGGATAGCCGAGCAGCCGGGCCGTACGGACGACGGTCGCCTCGCTGGTGCCGGTGAGCTCGGCGAGTCCCGTGACGGTGAGGGCAGCGCAGCCCGCCGGGTCACCGGCGACGGCCTCGGCGACCCGCTGCATGGATCTGGTCATGGACGGAGCGAGTGTGCGCACCTTGGCCGCGAGGGCGGCGGGAGCGGGTGGCGCGGCGCCCCCGAAAATTTCCTTCACTTTGTTGCTCACGCTCTGAAAGATATTTTCCGAGCTGCCGTGCGGTCAAGGGTGAGCACAATGGGGGCATGGACCTCACCGGCGATCCCGTAGGCGATCCCATCAGCCCCCTGGAGCAGGCGCTGCACGCCGCTCGCGCCCTCGTGCTCGCCGATCTGGTCGCCGGCGAGGTCGCCGAGGCGGATGTCGTCTCGCTGGTCGAGGACTCGGTCGTCGAGCGCCGGTGGTGGGTCGAGCAGTGGCCCGAGGGCGCGGGGTACGTGGCCGGGCTCGTCGCGCAGGACGTCCAGGACGCGCTGCTGGAGCGGTACGGGCGCTGGCCCCTGTGCCCGGTGTGCCCCTCCGGCGACCCACACGCCCTCGACGTCGAGCCCGAGCTGGGCACCGACCCCCACTGGGTCTGTCACAAGGCGGGCGTGAAGGTCGCGGCGCTGGGCTCGCTGGGATCGGCGGCCGGCGGGACGACGACCTCGTGACGATCTACATCGACCCGCCCACCTGGCCCGGCCACGGCCGTATGTGGTCGCACCTCGTCAGTGACGAGTCGTACGACGAACTCCACGCGTTCGCACGGGACCTGGGCATACCCGAGCGCGCCTTCGAACGCGACCACTACGACATCCCGTCCCACCGCTACGCGGACGTGGTGCGCGCGGGTGCCGTGGAGGTGGGCCCGAAGGAACTGCTGCGCAGGCTCACACAAGCGGGCCTGCGCCGGCCGAAGCGGCGCGGGAACACCGGAGAGGCTCCCGGCACGCACGCCGGCGCTGCTCCCGGCACGCGCGCCGGTGAGGCTCCCGGTCCGTACGCCGGTGAGGCTCCCGGTCCGTACGCCGGTGAGGCCCCCTCGCACACAGGCCGGGACCGCAGCCACCCTCAGGACCGCAGCCGGAGTTCGTAGGCGAACTCCTCCCCGTCGTCGCTGACCCGCGTGAACCCGGACCGGGTGACGACCCCCTGCGACGGGACGTTCTCCTTGTCGACGACCGCGAACAGCGAGCGGACGTCGTCGCGCCCCCGCGCCCAGTCGGCCAGCGTGCGCAGCGCCTCCGTGGCGTAGCCGTTGCCGCGGGCCGCCTCGACGAGGTCGTAGCCGATCTCCGTGCGACCCTCCTCGTCGGGCGCGGCGTGGAAGCCGAGGGCGCCGAGGGCGCGGCCGTCCTCGGTGCGGACCAGGACGTACATGCCCCACTCCGCGCGTAGCGTCCCCGTCTCGTACAGCTTCATGATCATGCCCGCGCCCTCGCGGGTGCCCTCGACCGGGCCGCCCTCGATCCACTCGAAGCCGCCCGTGCCGCCCGCGGCCAGATCGGCGGCCGCGGCCGGGGTGACGCCGTGCAGGGCGAGCCGCTCGGCGGGGATGACCAGCGGGTTGTTCCAGCGCCACGCGGTGACCGGGGCATGGCCGGGCAGGTCGCCGCGGCCGGTGGCCCACAGGAGGGTGGGCCAGGGCTCGGGGCCGGGTCGGACGTGCGGGAAGAGGCGGGTGAGGATGTTCTGGCAGAGCTCGGCGGGGGGCTCGTACGGCAGGCCGAGGCCCTCGGCGATGTCGTGGGTGTGCAGCAGCACCTCCACGACACCCATCGCGGCGAAACCCTCGCGGTCGGCGGCGCGGAAGGGATATGGGTGGAAGGCGCGCACATCGCGCGGGGTTGCCCGGACGGTCACCGCGAGCAGGGTGCCCGTCGTCTCGATCACGTCGAGCATGCCCGCGGTGTCGGCGCCGTCCTCCAAGGTCAGCTCGAAGGGCACGTATGCCTTGGTCGCGCGTCCGGCCAACTGTCCCGCGTACGCGATGAGATCCGAGGCAATGTGCTCGGCCGTCTCACGGCAACTCCACTCCACGCGGCCCGCCCTGGTGCCCTCCCAGTCCCGGTCCGTCGCGGTCCGCAGCAGCGCGAGCGCGTGTCCGACGGCTTCCTCCACCTGGTCCCCACCCATTGGTCGCATGGCGGCGAGGATAGAGGCGATCACGTGTCCGTACGTACGGGTTTATCGGCTCGGTCGGGTGTGCCCGCTACCACGCGCGACGCGGGAGACGCGCGACGGTGCAGCCGCAGCGAGACCGCCGTCGCGCCGATGGCCGTCGCCGTGAGGCCGGCGCCCGCCCAGGCCGTGGACGCGAAGCCGAACCCCGCGTCGATGACCGCGCCGCCGAGCCAGGGGCCGCCGGTGTTGCCGAGGTTGAAGGCGGCGGTGGTGGTGGCCCCGGCGAGGGTGGGGGCGGCGCCCGCGACGTTGAACAGCCGGGCGTTGAGCGCGGGCGCGGTGTAGAAGCTGGACACGCCGAGGAGGAAGGAGAGGGCGACGGTGAGGACCGCGTACTCGCCGAGGAGGGCCAGCGCGAAGAGGAGGACCGTCGAGGCGGCGATGCCGCTGAGCAGCACGCCGAACAGGTGGGCGTCGGCGATCCGCCCGCCGATCGCCGTACCGATCAGCGCGCCGATCCCGAAGAGTGCGAGCACGGTCGGCACCCAGCCGTCGTCGAGCCCGGCGACGTCCGTGAGCAGCGGTGCGAGATAGCTGAACGCGCAGAAGACTCCGCCGGCGGCCAGCGCCACGACGGACACGGAGAGCCAGACCTGGGGGTCGCGGTAGATCCGGACCTCCTGCCGCAGCCGCGGCCGCTCGTCGGGCACCGGCAGGGCCGGGATCAGCGAGACCACCCCGACGAGCGCGATCCCGCTGGCGACGGCCACGGCCCAGAACGCCGAACGCCAGCCGAAGTGCTCCCCGAGGAAGGCGCCCGCCGGGACACCCAGGACGTTCGCGATCGACAACCCGCCGATCATCACGGCGAGCGCGCGGGCCCGCGCGCCGACCGGTACCATCGCCACCGCCACGGCGGCCCCCACCGCCCAGAACCCCGCACAGGCCAGGGCGCTTACGACCCTGGAGGCGAAGAGAACCGTGTAGTTGGGCGCGAGGGCTCCCGCGATCTGACCGAACCCGAAGACGGTGATCAGCGTGATCAGAGTCGTACGGCGGGGCAGCCGGAGCGTGGCCACGGCGAGCAGCGGCGCCCCGACCACCATCCCGATCGCGAACGCCGAGATCAGCAGCCCCGCCCGGGGGATGCTCACCCCCATGTCCTCCGCGAGGGGCGGCAGCAGCCCGGAGAGCATGAACTCGCTGGTGCCGAGGGCGAAGACGGACAGACCGAGGACGTAGACGGCGAGGGGTATGCGGGAGCGGTCGGTGCCGCTGCGGGACGGAGAGCGGGAGGGCATGTACGAGGGCAACGCCGGTAGCGGGACGGGCATTCCCACCGGCCGACGGCGACTGGCCCCGCCGCCCGCCGGACCGTCCGCCGCTCAGGACCCGCCGCTGAGCCGTTCGATCTCGGCCACGATGTTCCGGCGGGCCGGCGCCTCCCACTCCCGTTCCCCGTACGGCGTCCGGAACAGCCGTGGCAGGTCGAGGAGTTGGCGCAGTACGGCCGCCCGGCCCGTACGGAAGGCGTCGTCCGGAACGAAGGAGTACTCCTCGCGGACGGCGGCCGCGTACCGGGCGTACGACTCCGGGGGCCCGGCCAGAACGGCCAGATCCGCGTCGCAGAGGACGGCCCCGTTGGCGTCGTCGTCGGCGGGGTCGTGGGTGACGGTCAGCCGGACCAGGCGAGCGACCTCGTCCGTCGTCTCCTGCGGGACTCCGGCCTCGGGCAGCGCACGCTCGGCGAGCCGCGCCGACCGCTCCTCGTTCGTGGACCGCTCCGGCAGGTACACCGCGTCGTGGAACCAGGCCGCCAGCCGGACGGCGTGCGGGTCGTCGGCGTACCCCTCCAGGACATCGATGTGGTCCAGGACCGCTGTGAGGTGGTCGAGGGTGTGGTACTTGCGCTGCGGCTCCGACCAGCGCTTGATCAGGCTGTCGGCGTATGGGGACGGGGAGGGATGACAGGCGCCGTCGCGCGCCGCGAGCAGGGCGGTCAGCCAGCGGGAACGGAGGGCGTCGAGTGCGTCGCGGTCGGCCATGGGGCCATTCTGAACGAGCCGGGTGAACGGCCGGCCGGGTGAACCGGAGGCCAAGGGCAGCTGACGGTTCGGGGGTGCCGCGGACGAAGCGCTTGCCGGGGCGGGCGCCGTATGCATAGTGGTGCCGTGTGGGGTGCGGCAGCCGCCTGCGGGGAGGCGGGTGCGGAGGGGGGAGCCACATGCACAGGTATGTCCACCATGAGGCGATGACCGTGGTCGAGGCGGTGTGTGCCCTGGCCGTCACCGTGCCCGTGGTCTTCGGCGTGCGCGATGTTCCTCCGAGTATCGATGCCGACCTGCAGCTGTTTTCGACCGTCCTCATGGCGTTCGCCGCTCTGAACGGGGTGCTCGCCTGCACCCGGTTGACGTGGTTCGGCGGTGAGAAGCAGGACTTCGAGAGCGCGGTTCCCGTGGCGGATCCCGGCACGGTACGGCGCGCGCTGGAGACGTCTCTCCGCCAGAGCTTCGACTGGTCCTCCTTCGTCCTCTTGGTGGTGATGTCCACGGCCATGGGCCTGATATTGGATCCCCTGATGGCATTCTTCCCGCTGCTGGTCGTGCCGGAGCGGCTCGTCAAGTGGGCGTACGCGACGTACTGGGAGCGGCGTCACGGCGTGGTGCTGTGGCGAGGGCACGTGCCCGAGCAGCCCCTGGGGAAGGGCCAGCGGCTCTACTCATCCCGGCGGGAGCCTGCCGTACGGCACTAGCGTGGCCCCATGACTACTGTTGGCGCACACGACGAACGGGACCCGGAACTCCCCGGCCGGCTGCTGACGGCAGAACGGGACGTGCTGATTCCCCTCCTGCGGGGGCGCCCGGAGGGGGACTTCGCGGCCGGGACCTGCTGTCCGGGCTGGACCGTGCGGCACGTACTCGCGCACTGCTCGGCCGCGTTGTCGCGGGTGGTGGAGAACCGGTTCGAGGAGGGGGTCTTCAGCCCGGAGTCGAACGACCGCGACATCGCAGAGCGGGACGGCTGGCCGGTGGCGCGGATCGTGGACGAGCTGGAGCGGGGCATGACCGAGGCCGGGCCGGTGATCGCCGGGGCAGGCGGTGCGCTGGACGGGATCGCCCTCGGGGAGTGGGTGCACGCGGGGGACGTCCGCGACGCGTGGGGCGTACCCGGAGCGTACGGGGGAGAGCAGGTGCAGCCCGCCCTGGGGCTCTTGGCGTGGCTCAGCCGCGAACGGGGGCACCTCGCCCTGCACGCCGACCTCGACGACGTGGACGAGCCGCTGCTGCTCGGTGCGCCCTCCGGGGAGCGGTCACCGGCCCGCTACCTCGGTGACGCGGCCACCCTCGTACGGCTGTACTCGGGGCGCCCGTTGGCCGGGGCGCGGTACGAGCTGGCGGGAACGGTGGAGGCCGAACTCAACCTCTTCGGCTGATCCGCTGCCCCCGTACTCTTGAGATTGGACTAGACCTGTAGTCGCTCAGCCGCTGAGGGATTCACGGGAAACGGAATCCACGGGAAGGGGTCCCATGACCACGCGTGCGCTCCTGGAAGTGATCGCCCTCGACGTCGAGGACGCGGTCGCCGCTCAGGCCGGAGGGGCCGACCGGCTGGAGCTGGTCACCGACATGGGCGCGGACGGGCTCACACCGGAGGTCGGGACGTTCGCCGAGGTCAGGGCGGCCGTGGACATCCCGGTGCGGGTGATGCTGCGTGCGGCGGACGGGTTCGCGGCGGGCGACGTGGACGCGTTGGTACGGGTCGGGTGCGACATGCGCGACGCCGGGGCCGACGCGTTCGTGTTCGGTTTTCTGGACGAGGTCGGCGGGCCCGATCTCGGTGCCGTGGAGCGGCTGGTGGCGCGGCTGGACGGGTGCCGGTGGACCTTTCACCGGGCCGTCGACCGCGCCGCCGACCGTGACGCCCTGCGCAAGCAGCTCGCGGATCAGCCAGGGCTCGACACGTACCTGACGGCGGGTTCCGCCGAGGGCGTCGACGCCGGGCTGCCCGTCCTGCTCGCCGAGGTCGCCCGGCGTGGGGAGCCCGGCTACACCCAGCGGCTCATGGCGGGCGGCGGCCTCCGCCTCGACCACGTCCCGGAGCTGCGTGCGGCCGGGGTCGACGCCTTCCACATCGGGGGCGCCGCCCGCCGGGGAGGCTGGAGCGCACCGGTCGCTGCCCGTGCCGTACGGGAGTGGCGTACGGCACTGGACGCGTCGCCGGACGCCTGACATTCCCGTACCGCTCAGGCGAGTTGCGGGGGCAGCCCTGCCGCGTGCGTCACGATCAGGCCCGACACCGCACGGGTCAGCGCCACGTAGAGGCGGCGCAGGCCGGTGCGTTCGTCGGGTTCGCCGTCGACGACCGCCCGGGGCTCGTCCAGGACCACGTAGTCGTACTCCAGGCCCTTGGCCAGCGAGGCGGGGACCAGGGTGAGGCGCCTCTCGGGCGTCGTCTCCTCGCCGGGGTCGAGATGGGCGATGCCCGCCGCCGAGAGCGCCTCGGTGAGGGCGGGGACGCGGGCGTCGGCGGCGATGAGACCGACCGAGCCCTCCTGGCGCAGCAACTCCTCGCAGGCGGCGACGACTTGGGCGTTCCCGTCGTCGCCCTCGTCCCCGCCGGTACCGGGCGTGATCGTACGGAGCTCGAAGAACCCCGGGTTCTCGCGGACCGACGCCACCGGGGCCAGCCCCGGCGCGATGTGGGGAAGCAGACGGGAGGCGTACGTGATCACGTCCGTGGGGACGCGGAAGCCGGCCGTGAGCTCCTCGACGACGGCGTCGCCCTTGCCGAGGTGGGCCAGCGCCTCCTCCCAACTCCGTGTCGCCCAGGGCGTGGTGCCCTGCGCGAGGTCGCCGAGCACGGTCGCGGACCCGGTGGTGCAGCGGCGGCCCACCGCGCGGTACTGCATGGGGGACAGGTCCTGCGCCTCGTCGAGCACGACATGGCCGAGCGAGTGGGTGCGCTGGACGAGATCGGTCGCCTCGTCGATCAGTACGGCGTCGGCCGCGGACCACTTGGCCGACTTGACGCTCCGGGCCGGCCTGGCCCACAGGATCGTCTTCTGCTCGTCGTCCGTGAGGACGCCGTCCGCGTGCACGGCGAGGTAGTCCGCGTCCGCGAGGAGGCGCAGCACCAGCTTCGCGGGGTCGACGGGCGGCCAGATCTCCTTGACGGCCGCCTTCACCGCGGAGTTGCGGGCCACGGCATCCTGGACGCGGTCGTCCGGCGCCTCGCCCGAGCGCTCCATCTGGACGAGCACCGCGTGCGCGATCCGCTGGGGCAGAGCCTCGCGGGCGGCGCCGTAGCGCATGTCTCGCTCCAGCAACTCCCGGACGATGTCTTCGAGTTCGTACGCCGGGACGCGCCAGCGACGCGAGCCGCGCACCACGACCACCTGCTCGGTGGGCATCGTGACGTGCGAGCGCATGGCGTGGCGCAGCACCTCCGCCATCCGGGCGTCGCCCTTGACGACGGCGGCGGCCGCGTCGTCGGTGCCGCGCACCTCTACGTGTGCCACGAGGTCGTCGACGGTTGCCTGTTTCACCTCCAACTCGCCCAGCGCGGGCAGCACTTGCTCGATGTAGTGGAGGAAGGAACGGTTCGGTCCGATGACGAGGGTGCCCGTGCGGGCGAGGCGCTCGCGGAAGGCGTAGAGCAGATACGCGACGCGGTGCAGGCCGACGGCCGTCTTCCCGGTGCCCGGACCGCCCTGCACGCAGACCGTGCCCGCCAGCCCGCTCCGTACGATCTCGTCCTGCTCGGGCTGGATGGTCGCCACGATGTCGCGCATCGGACCGACGCGCGGGCGCTCGATCTCCTGCTGGAGCAGCTTGCTGGTGGTGGCCGCCTCGGCCGGGTCGGACAGGTGCTCGTCCTCGTACGCGGTGAGGTCGCCGCCCGTGTAGCCGAAACGGCGGCGCAGACCGATGTCCATCGGGTCCCGCTTGGACGCCCGGTAGAACGGCTGCGACACGGGCGCGCGCCAGTCGATGACCATGGGGTCACCGGCGGCATCGTGCACATGACGGCGCCCGATGTAGAAGCGCTCCCCTTCCGCACCCTCCGCCTGCTCGGCGCCCGGAGCGTGGAGGTAGTCGAGGCGGCCGAAGAACAGCGGCGTGTCGCTGAGGTCGGCGAGGGCCTTGATGCGCTCGCTGATCTGGTGCTGGAGCGCCTCCGCGTTCACCCAGTTCGCGGTGACATCACGGATGTCGAGCGACTCCACGTCCTCCCGCATGGTCCGGAGCGCGGTCCGGGAGGAGGAGAGGTGGGCGCGTTCGCGGGCGAGTGGATCGGTGGGATCGGCGGGGCCTACGGGGCCCGCGAGGTCTGCGGGGCCGGAGACGGCGTGGACGGCCTTCGGGTCGTCAGGGCGGGCGGGATCGGCGGACTGGCTGGACACGGGTTCTGCCTCCGGGCGTGACGGCGCGCCGACCGGCAGCGCGGGGCGTACCGCGGGCGCGTGACCGGTCGACTGCCGTGTGTGATGACGCGGGAACGTGTGGCTGTGCCGTCCGGTTTCCGTCCGGGCGGCAGCACTCCGAGGGGAGGCGGGCAAGAGCGGAGATTGTAGGGGAGGTGAGGGCGCGGCGGCGAACGGATTAATTGCGCCCCCCCCAGGTTCGGCACTCCGATGGGCTCGGGGTTCGGATGCCGTATCCCTAGGGATCCCTAGGGGATCTCCTCACCTCAGAGGCGTACGGGACGGCAGACCTGAGAGGGACCGAGGGGTCGAGAAGATTCCCTCCCTGGACCGACGCCATTCGGGGGGCAACGATCGCATCATGGACATATGAGTGCAGCGACCTTCTCCCCGATTCCCTCCCGGCACGGTCCGCCGCCCGGAGCGACCGCCGTCGACGACGCCCACCACCGCCACTGGCTGGGCGACGCGCTGCGTGCGATCAAAGTTTTCGCCGGCGCCGCCTTCGAGGTGGCCGTGCTGGGTGAGTACACGGACGAGGCGGGCGTACGCCGCCGCTGAGGCGACGCCCGCTTCCGTGACCGAGCCACGGGAGGAGGCGACAGCCCTTCCCTCAGCTCTCCCTCAGCTCTCCGTCAGGAGCTCGTCCGCGTCCACGATCCGGTACGCGTAGCCCTGTTCGGCCAGGAAACGCTGGCGGTGGGCCGCGAAGTCCTGGTCGATGGTGTCGCGGGCGACCACCGAGTAGAAGTGGGCCTGGTGGCCGTCCGCCTTGGGGCGCAGGACGCGGCCGAGGCGCTGCGCCTCCTCCTGGCGTGACCCGAACGTGCCGGACACCTGGATCGCGACCGTCGCCTCCGGCAGGTCGATCGAGAAGTTCGCGACCTTGGACACCACCAGCACGCTGATCTCGCCCTCACGGAAGGCGTCGAAGAGCTTCTCCCGCTGGGCGTTGCTGGTCTCGCCCTTGATCACCGGGGCGTTCAAGTGCGCGCCCAGCTCGTCGAGTTGGTCGATGTACTGCCCGATGACGAGGATCTGCTGCCCGGCGAAGCGGCGCACCAGCGCCTCCGCCACCCTCCGCTTCGTCTCGGTCGTCGCGCAGTAGCGGTACTTCTCCTCGGTCTCGGCGGTCGCGTACGCGAGCCGCTCGCGGTCCGTGAGGTTGACCCGGACCTCCACGCAGTCGGCCGGCGCGATGTACCCCTGCGCCTCGATCTCCTTCCACGGCGCGTCGAACCGCTTGGGCCCGATCAGCGAGAACACGTCCGACTCGCGGCCGTCCTCCCGTACGAGCGTCGCGGTCAGCCCGAGCCGCCGCCGCGCCTGCAGATCGGCCGTGAACTTGAAGACCGGCGCGGGCAGCAGGTGCACCTCGTCGTAGACGATCAGACCCCAGTCGCGGGAGTCGAAGAGCTCCAGATGCGGGTAGATGCCCTTCCGCTTCGTCGTCAGCACCTGGTACGTCGCGATGGTGACCGGGCGGATCTCCTTCCTCGTCCCGCTGTACTCGCCGATCTCGTCCTCGGTCAGCGAGGTGCGCTTCACCAGCTCGTGCTTCCACTGCCGGGCGGAGACGGTGTTCGTGACGAGGATGAGCGTGGTCGCCTTGGCCTGGGCCATGGACCCGGCGCCGACCAGCGTCTTGCCCGCGCCGCAGGGGAGCACGACCACCCCCGAGCCGCCGTGCCAGAAGTTCTCCACCGCCTGCTTCTGGTACGGGCGCAGCGCCCAGCCGTCCTCGGCCAGCTCGATCGGGTGCGCCTCGCCGTCCACGTACCCGGCGAGGTCCTCGGCGGGCCAGCCCAGCTTCAGCAGCACCTGCTTGATCTGCCCGCGCTCGGAGGGGTGCACGGCGACGGTGTCCGGGTCGATACGGGCGCCGACCAGCGGGGCGATCTTCTTCGACCGCAGGATCTCCTCCAGGACCGGCCGGTCGGTGGTGGTGAGGACGAGTCCGTGGGCCGGGTGCTTGGCGATGGTCAGCCGACCGTAGCGGTCCATCGTCTCCGCGACGTCCACCAGCAGCGCGTGCGGCACCGGGTACCGGCTGTACTGCACCAGCGCGTCCACGACCTGCTCGGCGTCGTGCCCGGCCGCGCGCGCGTTCCACAGGCCGAGCGGGGTCACGCGGTAGGTGTGGATGTGCTCGGGAGCCCGCTCCAGCTCCGCGAACGGCGCGATCGCCCGGCGGCAGTCGTCGGCCTGCTCGTGGTCGACTTCGAGCAGGAGGGTCTTGTCGCTCTGGACGATGAGTGGACCATTCACGCGCGGCTGCCTTTCAAGGTGGCACTGCTCGGCCAAACGTCAAGTGTGCCCGATCGCGGGCGCGGGCCGGCAGGGATCGGGGTGACGTCCGCGTCACGTCGTATGGGATGTCTATCCACTCCAATGAGTGGCCGGAATTCGGATATACGGCACTGAATGCGCAGAATGGCGAACCGTGCAGGTCACAGCCCGTGCCGTAGCCCTGGAGTGAGCCCCTTGCCCGGTCGCAGCCAGTCCCTCACGTCCCCAGCCTCCCCGACAGCGACGCTCGGGTACGCCCTGTTCGCGACCCGCTGGCTTCAGGCGCCGCTGTACTTCGGGCTCGTGGCGGCCCAGGGCGTCTACGTCTACAAGTTCTTCAAGGAGCTGTGGGGTTTAATTCTCCGCTGCGTGACGGGGCAGGCGACCGAGACGTACGTGATGCTCGCGGTCCTCAAACTCGTCGACGTCGTCATGATCGCGAACCTGCTGATCATGGTGATCGTCGGCGGCTATGAGACCTTCGTGTCGCGCATCGGCCTCCAGGGCCACCGGGACCAGCCCGAGTGGCTCTCCCACGTCAACTCCAACGTACTGAAGGTCAAGCTCGCCACCGCCATCGTGGGCATCTCCTCCGTCCATCTGCTCCAGATGTTCGTGGACGTCCACCACACCTCGCGCCACGCCCTGCTGTGGGGCACGGTGATCCACATGGCCTTCATCGTGTCGGCGGCGATCCTGGCGTACATGTCGGGGCCGATGGCGATGCGCGCGGACCAGGCACACAAGGAGCGCGCGGAACTGCACGGGCATGGCAACGGGCACGGGGAGCCCGGAGTGCGCGGTGAGCACCGGAGCGCCGGGCAGGAGCTGTCGTTGGCTCCCGCGCCTCCCGCACCCCCCGCGTCTCCTGCGTCTTCCGCCGACGTACGGGGAGCGGGAAGGACCGCCCCGACCCCGGTTCCCGCCCAGGCACAGCGAACCCCGGCCGCGTACGAGACGGGCGCCGAGACCCGGATCCGCGCCGCCGGGTTCCCGTCCCGCAAGCTGCTGGAGGAGTTCGACGAGGACCACCCGCGCTCGTTCGACCGGGAGACCGTGGTCCGGCTCGGCAAACTGGACTTCGTCACCGCCCGGCGGAACGTCGTGTTCGTCGGCGCTCCCGGCACCGGCAAGACGCATCTCGCGACCGGACTCGGCATCCGCGCCTGTGAGGCCGGTCACCGGGTGCTGTTCGCGACCGCCGCGGAGTGGGCCGCCCGGCTGTCCGGTGCCCGTGCCGAGGGACGGCTGGCCGAGGAACTGACCGCGCTCGACGCCCACGCCGTGCTGATCGTCGACGAGGTCGGCTACGCCCCCTTCGACGCGGACACGGCCCACCTGTTCTTCCAACTCGTCGCGCACCGCTACGAGCGCGCCTCGCTGATCGTGACCAGCGACCGCCCGCTCGGCCGCTGGGACGAGGTCTTCGGCGGCGGAGCCGCACCGGCGATGGCCGACCGGCTCGCCCACCACGCCGAGATCGTCCGGCTCGAAGGGGACAGCTACCGCACGCGGCGGGCTACTTCGGCATGGGCAGAGTGAGGTTGTTGATGAGCGGTCCCTCCACGGTCACCAGCGGCTCGCCGACCGGGAGGGGCAGCGGCAACGGTGCCTGAGCCGCCACGGCCGTGGGGGCGAGCACGCCGAGCGCGATGATCACCGCGGAGGCGAGGACGGTGGTGCGGGTGCGGGTGCGGGTGTGGGTGGAGGTGGGGGGCTTGAGGCGCATGGGGCTGCGGTGCCTTTCGGTGCTCGGGTCCAGGAGTTCCGGGTGGAGCTCCGGGCGGAGTTCCGAGGAGTGGGTGCCCGGCGGCTCGCGCCACGATGCGTGGTGGTCCGGAACGTCCGTCGTGCGGGGGAACCGCGCGGCGTGGCGCGCATGCAGCGGTGAGTACGCCCGGACGCAGGACGCGCGTCCGTCGCGCCGGCCTATCGCGCGTCGTCGGCCAGCTCCGCCACCCCGGTCACCCGGTGCAGCGGATACGTACGGACCTCGTCCGCCGTGTGGTCGTACGCCGTGACGAAGCCGCCCTCGACGCGGATGGGGGCGATGACGCGCTGGCTGGCGCTGCCCTCGGCGTTGACGTAGCCGATCCAGAGGGCCTCGCCGGTGAGGACGGCGGCCTGCATGGTGGCGAGGGTCTCGGCGGAGCTGGTGCGGGGGAGGGAGCCGCCCGGGGCG
>NZ_VMNX01000176.1 GCF_009377235.1 Streptomyces acidicola
TGTGTATAAGAGACAGCCCCTCCAGCAGCCGCTGTCCCACGTACTTGCCCTCCGCGGCCCCACCCGGAACCGCGAACAGGCCGCTCGCCTCGTGACGGATGTACTTCGACAGGGCGTCACCCCGGTCGAGCTTGCGCTGCACCGGGACGAAACCGCGCAGCGGGTCGGCCTGCCAGCAGACGAAGAGCAGGCCCGCGTCGGGCACCCCGTCCGTGTCGATGCCGTCGTGGAAGGAGAAGGGGCGGCGCAGCATGGCCGCGCCGCCGTTCTGGTCGGGGCGTGTGATCCGGGCGTGGGCGTTGATCGGGATGATCAGCCTGCCTCCGGAGTCGGTCTTCTCCAGGTCCGGCTCGGTCGTCTCGCTGCCGCCGGACAGGGGTGCCCCGGTGGACTTCTTCCGCCCGATGACGTCCTCCTGGTCCTCGGGCGAGAGCGTCTCCCAGTCGTCGAGGAGCATGCGGATACGGCGTACGACGGCGTAGGAGCCGTTCGCCATCCACGCTGGGTCGTCGGAGCCGGACGCGGGCACGAAGATGCGCTGGTCGAAGTCGGTGTCGGTCGGTTTCGGGTTGCGGGTGCCGTCGATCTGGCCCATGAGGTTGCGGGCCGTCATGGGCTGGGCGGTGGCTCCCGGTGAGCGGTTGAAGCCGTTCATCTGCCAGCGGACGCGTGCCGCGCTGCCCGCGTCCTTCTGGATCGCGCGCAGGGCGTGGAAGGCGACCAGCGCGTCGTTGGCACCGATCTGTACCCACAGGTCGCCGTTGCTGCGGGCCTTGTCCAGGTGGTCGGAGGAGAAGTCGGGCAGCGGGTCCAGCGCGTCCGGGCGCTGCTTCTCCAGCCCCGTACGGGCGAAGAAGCTGTACCCGAAGCCGAACGTGACCGTCAGGGACGAGGGTCCCGCGTCACGCGCCACGTCCGTGTCGTCCTGTGCGGATGCTTCGCCCGCCATCAGCCGCCGGGCGGTCTCCGACCAGCGTCGCAGCAGCGCGGCAGCTTCCTTGCGGCCCGCACCCGCGGCCAGGTCGAACGTGACGAGATGCCCGCGGGCCTGGAGGGCGGTGGTGATTCCGGGCTGATGTTTCCCGTGAAACATCACCTGGTCCGCGCCGACGGAGCTGAGCGGCGTGGTCGTGTCGGCCGAGTATCCGGCGGCTCCGCCCACGGCTCCCAGCGCGAGCCCGGTCGCCCCGGCGGTGCCCAGCAGACGCCGCCGCGAAAAGGCCCCGCCCGAAGGGGACGCCTCTCCGAGAGGTGCCCCCTTCGGGGAGGAGGCGCTCGTGGTGGACGCCGATGGCGCGGTGCGCTCCGAAGAAGTACTCCCCGGGGCGCCCGCGGTATCCGCTCCCGGTGCGGGAGCCTCGGGTGTGGACTGGTCAGCCATGATGTGGTTCAGCCGATCTGCGCGTTCTTCGTGACGGTCACCTGGTCGATGTCGGACGTCCGTACGGTGACCGCGACCTCCCAGTTGCCCGCCATGGGGATCTGCACCCCGACGGCCGTCCAGTGTCCGGTGGCGATGCGGTCGGGGACGACGGGCAGCGGACCGATGTCCTTCGCCTTGAGCGTGAAGGCGACCTTCAGCTCGGGGATGTCGAAGACCCTTCCGTTGGACCGCTGTACATAGACGTGCATCTCGTTGCCGCCCACGCGCGCGGGGTCGATGTCGACCCGTACGACCCCCTTGCCGTCCTGACTCCCCGTGTCGAACGGAATGTCCAGGGCCAGCGCCCCGGAGTCCCCGGCCACGTCGGACTGCTGCGCCGCGGACGTGGCCGCCTCGGCCTCCTCCACGGTGCGCCCGGGCTCGGTCACCGTCAGCGCCGTCGTCACGGCCAGCAGTACGACGGCCACGCCCGCCTCGGCGAGCACGGACCGGCGCAGTCCTCTGCGGCCCGGATCGGCGTCCCGGATGCGCTTCTCCCGCGTGGTGGCCATGGCGGCCCGCTGGCGGGCGAGTTGGGCGGCGCGCTCGGGATCCTCCGAGTCCTGCCCGGAGTCCGCCGAGTCCTCGGAGCCCCTGACCTCGTCCTCCGTGGCCGGAGCGGAGCCCTCCAGGGTCGTACTCGCCCCCTTCGCGCCCCCACCCGAGACCACAGCCGTCCGAGCCCCGTCCGTACGCTGCACGGCCCCGGACGCCACGGAGGCCGGGGAAGCCGGGGAGGCCGGGGAGGCCGGGGAGGCTGAGGAAGCCACGCTCTCCGCCGGAGTGTCCGCCAACCGGGCCGTCCACCGCCGGGAGATCCACGCGATGCCCACGAGCACCACGACGAGCCCGATCTTCACAAGCAGCAGTTGTCCGTACGAGGTCCCGGTCAGCGCCGACCAGGAGCCGACCTGGCGCCACGACTGGTAGACGCCGGTCGCCGTCAGGACGAGCACGCTGCCGAAGGCGACACGTGAGAAGCGGTGCACGGCCGCCGCCTCGACCGGGGCCTCCGCGGGCGCCCGGAACAGCGCGACGAGCAACGCCGCGAGCCCGCCCAGCCAGGTGGCGACCGCCAGCAGATGCACCACGTCGACGGGCATCGCGATCCCCGTCTGGATGCCGGCGGAGGCATGCTCGGCCATGGCCCAGCTCGCGGCCAGACCCGCGGCCACCACGCTCCCGCCGATCGCGAGCCCGAAGGTGAGGTCCCTCTTGTCGGCGTACGGTTCGGCGTCGCTGTCCCCGTCCCCGTCCGTATGGGCATCGCCGTCCACGTGGGCGTCGCTGTCCGTATGGGCGGGACTCTCCGTAATGGTCTCGCTGTCCGGGCCGTCGCCGTCCGCGCCCTCCTCGGCCTCGTCCCGCCGCGCGTACGCCCCGAAGAGCACCGCGATGAACAGTGCCGCAGCCGCGAGCAGCAGCAGCCGGGACACCAGCGCCGCGCCCGCCTTGGTCTGCAGCACGGTTCCGAGCAGGGTCAGGTCGAAGATGTCACCGACCTCCCCGGACCCGGTGTACGAGCCGCGCAGCAGCAGCATCGCCAGGGTGGCCGCGGTCAGCGTGAGCCATCCGGACACCACGAGCCGTTGCACGGGCCGTATGCCCGCCCCCCGCTGCCAGCAGGCGAGCACGAAGGCGGCGCCGCCGACCAGGAGGATGAAACCGGTGTACGCGGCATAGCGTGCGAACCCGTAGAGTCCGCCGACGATCCCGCCGCCCGCCGCCTGCTCGGGTACCGCGGCGGTGGTCTCCGAGGGCGCGCCCACGGAGAACGTGAACGCGCCGGAGATGGGATGGCTGTCCGCCGAGACCGCCTGGTAGGTGACGGTGAACGTGCCCTCGGGCAGCCCCGAGTGCAGCTTCACCCCGTAGGCGTTGCCGCCCAGGTCGGACGTCTTGCCGGTGTCGACCTGCTTGCCCTTGGGGTCGTACACCCGCACCGAGCCGTCGGACATCGCGATCTTCTCGGAGAAGGTGAGCGACACCTGGGTCGGCGCCTCCTTGACCACCGCCCCCTGCTGCGGGTCGCTCCCGGTCAGCGCGGCGTGCGCGGAGACCGGCACGGCGCCGGCGAGCAGGGCGCCGGTCACGGCGACGAACAGCAACAACAGCGCCCGGACACGAGGAGCGATGGCCTGCCTCAGGGGGCTCAACGGTGGTCCCTCCCTCAGTGGTGCGACGACGATGACGCCGCAGACGAAGACGACGACGAGAACGACAACGACAACGACGAGAACGGCGACGACGAGAACGGCGACGACGCGGACGACTTGGTCGACGCCGGCTGATACGTGGCCGACTTCACCGGCATCTCGACCTTGACCGGGTCGCTCTTCGCGAAGTGCAGTTCCACTGACACCGTCTCGCCCTCCTTCGGTTTGCGCTTCAGCTTCTCGAACATCAGGTGCATCCCGCCGCTCTCCAGGACGAGCCTGCCGTGGGCGGGGATGGCGCGGTCGGCGCTGCCGGCGCTCTCCATCGTCTGCCCGGACGTCGTGTGGATCGTGACGTCCTGGGCGATGTCGCTGGTGACGGACCGGAGGGTGTCGGGGGCGTCGCCGTCGTTCTCGATGACCAGGTAACCGGCTGCCATGGCGGCGGTAACCGGCTGGGGCATGTAGGCGGACTGCACCTTCAGGCCGGCCCCTTGGCTCCCGGTGTCCTCTCCGCCGCAGCCGGCGAGGGCGAGTACGGCGGCCATGGCCAAGGCCGCCCCGATGCGGAGCCTCACGGGTTCTCACCCTTGAGGAGCTTCGGCAGGTCCTTGGTGTAGTCCTCGACGGTCGCGTCCTCCCCGTACAGCACATAGCCGCCGTCGGTCTTCGGCGAGAACGCGATGACCTGGGTGCCGTGCATGGAGGTGACCTTGCCGTCCTTGCCCTTCGTCGGCGGATCGATCGAGATGCCGACGGTGCGGGCGCCGGCCTGGATCGTGTCGAAGTCGCCGGTCAGGCCGACGACATCGGGGTCGATGCCCTTGAGCCACTCGCCGAGGGCTTTCGGGGTGTCCCGCTCCGGGTCGGTGGTGACGAAGACGATGCGCAGGTTCGCCAGTTCCGACTTCGGCAGCTTCTTGGACACCTCCTTCTCGGCGACGGCGATGTTGTTCATCGTCAGCGGGCAGACGTCGGGGCAGTTGGTGTAGCCGAAGTAGATCAGCGTCGGTTTGCCCTCGGTCTCCTTGCGGAAGTCGTACGACTTGCCCTCCGTGTCCGTGAGGACGAGGTCCGGCTTCTCGAAGGGCTTGTCGAGGACCGTCGCAGCCTTGGTCGTGCCGGACTCCTCCGACACCTCGGCGACGGAGGCGTTCGCGTCGTCACCGCTGCTGCCGCAGGCGGAGAGGGTGAGGGCGGCGACGGCGAGCAGGGCCGCCGCCGCGTACGTCTTCTTCGGGCTGTTCGTGCGCATAGAAAAATGTCCCAGATGTTTGATGCGGGGGCGGAGAAGTCAGGCGCTCGTACGGCGGCGACCGGCCAGCACGCCGTAGGCCACGCCGGCGGCGCCCACGACGATGCCCACGACGCCAAGCACGCGGGCGGTGGTGTCGGTGCTGTCGGCGGGTTCGGCGGCGGACGTCTTGGCGGAGGCGGCCTCGGCGTCGTCGGTGTCCGATGCCGATGCCTGGTCGGCGCCCGCGCCCGACGCCCCGTGGTGGTCCTCGGTGGCGGCGGACAGGGCAAGCACCGGCGCCGGGCTCTCGGGCTCCTCCTGGCCCTTCTCCGGCACCTCGATCCAGCGCACGACGTCGTTGTCGGAGTACGTCTGGAGGGCCTTGAAGACGAGCTCGTCGCTGTCCTCGGGGAGCTGGCCCAGGGAGAGCGGGAACTTCTGGAAGAAGCCGGGCTCGATGCCCTTGCCGGTGGCCGTCCAGGTGACCTTGGAGACGGCCTCGTCGATCTTCTCGCCGTGCAGGTCGACCGGCTTGTCGAGCTTGGAGCGGGTGACCTCGACCTTCCAGCCGGCGACGGCCTCCGGCTGCACCGAGGCGAGCGGGTGGTCCGTCGGAAGGGTCACCTCCAGCTTGGTGGTCGAGGCGTCGTCGCGCTCGTTCGGGACCTTGAAGTTGACCGTCGCGTAGCCGCCCTTGGGGGCGGTGCCCTCGGGCGAGACGCTGACGTGGGCGAACGCGGGGGAGGACAGGACGACGACGGCCGAGGCGGCGACGGCACCGACGGCGGCGATACGGGAAGCCTTCATGGCAGATGACACTCCACAGAGACGGATGGTCCGGAGAAGAAGAGGGATGCGCGTGCGTGCCGGTGCCAGTGGGACCGCGAAAAGCGGCTCCGAGCATCCCCGAAAATTGCCCTCCTGGGGAGACGGCCTGCGAAAAGCGCCCTCTTGGGGAGGTGCCTTTCGGGAAACCGCCTCTACAGGAAGAGCCGTCCTTTACGGGGAGAACCGTCCTCTGGGGGGAGAGCCATCGACAACGAGGTCCCTGGGACATCGGAAAACGGCCGAAGCCCCGGGCCGGCGAAAACGACGGGCACGCGCGCGTGCCGGACGACGACGTCCCCTCCGGTGGAGTGGCGCGCCGCGTCAGGCAGCGAGCACGAGTACGGCGGCAGAGGAGGGCGGGCCGCGCCGGACCACCGTGTGCTGAAGCGCGGCCGTACGCGGCGCCGGTGGCTCCTCATGAGCGGAGCGCGCAGCGCGGCGTGCCACGTCCGGTGCTCCCGGGAGCCCGGAGCGCAGGGCACCCACCAGTGCGAGGGCCGCGCGCAGGGACCGTACGAGCGTGGCGCCCGCGGACAGCCGCACGATCCGCAGTAGCGCCAGGTCCCCGTGCCGCAGCACCCACCCGGTGGCGACGGCCGCGAGAACGTGGCCGAGCAGCATCGGCAGGGTCGGCAGAGCGGAGGCCGAGGAGCCCGTTGCCATCGCCGCGTCCGCGGGGCTGTGCGCGGCGTGCGCGTCCAGGCCGGCGTCGGTGAGGATGCGCTGGGCCTGTGCCGGGCTGATCGCGGCCGCGGTCGCCCCGCACACGAGGCGCGCGGCGCGCTCGACGAGGGCGGCGTCCATGGCGTCGGGGGCACCGGCCGGCGTGGCCGTGCCGTGCTGGCCGAGTCCGAACAGGGTGTGCAGCACGGTCTGGCCCAGCGCCAGCAACGTCGCGATGCCCAGCAGCGAGCGCTCGCACCCGGCGAGCGGCAGCGCGACGGCGAAGACGGCGGCGAAGCCTGCGCCCAGCGTCCACAGCGGGACCGTGGCGCAGGAGGCGAGCGCATGACCTGCCGCGGCCAGCACGACGCAGACCGCGGCGAACACCGCGGCCCGCAGAACCCGGAGATCACCTCCGGCGCGCGCCGTGCGCGGGTGGGGGGCAGTCATGGCGGGCTCATCATCCCACTGGCCCTACACGCCCCATTCGGCAGGTCCACAACGTGACATACGGCCGGAAGAAGGGTGTGCGTTCAGCGGGGACCCGGCGCATGTGCCGAGCCGGACGCTCCGGCACCGACGCGCGGGCGAAGGAGGGCTCTCACCGCGGAGCCCCCGCGGGAGCCCCGCGCTGCGGGCGGTGTCGGCGCCCCGCGCTCCGGGCGATGCCGTTCGCATCCTCGGACGTCATACGGATCCTTGGTCGCCTCCTGTGTCGGGTTGGTGAATCCTGCTGCCGGACAACCCCGCATACACCCAGGTCCGTCGTCCGCGCATCCGCTGTATGGGCGGCATCACGAGATCCATGCGCTTATACACCCGCGCTGGGGGCAATACGTAACGGTATGTCGAGCCGCGGCCAGGAGGCTGGAGCATGAGCATCTGGTGGTCACTGCATCTGCGGCGCGACGCAGCCAGCGTGCCGCTCGCCCGACGGCTTCTGCTCGGCACCATGGAGACCGCAGGCGTCGACCCGGACGTCTCCTACGACCTCTCCGTGGCCCTCAGCGAGGCCTGCGCCAACGCCGTCGAACACGGTGGAGCCACGCCCGGCTCGCCCGAGGCGTACCGGGTGACCGCGTACCTCGACGGTGAGAAGTGCCGTATCGAGGTCGCCGACTCCGGGCCGGGCTTTCCCGCCACGAGAGGGCGCCCACCGACCCGCCATGCCCGCACCGAAGCCGAGAACGGCCGTGGCCTCGGTCTCATCCAGGAGCTCGCCGACCACGTCCACATCGGCAACAAGCCGGGCCGCGGCGGTGCCGTGGTGAGCTTCGACAAGATCCTCAAGTGGCGCGAGGACTCTCCGCTGATGGCGGTCTAGCGATGGCGGTCTAGCGATGGCGGTCTGGCGATGGCTGTCTCGCGAATGGCGGTGTAGCGCGTCGGCACCGCGGCGGAGAGTTCGGGCGCAGCGGCACCGGAGCAACTCACCTTCACGTTCATCCGCCCGGCCAGGATCCCAGGCAACCTTCGCCTTCCCGTACTCTCAGGGCACTCACAGCTCCGCCCCAGCTTCCTGACGGCAGCCCTCCCTAACTTTCCGGCCATGACGGGAAACCACAGGAACACATCGATCATCCGGCGCCGCGGAAAGACCCCATCCACCGTCGCCTCCCCGTCCGACGCCTCCTCCCCGTCCGTCGCCTCCCTCCCGTCCGCCTCGGTCTCCTCGTAAGGCGCGCCGATGAGGAGCCGCGAGGACGAGACGCTGGCCCGGGCCGCCGTGACCGCGCTGACCCGGCAACTGGAACTGGCTCCCAAGCCCGGACTGCCCGATCCGCGTGACCTCGACGCCCGCGTCACCCGCCAGGACCACTGCGCGCACCGCTGGTCGGCGAAGGCGCTGGCGCCCGGCCTCGCGGCGATGGCGGCGGCCGCGCGCCGGACCGGTGCGCCGACGCCCGAACTCCGGGCGGAACTGGGCGCCATCGGCCGGTCCACCGAGCACTCGGTGGCCCTGGCCGGTGGCGGTCACCGGGGCGCGACCTGGGTGCTGGGCCTGCTGGTCGCCGCGGCGGCCCTGGAGCCGGGCGCCCGGGGACGTGAACTCGCCGCGACCGCCAAGAGGATCGCCGCCCACCCCGACCGGCGGGCCCCGCGACGGCCCTCCCGGGGCTCGTCCGTCTCCGCGACGTACGGCGCGGCCGGGGCGAGGGGCGAGGCACGGGCGGGGTTCCCGCACATACGGCGGGCGTTGGACGCCCTGTCCGGGGCACGCTCCTCGGGCGCACCCGAGCCGCAGGCCCGGCTCGACGCCCTTCTCACCGTCATGTCCACCTTGCAGGACACGGAGTTGCTCTACACGGCGGGCCCTCACGGGCTCCGTCACGTCCAGGCCGGCGCCCGCACGGTCCTCGACGCAGGCGGCACGTCCACGGACGCCGGCCGCGAGGCCCTGGCCGCCCTCGACGCCGACCTCCACGCGCGCGCGTGGAGCCCCCGTGGCAGCGCCTCGCTGCTGGCGGGCGCCCTGTTCGCGGACTCGCTGCCGGTGGTGCCCAGATAGACGACCTGGTTCGGCGCCATGCCCTGGAGCGCGCCGACCGGCCGCAGACAAGGGCCCGCTCCAGAAAATTGCCCCCTAGTCACACCAATGGCCGGGTACCCAGGAGGGCACCCGGCCAGCAGTGTCGTTTCAGCCCCCGGCCGGCATCACAAAGCCGCCCCCGAGGTCCTTGATCAGCCCTTCAGTGACGCCATCCACGACTCCACCTCGGCGGAGCGGCGCGGCAGCCCTGCCGACAGGTTCCGGTTGCCGTCCTCGGTGACCAGGATGTCGTCCTCGATGCGGACGCCGATGCCGCGGTACTCCTCGGGCACGGTCAGGTCGTCGGCCTGGAAGTACAGGCCGGGCTCGACGGTGAGGACCATGCCGGGCTCCAGCGTGCCGTCCACGTACGACTCCACGCGCGCGGCCGCGCAGTCGTGGACGTCCATGCCGAGCATGTGACCGGTGCCGTGCAGGGTCCAGCGGCGCTGCAGGCCCAGCTCCAGGACGCGCTCGACCGGGCCCTCGACCAGGCCCCACTCGACGAGCCTCTCGGCCAGCACGCGCTGCGCGGCGTCGTGGAAGTCGCGGTACTTGGCTCCCGGCTTCACGGCCGCGATACCGGCCTCCTGGGCGTCGTACACGGCGTCGTAGATCTTCTTCTGGATCTCGCTGTACGTGCCGTTGACCGGCAGCGTGCGCGTGACGTCCGCGGTGTAGTACGTGTGCGTCTCCACGCCCGCGTCCAGCAGGAGCAGGTCCCCGGAGTGGACGGGGCCGTCGTTACGCACCCAGTGCAGCGTGCAGGCGTGCGGGCCGGCCGCGCAGATGGAGCCGTAGCCGACGTCGTTGCCCTCCACGCGCGCGCGGAGGAAGAACGTTCCTTCGATGTAGCGCTCGGACGTGGCCTCCGCCTTGTCGAGGACCTTCACCACGTCCTCGAAGCCGCGCACGGTCGAGTCGACGGCCTTCTGCAGCTCGCCGATCTCGAAGTCGTCCTTGACCAGGCGGGCTTCCGAGAGGAAGACGCGCAGCTCCTCGTCGCGCTCGGCGGTCACCTTGTCGTGCAGCGCCGCCTCGATGCCTGCGTCGTAACCGCGTACGACCCGGACCGGGCCCGTGGCCTCCTTCAGCCTGGCCGCCAGTTCGCGCACGTCCGAGGCCTCGATGCCGTACAGCTGCGCCGCCTCGGTGAGCGAGTGGCGGCGGCCGACCCACAGCTCGCCCTGGCCGGAGAGCCAGAACTCGCCGTTGTCACGGTCGGAGCGCGGCAGGAGGTAGATCGTCTCCTTGTGGCCGCTCTTCCCGTCCGGGGACGTGGTGGGCTCCAGGACGAGGACGCCGTCCTCCGTCTGGTTGCCGGTGAGATAGGCGTACTCGACGGAGGCGCGGAAGGGGTATTCCGTGTCGTTCGAGCGGGTCTTCAGGTTGCCCGCGGGGACGACGACGCGCTCGCCCGGGAAACGCGCGGAGAGCGCGGCGCGGCGGGCGGCGGTCTCGGCGGCCTGGGCGATCGGCTGCAGGTCGCGCAGCTCCGTGTCGGCCCAGCCCGACTTCATGTTCTCGGCCAGCTCGTCGGACACGCCGGGGTACAGGCCGTTCTTGCGCTGCTTGACCGGCTCTTCTCCGGCATCGGTCGCCTCGGTCTCCGGGGTCTCCGGTTCGAGCTCGTCCGCCACGGTCATCCTCCTCGATAAGGCACTGGACGTCCCCCATCGTACGGTCGTACCGAAAAGGGACCAGGGTGCCTGAACCGGTGCGGGATCCCGGCCGCCCGGTCACTCGAAGCGGGCCGCCAGCAGCACCACGTCCTCGTCGCTGCCGTCCGCGGGTCCCGGCTCAGTCCGGTTGTGGGGTGCCCTCAAGGCCGGCCCGTCGGGCAGCACGCCGCGCAGGATGTGGTCGGCGACCGCACCGGGGTCGGCGCGCACCGGTCTGGGCAGAGCTGCCGCGGCGGCGTGCAGCCGGGCGAAGGCGCGGTCCATGGGGCCGCCCATGCGCCGCAGCAGACCGTCGGTGTAGAGCAGCACCGTCTCGCCCGGCTCGGCGCACAGCTCGATGCTGGGCGCCTCCCAGCAGGCGAGCATCCCCAAGGGGGCCGACAGGGACGTCTCCACGAACTCGGTGCGCCGCTCTCCGATCACCAACGGCGGGCTGTGCCCGGCCCCGGCCAGCGTGATCCTGCGCAGGGCGGGTTCGCAGTAGGCGTAGAGCGCGGTCGCCGAGCGGGCGGGTTCGGTGAGCCTCAGGAGCAGTTCGAGATCGGACAGGACGGCGACGGGGTCCTCGCCCTCCATCACGGCGTACGCCCTCAGGGACGCCCGCAGCCGACCCATCGCGGCGATCGCGCTGGGCCCCGACCCGGTGACGGACCCGACCGCGAGGCCGAGCCCGCCGTCAGGCAGCGGCAGCGCGTCGTACCAGTCGCCGCCACCGCGCGGGCCCGTGCGGTGCCGGGCGGCGAGCTGAATGCCGGCGAGGCGGGGCAGCCGGGAGGGAAGCAGTTCCTCGGCGATCGTCCTCATACACGCGCGCGTGCGCTCTGTTTCGACGGTCCTGGCCAGGTGCTCGGTCGCGTAACGGGCGTAGAGGCCGACCAGGTGCCGCTGCCGCTCGACCGGCTCGGCGGGTTCGTCGTAGAGCCAGACGGCGGCACCCAGGCGGCCCGCCGCCTCCGTGGTGAGCGGCAGCGCGTAACTGGCGGCGTAGCCGAGACGGGCGGCCACCTCACGGTGGCGGGGGTCGAGCCCGTCCTCGGCGAAGAGGTCGGGCTGTGCGATCTCGCCATCGCCGCCCGGGAGTCCGGCCGGTGTGTCGAGGAGCCGTCCGTACGACATGGAAGCGCGCGGCACCGTCTCGATGTGGCCGAGATCGGCCCGGCCGAGACCCAGGCCGACGGTCGTGTCCGGGCCGAGCCCGTCGCCCGGTTCGAGGACGACGAGACCGCGCCGGGCGCCTACGAGGGCGGCTCCGGAGCGCAGCAGTTCCTGGAGCGCGTCGCCGAGTGAGTCCGTGCGTGCCAGGCGCTCGGTGAGTTCGTGGAGGGTCGTGAGATCGGAGACCCGGCCCGCGAGTCGGTCCTGGAGAACGGCCTCGGCGGCGATGGACGGCGCGGCCGGAGGAGCGCCCGTGGCGGCGGGTGTGGGCACGACAGTGTGTGCGGGCGAAGGAACGGTTGAATCGATTCCAGCCACTTTCGGAAGGTGAGGGGCGTTCATGGTGTCCGACTTTCGGACCGGCGCGTATTGCTCCATAGCATCGCAAACCCCCATGTCATTTTGCGCCGCTAGCGGTGTCTCCACATGTACACGCACTCGTGAGGAGATGTCCAGCATTGTCCTGCGGGGATATCTGGTGTCCGTGGGATCCGGTGAGTCTCTTGTGAAATAGTAAAGTTGGCTTAAAAGTGCCTCAGGGAACGGCGTATTGCGGTCGACTGGCCTTGTTCGACAGAGCGTCACAGCGGTCGTGATGGGTACGTACTCGGTGAGAGCCAGGGGTGGCGGGGGCCACCTGGAACCTGGCGCCCCAGTCGAGCGTCCTATCCACCGACGACCGTGCCCCATCCTCCCGTGGCGGAGGCGGCGAGCAAGAGCGGGACGGCAAATCGCCGGGCGTCGCCACCCTTACGCCATGCCCGCGCTTTAGAGCAGACGCAGTATGGACACGGAAGCAGTCAGTGCTCGGCCCATAGGGGTTCCCTTTGTCTTGGACAAGGGTGTGCTGCGCCAGCAGGTACGCACAGTGAAGTGATCGACACATAATGTGATGTGGACCGCGGTGTTGCCAGGCGTGCAACGGAAAGGAGCGAGCGCTCATGCGCGAGATCCCCGGAAAGCGACGCAGGCTCCTGCCCCAGCGGAACGGCGGGAGGTCTGAGATGCTTCACCAGGCCCTGACGTTCGCGACCGAATGGCAGTGGCCCGTACTCCCGGGCGTGGCTCCGGATCCGCAGGGCCGGGCCCGCTGCGGATGCCCCGACGCGGAGTGTGTGGTGCCCGGCGCCCACCCCTTCGACCCCGGTCTCCTCGCGGCCACCACCGACGAGCGCATGGTGCGCTGGTGGTGGAGCAACCGGCCCGCGGCGCCCATCGTGCTGGCCACGGGAGGCAAGGCGCCCTGTGCGGTGAGCCTGCCGGCCCTCGCGGCGGCCCGCGCCCTCGAAGCACTCGACCGCATGGGGATGCGCCTCGGCCCGGTCGTCGCGACGCCCGCGCGCTGGGCGATTCTCGTGGCGCCCTACTCCATGGAGCAACTGGGCGAGTTGCTGTACGCCAAGGACTTCGTGCCGGGTTCCCTGCGCTTCCACAGCGAGGGCGGCTATCTGGCGCTGCCCCCGTCCGAGACCGGCATCGGCCAGGTCCGCTGGGAACGGGCGCCGTTGCCCGGCTCGGCCGCGCCCTGGGTGCCCGATGTGGAGGCCGTCGTGGACGCGGTGGTGGAGGCCCTCACTCGTACGGGTGTGAGCGCACCCGAGTTGTGAGGGTGTCGGGCGCGCGGGAAACCGGGCGCCCACTGCGGGGCGTTATCTTCCGTTCATGCAGTTTCATTCCGGTCGGCTTCGTTCTGGTCGGCACAGAGCCTCATGGCTGCGGCGTCGCGGGCCGGGGGCCCGAAGGGTTCGCCTGGGGGCGCTGATCGGGGTCGCGGTGGCCGCCGTCGCCCTGCCGCTGGCTGTGGCGTCCGCGGGGACTGTCGGCGACGCGGGACGGATGGTCGCCCGGGTGTCCGGACTCACCGACGCCACGACGCGAACCGCCGAAGGTGGAGCGCGTGAGGGCGAGACGTGGCACGACGGGTCGGCTGACGGCGGAGCGCGTCAGGACACAACGCGTGACGGCCGAGCGCACGGTGACGGACCAGCGCGCGACAACGAGCGAACGCAGGGTGGCGAGCGAACATACGGTGACGACGGGCGCACCGGTGTGTCCCACGCCGGCGCGGCGCGCGGCGAGGGGGTGCCGGCCCACTCGCGGTCGCTCCTGTCGCTGGGCTTCGACCTCGCCACCGCCACCCGCTGCGGCCCCGACCTCTCGTCCCCCGGCGGCATCGAGGCGCAGACCTGTGTGCTGACCCGGGGCGAGGAGACCTGGGCGCGGACCTATTACCGCAACGCGACGGGCGAGGAGCTGAGTTCCTTCCTCAGCCTCATGGCACCCGACGGGCGTTCCGTGCGGATGCGCTGCGTCGTCGGCGCGCAGGAAGAGCCCGGAGTGTGTGAGACGCCGCGGGAGCGAACGCGAGGCGAGCTGGGGGCGTACACAGCCGTCGCGGAGTTCGCGGGGAGCGCCGGACAAGGGCCACTGCTGCTGCGCTCCGGGAGCAACTCGTCCCAGACGAACGGCGGTTGACGCCCGTCCCGGTTCCGTACAACTGACCCCGTCCGAACCCGGGCATGGAAAGACCCGGTTGCTGGCGACGGGGGATGCACCAGCAACCGGGCTACTGGAACGGTAACAAGAGATCGGCTGTTAGCAAATTCGATCTCGGCTATTCAGACACCGATTTCCTTGTCACAGAGGGGAGTTGTGACAGGAGTCACCTGCTCCGTGAACGCCGGGTCGGCTGACCGGTCGGTCAGCCGACAGCGTCTCTCAGCTGAGCGTGACCTGTCGGTTGGTCAGCCCGCCGCGTGCCCGTCGCTCGTCCGCGGTCAGCGGCGCGTCCGAGGCCAGCGCGGTGGCGAGGCGCTCGGCGAACTCGGCGGCAGGCTTCTCGATGTCCTCCGCGCCGACGCTGCTCGGCAGATCCCAGACCGGCACCGTGAGACCGTGCGCACGGAAGGAGCCCACCAGACGGGTGCCCTCGCCGAGTGCCGACTGCCCGGCCGCGTGCAGCCGCGCGAGGGCGTCCAGAAGCTGCTCCTCGGCGTGAGGCATGACCCAGCGCAGGTGGTTCTTCTCGGGCGTCTCGCACCAGTACGCGGCGTCCACACCCTGGAGTTTCACGGTCGGGATAGCGGCGGCGTTGGCCCGCTCCAGGGACGCGGCCACATCCGGAGTCGCGTTCTCCGCGTCCGGAACCCAGAATTCGAAGCCCGTGTGCACAACTGGCTCGAACGCGCCTTCGGGATCGATCAGATCCTGCAGTCGCGGGCCCTCGGCCGGGGCACGGCGACCCTGGACCGGAGTGCCGGGCTCCGCAACGAGCGCGCGCTGGAGGGTGTCGGCCAGGTCGCGGCTGATGTCGCCCGACGCCGTGTCGTTCTGCAGGCCGAGCAGCACCGAGCCGTCGTCGCGGCGCAGGGCGGGCCATGCCATCGGCAGGACGGTGGCGAGCGTGACCGACGGGACGCCCTCCGGGAGGCCCTCCTTCAGAGTCAGCTCGACGGTGGCGGCCGGCACCAGCTCGCGCAGCGCGATCCAGTCGCACTCCCCCGGGAGCCCTTCGAAGGGGCGCTGCACCAACTCGGTCACCGCGTGCGCGGCGGCCCGGCCGTGGCAGGCCTTGTAACGGCGGCCGCTGCCACAGGGGCAGGGTTCGCGCGCGCCGACAACCGGAACGTGGCCGTCAGCGCCTGCGGCGCCGACTCCGCCCGTGTTCTGCGGGCGCTTGGCCTTCGTCTGGGGTCGCTTCTTGGCCATCGTGGGTGTCTCCCGGTTACGGCTCGTTTCGTACAGTCGCGAGCCTAGCCGCTCGTACGGCGACCGACGGGAACCTGTGGACAACGCACCGAGTCGTCCTGGAACCAGCGGTTCGATCCGGGTCCGCTCCAGACGAGGTGCCTGCTAGCCAGGGGGTGCCTGCCGGCCAGGGAGTGTCTTCCGGGGTTGCCGGCCGGTCGGGGGCAAGCGCCGTGTTCCGGATCGCAGATCCCTCGCTGCCGAGTCACTCGTCGCTCGTACCTGGCCGAAGGCCCCGCGTATCCGCGTTGCAGACCACCGTGCCCGAACCGAGCCAGACCACGCACATCACGCACCGAGCGATCTGTTCCCGAGTGGTGCGCCCCGTGCTAGTCCATGTCCTCGAAGGCGTCCGCCAGTTCCAGGCCGGGTATCGCGGAGACCGGCGGAGCCGTGACGCGGGTGACGAAGTCGTCGCGTCGGCGGGCGCGGTCCACGTTCTCCTGGACGACGACCCACACGGTGACCTCTCCGCGCGCGTCGTTCCGGACGCCCCAGTCGTCGGCCAGCGCGGTGATGATGTTCAGGCCACGGCCGCCATGGGCGGTGACCGAGGGTGTGGCCGGAACCGGGCTGGTCGGGCCACCGCCGTCCGTCACCTCGACGGTGAGCCGGCCCGACGGGTCGACGCACCACGCCGCGCGCACGTCGCCGTCCCCGGCGAGGGCTTCGTCGCCCAGTGGTCTGCCGTGCTTGCACGCGTTACTGAGTAGTTCGGAAAGGATCAGTACGGCATCGTCGATGACCGCTTCCGCCACACCACCGGTGCGCAGCTGGTCACGCATCCTGTGTCTTGCTTCCCCCACGCCCGCAGGGCCATGGGGTACGGCCATGCTCGACGACGTGGGCACCTCCTGTGCCACCACCAACGCCACCCCCGAGACCTCCTTTGCCCCACGCCACGGTGTGAATGCCCCATTGGGCTGAACTGGAAACCGGCCAATCCGCGTGCACTGACGCACTCGTAACGATCAAATACGGACCGAACGCGCCGGTGCACTCCCCGTAATCGCGTGGCTGGAATTCGGTGCTGTTCTGTGGCTTCCCGTGGCCTTCCCGCGGCCCCTGGTTCTTCTCAGGAGGCATCGGTTCTTTTCAGGGGTCATCCCGGGCGGAGGGTGGCACGCCGCGGCTCCGGCGGCGTCAGTGATCCAACTGCCGCAGCACCGCGCGCGGGCGGTTGGTGATGATGGCGTCGACGCCCAGGTCGACGCAGAGGTCGACGTCCTCGGGCTCGTTCACGGTCCACACGTGCACCTGGTGACCGGCCCGCTTCAGGCGCTCGATGTACGCGGGGTGATTGCGCACGATCCGGATCGAGGGCCCGGCGATCCGGACGCCCGCCGGCAGCCGCCCGTCGCGCAGCCGGGGCGAGACGAACTGCATCAGGTAGACCGTGGGCAGCGTCGGGGACGCGGCCCGGACGCGGTGCAGGGAACGCGCGGAGAAGCTCATGATCCGTACCGACGATTCGGCGGCGGACTCCGGGGCGTCCAGTCCGAACCGTTTCAGCAGGAGCAGCAGCCGCTCCTCCACCTGGCCCGCCCAGCGCGTCGGGTGCTTGGTCTCGATGGCCAGGTCCATCTGGCGGCCCGCGTCGGCGACCAGCTCCAGAAGGCGCTCCAGGGTGAGGACGGAGGTGTCCTCCCGGTCCTCGGGTCGGTGCTCCCAGTCGGGCTCCTCGTCACGGCTCTTCCAGGAGCCGAAGTCCAGGGTGGCCAGGTCGGCGAGCTCCAGGGCCGAGACCGCGCCGCGGCCGTTGGACGTACGGTTGACGCGGCGGTCGTGCACGCAGACGAGATGGCCGTCCGCGGTCAGCCGTACATCGCACTCGAGGGCGTCCGCACCGTCCTCGATCGCCTTCTTGTACGCGGCCAGGGTGTGCTCGGGGGCCTCTTCGGAGGCGCCGCGGTGGGCGACGACCTGAATCGGCTGCTGTCGTGCGTGGGTCACGGCGTCATGGTGCCACCGTGAAGGGGTATGCGTGAGGGTGGTCGCGTCACAAATCTGTCTGTTTAGTCCGATAGGTATGACAGGTCCGATATAAAGGATGGTCGCGGACCCACAGCCGCCGCTTATGGTGCTCTGACGGTCCATGGGAAAAGCTGACGGCAGACACAATCACATGACAAGCACATGCACAGATGTACGGATGCGCAGATGCACAGCTTCATCGTGCCGGATCGCTGAACCGCCGGACCGCCGAAGCGTGAACGCGTCTGACCGAGTGTGGCCAAGTGTGACCGAGCGCGACCAAGGAACAATAGCCGTGGATCGAGGAGAAGAGCTGTGAGCACCGAGAACGAGGGCACCGCGGTACCCCCCGCCCCGTCCGCACCTCCCGTGCCGGTGGAATCTCCCGCTGCTTCCGCACCGGCCAAGGCGTCCGAGTCGAGCGCCCCTGCCGGTGACGCCGCCGCACAGGACGCGCCGACGACTCCGATTCCGGCAGCGCCCACGGGGGCGCCGCCGTATGCGTCCGCCGACGGTCAGGGCGCCGGCGGCCACGCGCAGCCTCAGGGAGTCCCCGGAGCGCCCACCGGCGGGGCGACCTCGCCCGCGGCCGCCGGCTGGCCGCCGCCTCCGCCCCCGGCCATGCCGTCGTACGCGGACGGCGGCGGCTCGGGCACCGGCTGGGGCGCCTCGTACCAGCAGCCCGCGCCGAAGCCCGCCGGCAGGCGCGGCGGACTGCTCGCCGCGGTCCTCGTGGCCGCCCTCGTGGCGGGCGGTGTGGGCGGCGGCATCGGCTACACGCTGGCCGACCGCAACGAGAGCTCCACGGGTTCGACGACGGTCTCCGCCTCGCAGAGCGGCGGCGACCTCAAGCGTGACGCGGGCACCGTCGCAGCCGTCGCCGCCAAGGCGCTGCCCAGCACGGTCACCATCGAGGCCGAGAGCAGCAACGGCGAGGGCGGTACCGGCACCGGCTTTGTCTTCGACAAGCAGGGCCACATCGTCACCAACAATCACGTGGTGGCGGGCGCCGTCGACGGCGGCAAGCTCACGGCGACCTTCCCCTCCGGTAAGAAGTACGACGCCGAGGTCGTCGGGCACGCCCAGGGCTACGACGTCGCGGTCATCAAACTCAGGAGCGCTCCCTCGGACCTGAAGCCCCTGACCCTCGGCGACTCCGACAGGGTGGCCGTAGGCGACTCGACCATCGCCATCGGCGCGCCCTTCGGCCTCTCCAACACGGTGACCACGGGAATCATCAGCGCCAAGAACCGCCCTGTCGCCTCCAGCGACGGCAGCGCCAGCACCAAGGCGTCGTACATGAGCGCCCTGCAGACGGACGCGTCGATCAACCCCGGCAACTCCGGCGGTCCGCTCCTGGACGCGCAGGGCAACGTCATCGGCATCAACTCGGCGATCCAGTCCTCCAGCAACGGCGGCCTCGGCGGCACCGGCCAGTCCGGGTCGATCGGCCTGGGCTTCGCGATCCCGATCAACCAGGCGGAGAGCGTCGCCCAGCAGCTGATCAGGACGGGCAAGCCGGTCTACCCGGTGATCGGCGCATCGGTCTCCCTGGAGGACGGCGCGGGCGGAGCGACGATCAGCAACCAGGGCGAGGGCGGTGCCAACTCGGTCACCCCGGGCGGCCCCGCGGCCAAGGCCGGCCTCAAGCCCGGTGACGTGATCACCAAGCTCGACGACTCCCCGATCGACAGCGGCCCCACTCTCATCGGCGAGATCTGGACGCACCGGCCTGGCGACAAGGTGACCCTCACCTACCAACGTGACGGCAAGACCCGCACGGCCGAGGTCACCCTGGGCCAGCGCGAGGGCGACAGCTAACGGTTAGTCTTGTCCCCGCGCGCCCGACGATCGTGGGGCGCGCGGGGAGGCGTGCCCGAGCGGCCGAAGGGAACGGTCTTGAAAACCGTCGTGGCAGCGATGTCACCGTGGGTTCAAATCCCACCGCCTCCGCGCAGGTCATAGACGTTGCAGGTCAGAAGGGGTGCCACTCTCCGGAGCGGCACCCCTTCGGCATGGGCCCTGCCTCAACGTTGACCATGGACTCAAGGCCGCTGCCTCGTCATCCGTGCCGCCGAAGCGATTGTCGAGCGGGCCTCCCGTGCCGTGAGCCCCGTGCGTACCGCCGCGTCGACCAGGGCGTCGGCGAGGTCCGGCCCGATGCCGTTCTCGTAGGCGCGGCAGGCCGCCCAGAAGAGGCGGGTGTTGCGCTGGCCCTCATGTGCGGCGAGGACGAACTGGACCAGGCCCTGGCCGTGCTGGGTGGTGGATGCGACGGCGGTCGGGTGGTGGGCGCGCGGTGGGGGGAGCAGCAGGTGCAGGAG
>NZ_VMNX01000177.1 GCF_009377235.1 Streptomyces acidicola
GGTGGGTGCCGCGGGGGACGAGGTCGCCGGGGAGGCGGTACTCGGTGGTGCGCAGCCGGGTGAGGGGGCAGCCGTCCAGGTAGAGGACGACGGTGCCGCGGCCGGTCACGGCCACCGGCTGGGTACCGGTGGGCGAGAAGCGGAAGTTGCGGACGGTCAGCCGTACGTCCCAGCCGTCGTCGGCGTCCGGCTGGACCTCGATGCCGACGTCCGGGGCGCCCTTCTCGTCGATCTCACGGTAGTGCCGTCCCTTCTCGTCCGTGCCGTCCAGCAGTCTGCCCACGGGTGACGCCGACACCTCTGCCCTCTGCTCGTGCGCGCCGCCATCGCCACAGCCCGCCGCGAGGCCGAGGAGGGCGCAGGCGGCGAGCGCAGCGAGACCTCCGCGCGTCCACGACATGCCGGGAGACTAGAGCACCATTCTCGTTCTTTGGACTGAGCAGAAGTGAGCCTGATCAGCCGCACGCCCCAAACGGTCTTGAGCGCTCCCCCACTGCCTTAAGGGCGTGGGAGGTACCCCCAGGTCCCCGGCGTACTCAACCCCAGGGCAGCGACACGCATCTTGTGCGTGGTCCGATCCCGGGAGGCCAGTTCCCTGTGCGACCTGGCCAGTGGGCACAGCCAGTGGCGACGGGGAGGTCCCGAACCATCACTCCGGTGGAGCGGCGGCCCCGCACGCTGGCGCCGTATCCGGCGTCCCAGATCGCACGATCACGCTAACCCGATCAGCCCAGGGCGCCGCAAGCCCGCGAGCGGACCATCACACGATCGAGCTACGCCGACGTTATGCACACTCCTCGGCGAGCAGTTGGCACACCTCTGACACTCGGATCCCCCTCAGGTCGGGTTCTTGGGCACCTAGGGGGCTTCGGGGAGGGTCTGGCCGATCTTCGACGGGCGCCCGCGACCCCGGTGGCCCGGAACGCCGGTGGCTGAACCGACTCGGGCCGTGGCGCGGATCTCCTCTTGCGCCCAACCCTCCCCAATCCTACGGTGAAGCATAGGAATAATGGCGCGAAGGAGCGATCATGAACGGGGACGCACGGAAGACCGCCGAGCGACTGACCTACCTCTCGGGCTTCGGCAACGAGCACAGCTCGGAGGCGGTCACGGGCGCGCTGCCCGACGGCCGCAACTCGCCCCAGCGCGCTCCCCTCGGCCTCTACGCGGAGCAGCTCAGCGGCACGGCGTTCACCGAGCCCCGGGCGCACAACCGGCGCTCCTGGCTGTATCGGATCCGCCCGTCGGCCGCGCACCCCGCGTTCACGCGCGCGGACAACGGCACGATCCGCACGGCCCCCTTCACCGAGACGGTGCCCGACCCGAACCGGCTGCGCTGGAACCCGCTGCCCCCGCCGCCGGAGGGCACCGACTTCCTCGGCGGCCTGTGGACGCTCGGCGGCAACGGCGACGCGACGCAGCGCACCGGCATGGCGGTGCACCTGTATCACGCCAATTCGTCCATGGACCGCGTCTTCAGCGACGCCGATGGCGAGCTGCTGATCGTCCCCGAGCACGGTGGGCTGTTGCTGCACACCGAGTTCGGTCAACTCCATGTGGAGCCCGCCCATATCGCGCTGATCCCCCGTGGGGTGCGCTTCCGTGTGGAGTTGCTGGACGCCTCCGCCCGCGGCTATGTGTGCGAGAACTATGGAGCCCCGTTCCGCCTCCCCGACCTGGGCCCCATCGGCGCCAACGGCCTCGCGAACGCACGGGACTTCCGGGCACCGGTCGCCGCGTACGAGGACGTCGAGGGCCCGGTGGAGGGGGTCAACAAGTTCTGCGGGAACCTCTGGACGGCGACGTACGACCACTCGCCCCTCGACGTGGTCGCCTGGCACGGCAACCATGTGCCGTACGCCTACGACCTCCGCCGGTTCAATGTGATCGGCACCATCAGCTACGACCACCCCGACCCGTCGATCTTCACGGTGCTGACCTCGCCGAGCGACACCCCGGGGCTGGCCGGCGTCGACTTCGTCGTCTTCGCGCCGCGCTGGCTGGTAGGCGAGAACACGTTCCGGCCGCCGTACTTCCACCGGAACGTGATGAGCGAGTACATGGGGCTCGTCGAGGGCGCGTACGACGCCAAGACCGCGGGGCCCGGGGGCTTCGTGCCGGGCGGGGGTTCACTGCACAACATGATGTCGGCGCACGGCCCGGACCAGGAGACGTTCGACCGGGCGAGCGCCGCCGAGCTGCGGCCGCAGAAGATCGACGACGGGCTGGCGTTCATGTTCGAGACCCGCTGGCCGGTGACCACCACGGCCCAGGCGGCACGGGCCGAACACCTGCAACGGGACTACGACGACGTATGGTCGGGCCTCCAGCGTCACTTCCGCCCGGCCGGCTGATCCCGGCCGCCCGTTGCACACGACGCCCTCGACCGGTACGGATACCGTCGTGACCTCCTTCGCCCCGGACTCGATCGTCCTGAACCGCAAACTGCCGCTCTGGTATCAGGTCTCGCAGTCGCTGCGCGCCTCGATCCTCGGCCGTTCGCCCCGGGACCCGCTGCGTCTGCCGACCGAGGAGCGGCTCGCCGGGCACTACGGGGTGAGCGTGCTGACCATGCGGCAGGCGCTGAAGGAGCTGGAGGACGAGGGACTGATCACCCGGCACCGCCGGCGCGGCACGTTCATCGAGCCGAGCGCCATGCGCGGCGCCCCCGTACGACTGCTCGGCTCGGTGGACGCGATCGTGGCGCAGCAGTCGGGCATGACGACGGAGTTGCTGGACCACAAAACGGTGCCGGTTCCGCCGGAACTGTCCGAGTGCTTCCCGGATCTGGCCGAGGTGGCGACGTACCACCGCCTGCGCGGCGACGAGAAGACGGGCGAGCCGACCAACCACGCCCGCAACCACGTCCGCCCCGAACTCGCCGAGCGCATCGACCACGACGACCTGATCCGCTGGCCCATGACGAAGGTGCTCCGGGACGTCGTGGGCGCGGACATCAGCCGCATCACCGACACCGTGGAGGCGCGACTGGCCGACCCGGAGACGGCGCGTCTGCTCCATGTGCCGCTGCTCAGCCCGATCCTGCACTACACGGGCGTGACGTACGACGCGGACGGCCGGGTGCTGGACGTGGCGGTGATCCACTACCGCGGTGACCGCTTCTCGTTCACCGTCACCCTCGACGCGACATGACCCGCCGCGGGCACCCCGTCGTACGATGCCCGGCGTGACGCACGACGACGCTCCGCTCCTTGCGGACCTCATGCCGTGGTCCGTCGCACCGCCGCGGCTGGGCCGGAGGTGGCCGACGGCCCCCGACGCGGCCTGTCTGAAAGCCCGCTGGGACACCCTCGTGAAGGCCGAGGAGCCGGTCCGTGAGGCCCTGTTCGAGCCCACCCGCTCCCGCACTCTGCACTCGGCCGTGGCCCAGCTGCCGGGCCAGACCAGCGGCACCGGGCGGCTGGCCCGGGAATCGGGACCGTGCCCGGAGCCCGTACGGGCCCTCGCCGCCCCCTTCGACGAGCAGTGGCTCATCCCGGACCACCGGCTGATCGACGCCGCGCGGCCCGAGCTGTGGCGGGTGGCGGACGAGCAGCAGGTGTTCGTGGTCGAGCAGACGGTCGCGCCCGACGTGACCGGCCCGGTCCTGCTCGCCCCGGCCGCGCTGCCGCTGGCCCCGGCCCACGGGCCCCGCACCGGACGCGTCCGGCCCCTCCACCGGCGCCCCGGCGGCCACGAACCGAACCTCGCGCCCGGTCTCACGGCCCACCTCGCCGAACGTCTCGGCACGGCCCCGGAGCCCCTCGACGTCCTGGCCTGGATCCTGACGGCCGCCCGCCCGGGCCCCCGGGGCATCGAGGTCCCGCTGACCGCCCACCCCGGGACCTGGGCCCAGGGTGTCGAGCTGGGCCGCCGGATGCTGTGGCTGATGCGCCGCGACGGCGAACGCCCCAAGCTGCCGGGCGGCCGCCGCCCCTACGTCCGCGCCCCGTTGCCGAGCCGACCCGTCGAACTGTTCTACGACCGCGACGAGGAGGCCCTGCTGGCGGGCGAGGGCCGCATCGCCCCCGTGCCCGCCGAGGCATGGGACTTCCACGTCGGCGGTGTCAGGGTCCTCCAGGCGTGGTTCACCCGGCGAACGGAGCAGGCGGAGCCGGGCACGCTGGAGGCCGTACGCCCGACGTCCTGGCCGCAGACGTGGACGTCGGAGCTGCTGGAGCTGATCACGGTGCTGGCGCTGCTGGCGGAACTCCGGCCGAAGCAGGCGGGCCTGACGGTGGAGGACGCGATCGGCGCGGCCGAGCTGCGCACGGCAGGGGTCCTCCCGGTGCCGGAGCCGGCGCGCCGGCCCGCCTCGGTGCTCGACAGCCACGAAGAGGGCCCCGAGGGACAGCTCGCGCTGATCTAGGGCCACAAGAACGGGCCCTCACTCCCGGGCTGTCATCCGCGGGGCTCATCTAACTCCCGGGGCCGGTTCGGCCCTTGGGGTCGAAGGAGTCCAGCAGCCGCGTCAGTATCCGGTCGAACGCCGCCTCAGGGTCGTCCGGCGGTGCGACGCCCTCGGCGAAGAGGGCCGCCAGGTGCGGATAGTCGCCCGCCGTGACCTGGCTCATCATGTACGCACCCCGCACGGCCTGTTCCCGCTCGGCCGACCAGGGCGCGGAGCGGGTGCGCTCGGCGACGGCCTGCTCGTTGGCGACGTACACCATGACCGACCCGTTGACCATCCCGAACAGCTCCAGCTTCGTACTGGCCGGCACGTCGAGGCTTTCCAGGCAGGCCAGGCACCAGTCGAGACAGCGCAGGGCGTTGGGGCTGATGCTGTAGGCGGTCGACATCACACGGACCAGCCAGGGGTGGCGGCGCATGATGCCGCGGGCCTGGCGGGCGAGGTCGAGCATGTCCGCCCGCCAGTCGCCGCTGGGCTCGCCGGACAGGTCGTACTCCGCGCTGACCAGGTCGACCATCAGCTCGTACAGGTCCTCCTTGCGCGGCACGTAGTTGTAGAGCGACATGGTGCCGCAGCCGATCTCGGCGGCGACGCGGCGCATCGAGACCGCGTCGAGGCCGTCCGCGTCGGCGATACGGACGGCCGCCGCCGCGATGTCGGCCCGGCTGTACGCGGGTTTCGGGCCGCGGCCCGCACGCTCGGGGCGCGCCCAGATCACCTCGGGTTCGGCCGTTCGGCCCGCCATGGATCATCACCTCGCCCACCATCCTAGTTACGTACACCGTACGTAGTGGGGTATGGTCGCCTTATGGATACTACGTACGCTGTACTTAGTGAGGGTCTGGAGAAGCGCTTTCGCGACGTCCGCGCGCTGCGCGGACTGGACCTCGCGGTCTCCCAGGGCACGGTCTGCGGGCTGCTCGGGCCGAACGGCGCGGGGAAGACGACCGCCGTCCGGGTCCTGACCACCCTGCTGGCCCCGGACGCCGGGACGGCCCGGGTGGCCGGGCACGACGTCGTGCGCGAGGCCGCGGCGGTCCGCCGCCGGATCGCGGTCACCGGGCAGTACGCCTCGGTCGACGGCGATCTCACCGGCGCCGAGAACCTGCGCCTGTTCGCCCGTCTGCTGCGCGCGCCGCGCTCACGGACCGACGAGCTGCTGGAGCGCTTCGGACTGGCGGAGGCCGCGGACCGTCCCGCGCGCACCTACTCCGGCGGCATGCGGCGCCGGCTCGACCTGGCGGCCAGCCTCGTCACCCGGCCCGCCGTGCTGTTCCTGGACGAGCCGACGACCGGACTCGACCCGCACAGCAGGAACGACATCTGGGAGGCCGTTCGGGAACTGGCGCGCGACGGCACCACCGTGCTGCTGACCACGCAGTACCTGGAGGAGGCCGACCAACTGGCCGACGACATCGTGCTGATCGACGAGGGCCGGGCCGCCCACCAGGGCACACCGGCCCGGCTCAAGGCACAGATCGGCGCTTACGCCGAAGTGGTCGTCGCCGCGGAGGGCGGTGAGCCCGCGCTGCACGCGGCCGCCGTGGTCCTGGACCAGCTGACCGGCGCGGAGCCGGTGCTCGACCGTGAGCGACGCACCGCCGGGGCGGTCGTCCTGGACCCGGAGCTCACCCTCCCCCGCATCGTCCGCGAGCTCGACGCGGGCCAGGTGCCGGTCGTCGACGCGAGCCTGCGCCCACCCACCCTCGACGAGGTCTTCCTGCGCCTCACCGCCCGCAAGGAGGCCGCCGTATGAGCGCGCTGGTCATCGACGGCACCGCGGTCCTGGTCCGCAACCTCCAGCGGATCCGGCACGCGCCCGCCATCACGGTCCTGACGCAGACGATGCCGATCGTGTTCCTGCTGTTCTTCGGCTACGTCTTCGGCAGCGCGCTCGCCATGCCGGGCGAGGAGTACCGTGCGTTCCTGGTCCCGGGGATGCTCGTGGCGACCGTCGCGAACGGCATCATGACGGGCATGTTCGGCGCCGCCCAGGACGCGCACCGCGGCGTGATGGACCGGTTCCGTACGCTGCCGATGAGCCGCTCCGCCGTCCCCGTGGGCCAGGCGGTGGCCGACCTGCTGACGACCGCGGTCGGGCTCGTTCCGCTGCTGCTGGTCGGGCTCGCGATGGGCTGGCGGATCGAGGGCGGCTGGCCGTCGGCGGTGGGCGCCTTCGGTCTGTTGCTGCTCTTCCGCTTCGCCGCCACCTGGGTCGGCATCCTGCTCGGGCTCGCCTCACGGAGCGAGGAGGCTGCCGGACAGCTCGGCAGCGCGACCTTCATGCTGCCGCTGCTGTCGAACGCGTACATCCCCACGGACGGCCTGCCGGGCTGGCTGCGCACCATCGCCGAGTGGAACCCGATCAGCGCGGTGACGACGGCGCTGCGGGACCTGTTCGGCAACGCCCCGGTGCCGGACGACGGCGCCTGGCCGGTGACCCACCCCGTCGCCGGTTCCCTGCTGTGGTGCGCCGTGCTGATCGCCGTGTTCCTGCCACTGGCCGTACGGCGGTACGCACGCGGCGAACGGTGAGACGGGTCCCCGGGCCACAGATGACAACGGCACGGAACGGGGACATGATCCGTGCCATGCAGCCACTCCCCCTCCCCCTGGACGGCATCACCGTCGTCGCCGTCGAGCAGGCCGTCGCCGCCCCCTTCGCCACCCGGCAGCTCGCCGACCTCGGCGCCCGAGTGATCAAGGTCGAACGGGTGGACGGAGGGGACTTCGCGCGCGGGTACGACACGGCGGCGGGCGGCCTCGCCTCGCACTTCGTGTGGTGCAACCGCGGCAAGGAGTCCATCGCACTGGACCTGAAGGACCCACGGGGCGGGCAGGTCGTACGACGGCTCGTGGCGGACGCGGACGTCTTCGTGCAGAACCTCGCACAGGGCGCGGCAGCCAGGCTCGGCCTGGACGCGGCGACGCTGTGCGCCGCGCACCCGCGGCTGGTCGCGGTGGACATCTCGGGGTACGGGGCGTCGGGACCGTACGCGGACAAGCGGGCGTACGACATGCTCGTGCAGTGCGAGGCGGGGCTGGTGTCGGTGACCGGGACACCGGAGCAGCCGGTGAAGGCGGGGATTCCGGCGGCGGACATCGCGGCGGCCATGTACGCGTTCTCCGGGGTGCTCGCGGCGCTCGTGCGGCGCGGGACGACCGGGCGGGGCGGGCCGGTGGAGGTGTCCATGCTGGAGGCGCTGGCCGAGTGGATGGGGCATCCGCTGCACCACACGATGCACGGCGGAACTCCCCCGGCGCGGACGGGACTCGGTCACGCCGTCATCGCCCCGTACGACGCCTATGCCACGGCTGACGGCGGGCGGGTACTGCTGTCGGTGCAGAACGACCGGGAGTGGCGTCGGCTGGCGGAACAGGTGCTGGAGCGTCCGGAGTTGGGGACCGATCCGGCGTTCGCCACGAACGCGGCCCGGGTCGAGCGCCGGGCACGGACGGACGAGCTGGTGGCCAAGGCCCTGAGCGCGCTCGACACGGACGAGGCCGTGGCCCGGCTGGAGGCGGCCGGGATCGCCTGCGCGCGCCTCAGAGACCTGCACGAGGTGGCGGAGCATCCGCAGTTGAGGGCCCGGGAGCGGTGGCGGGAGGTGGGGACGCCTGCCGGGCCGCTGAGGGCGCTGCTGCCCCCGATCACGCTGCCGGGCGGGGACGCGGCGCGGATGGGGGCCGTGCCCGCGCTCGGGGAACACACCGTGACGCTGCTGCGTGCCGTGGGGATGACGGACGACGAGATCGCAGCGCTACGCCGGGACGGTGTGGTCGCCTGAGCGCGGGTCCTGCGGTGAGCCCTTGGTGAAGCGGGGGCTCCTTGCGGTGAGCCCGTGGTGCTCAGTGGCCGCCGAACAGCGTGCGGCGCAGCCGACGCAGCGGTGCGAAGAGCGAGACCCGGCCGACCCGGCTGCCCTTGCCGCTCCGCTCGTGCGGCTCGCGTGCGGTGAGCTCGCGCATCAGCGAGGTCGCCTCGGCCGTCTCACGCTGTGGCACGGCGGGGCCGGCCAGCACCGAGAGATGTCGGTCGAGGCGCGAACTGGTCGCGCTGCTCCCGCAGGTAATCGCAGGGACTCGTGCCCTGCGCGCTGTTATCTGATCCATGTCACTCCCCACCCGTACGAGTCCGCCCGGCCCGGGCAGGGTAACCCTATCGCCCCCTTGGGGCACTCGTGTATCTCGGTCACAGGATTCATCTACCCCGTAAGGACGTTGACGATTACTCTCCGAATCCGACAGATTTCAGGGCGAGTTGAGTGATCGGTTGGCTGGTGGGCTGAGCTGATCCCCCGTCGGGTTCGACGGTGACGGCGAGTGACGTGGCGTCGCCGTTCATTCCGCCCGTGACCAGGGGTGTGTCGCCCTGGAACAGGCCCAGGGAGTGCGGTTGCGCGTCGGGGCGCATGAGCCAGAGCTGGTGCACGCTACCGCTCGGCGGATCGTCGAGCCCGCTCAGGGTGACGATCGCGCGCCCCTCCTTGACGGAGGCGACGACTCCGATCCCTCGGCCCTGGGCGTCCCGCTCACTGGTGGCGCGGGCGTCGGGCGCGGAGAGAATGTTGGCGATCTCACGTGACCGGTCCCGCTCCGCCTCCAGCTGGTCCTGTGTGCGCGTCGCCTGCACGGCGAAGAGGGAGGCCACGACGAGCGCCGCCGCGGCCGTGGCGGTGGCCAGCGGCGCGAGCAGCGAGCGCATCCGGGGCGCGCGCCTCGGGGGCGGTGGCGGTTCGGTGCCCCACACATGGGCCGGCAGATGGTGGGGGCGTGCGGGGGCGGCGCTCCGGGACGGGGCCTCCTGCGGCATGGTGCGTACGGCGGCGAGAACGCGGTCGCGCATCGCGGGCGGAGCCTGGGCCGCGGTCGACCACGCCAGCCGCACCGCGTCCTCGGACAGTGCCCGCACCTCGGTGGTACACCGGTCGCACTTCTTGAGGTGCTTCTCGAACCGCATCCGCTCGTGGGGCTCCAGCGCGTCCAGCGCGTAAGGCGCGGCGAGCGAGTGCAGATCCCGCCGCGACGACCTGCCGAACAGACTCATGCGGCACCTCCCAGGCACTCGCGCATCCGGGTCAGGCCGTCACGCATACGGGTCTTGACCGTGCCGAGCGGCAGGGACAGCTGTTCGGCGACCTCACGGTACGTGTAGCCGTCGTAGTAGGCGAGCGTGACCGACTGGCGCTGCAGGTTGGTGAGCCGGTCGAGGCAGTGGCGCACCCACTCCCGTTCGAGGCCGGCCTCCACCTCCTCGGCGACCTGGTCGAACGCGGGGTGGTGGGCCCGCATGCCCTCGCGCTGCTCGCGTTCGGTGGCCGCGCGGGCGCTGCGCACCCGGTCGACGGCGCGGCGGTGCGCGAGCGTGAGGATCCAGGACAGGGCGCTGCCCCGGCCGGGGTCGAACCGCGCGGCGGAGCGCCACAGCTCCAGCAGCACCTCCTGCGCCACCTCCTCCGACTGGGCCGGGTCGCGCACGACTCGGCGCACCAACCCGAACACGGGCCCGGACACCAGTCCGTACAGCTCCTCGAAGGCATTCTGGTCACCTCGGGCCACCCGGACCAGAAGTTCGTCCGCCTCCACTCGCTCCCCCTCTGCTCCGGCCGGACCGCACGGCCATCCCCTCGTGTAGGGCATTCGCAACGAACCCACCTCCGGATGGAGTTACGGATCAGCCTGTCCGAAGACTCGGTCACCGGCCGCTGAAACAAGATCTCAAACACTGCGTAAGAACGTTTGAGATTCGACCAATCCGCACTGCCGACCGCTCCGAATGGCGTTCGTCAGGCAAGTTGGGACAGAGGACGGACGGCATGACACCTACTTCCAGGGGCGGCTCGGGGCGCAGGAACATCGCGACCCTCATCTGTGGTGCGCTGGCTGCCGGGGGGCTCGCAGCCGCCGGCGTGACCGCGCTGGAACCGGGGGCGGCCTCCGCCTCCAGCCACCGGGAGGCCCCCCTCATCTCAGGGACGCCCCAGTTCGACAACACGGACCTGTACGCGTTCGTCAGCCCGGACAAGCCGGACACGACGACGATCGTGGCGAACTGGATACCCCTCCAGGAACCGGCGGGCGGACCGAACTTCTACACGTTCGCCGAGGACGCCCAGTACGACATCCGCATCGACCAGGACGGCGACGCGCAGGAAGACCTGATCTTCCGCTACACGTTCAAGACGAAGACGAAGAACGACAAGAGCTTCCTGTACAACACGGGCACGGTCGAGAGCCTCGACGACGAGACCCTGAACATCACGCAGACGTACGACATCGAGCTCATCAAGCTGAAGAACCGGCGCGCGGTGTCCAAGACGCAGCTCGCGGACGATGTGCGGGTGGCGCCGTCGAACGTCGGCAAGGCGTCGATGCCGGACTACAAGAAGCTGCGCGACGAGGCGGTCTACGAGACCGCGAGCGGTGTGACGACGTTCGCCGGACAGGCCGACGATCCGTTCTTCCTGGACCTGCGCGTGTTCGACCTGCTGTACGGCGGTGACCTCTCCGAGGTCGGGCGGGACACCCTCAAGCAGTACAACGTCAACTCGATAGCCCTGCAGGTGCCGAGCGAAGCGATCACCGAGTCGCACGAGCAGCCGATCGTCGGCGTCTGGTCCACGACCCAGCGCAAGGGCGCGGACGGCGAGTTCCGCCAGGTCTCGCGCCTCGGCATGCCGCTGGTCAACGAGGTCGTCAACCCGATCAAGGACAAGGACACGTTCAACGCGTCCTCTCCCGTGGACGACGCCCAGTTCCTGAAGAACGTCACCGAGCCCGAACTGCCCAAGCTCATCGAGGCGATCTACAAGATCCCAGCGCCCGACGAGCCGCGCAACGACCTGGTCGACGTCTTCCTCAAGGGCGTCGAGGGCCTCAACCAGCCGCCGCACGTCACCCCGTCGGAGATGCTGCGCCTCAACACCTCCATCGAGCCCACCAAGAAGCCGAAGCGGCTCGGTGTGCTCGACGGTGACAACCAGGGCTTCCCGAACGGACGCCGGCTCACCGACGACGTGATCGACATCGCGCTGCAGGTCGTCGAGGGCGAGCTGCTCGGTGCCAAGAACGACCTGGGCGACGCGGTCGACAAGAACGACAAGAAGTTCGGCCACTCCTTCCCGTACGTGGGTCTGCCGACGGCCGGTTCGCGTGGCAAGACCGTCGAGGGCAACACCACGGACAACGTGCGCAGCGCGCTGGACGGCGGCGTGACCGCCGCGGGCAGCGGCACCGACACCACGCTGATCGCGAGCTCCGCGGCGGCGGGCGCGGGCGGCGTCCTGATCATCGGCACCGGCCTGTTCTGGTGGCGCCGCCGGCAGAACGACCGGGCGTACTACTGACCGGCCCCCGGACCGGGCCGGTGAACGGCCCGGTCCCGCACCGGACCCGCTGAACGGTCCGGACCCCGAACTGGCGCGGCCCGCACCCATCCATCCCCCACGGCGCGGGCCGCGCCTCCCTTCGGTCACCACGAACCTTCCCGTCACGGAACCCGAGGAGAGGGCATGTCCCCGCGTACGAACGAGAGCGCGCCCGAGGGCGAGCGTCCGGACGAGGACACGGCTGCCCTCGCCGACGACGCACGCGACGTCACCGGTGAACCCGAAACGGTCGGGGCCGCGCGTAAACCCGAAGCGGTCAAGGCCGAGCGTGGGCCCGGCGCGTCGAAGCGACGCCGCGTGCTGCACCTCACCGCGTGCGCGGCCGCGCTGGCCGTCGCGATCACCTCCGGAGCCATCGCGCTGGGCAACCGGCAGGAGCGGTCGGTGAGCGCGTCCAGCTCACCGGGTGTCACGGCGGAGCTGCTCGCCGGCGGGGACCTCGACGCGAACATCGCCACCCTCCAGAACCATCTCCGCGGCCAGCCGAAGGACTTCACCTCCTGGGCCACACTGGGCCTCGCCTACGTGGAGCAGGCTCGCACCAAGGGCGACCCCTCCCGCTACCCGCAGGCCGACAAGGCCCTGAAGCGCTCCCTGGACCTGCGTCCGGACAACGACCCGGCGCTCGCGGGACAGGCGGCACTCGCCGCGGCCCGCCACGACTTCAAGGACGCGCTGCGCTACGCCGACCTGGCACTGGAACAGAACCCGTACAGCGAACGGGCGCTGGCCACGCGGATCGACGCCCTGGTGGAACTCGGCCGCTACGACGACGCCTCGAAGGCCGCCGACCTGGCGGACGACCGGCGCCCCGGCATCCCCGTCTTCACGCGCTACGCGTACGTGCGCGAGCTGCGCGGCGACACGAAGACCGCCGAGCGGGTCCTGAAGCAGGCCCTCACCTCCGCGACCGGACGCCCCGACATCGCGTACGTGGCCACGCAGCTCGGCCAACTCGCCTGGAGGCAGGGCGACCACAAGGGCGCGCTCAGCCACTACGCCCGAGCGCTGGCCGCCGACGACGAGTACGTCCCCGCACTGGAGGGCCGCGCCCGCGCCGAGGCCGCGAGCGGCGACCGGGACGGCGCGATCCGCACCCTGGAACAGGTCGTCTCCCGCTATCCGCTGCCCGGACCGCTCGTCGAGCTGGGCGAGCTGTACGAGCTGAAGGGCGACAAGGCGAAGGCCCGCGACCAGTACACGCTGGTGAACGCCTGGACCTCGATCGCGCGCGCCAACGGCGTCAACGCCGACCTCGACACCGCGCTCGCCGATGCCGACCACGGTGACCGCAAGGCGGCCCTGCGCGCGGCCCGCACCGAGTGGAAGCTCCGGCAGACGGTCCACACGGCGGACGCGCTCGCCTGGGCGCTGCATGTCAACGGCCGCAGCGACGAGGCGCTGCCGTACGCGCGCCGCGCGGCCGCCACCGGCTACAAGGACGCGACGTTCCGCTACCACCGCGGGATGATCGAGCAGGCCACGGGCAACGACGAGAAAGCCCGGCGCTCACTTGAGGCTGCGCTCGACCTCAACTCCGGCTTCTCCCCGCTGGGCGCGGAGAAGGCCCGTAAGGCGCTCAAGGCTCTGGAGGCGGCCAAGTGACGTTCCACCGGCGTGTCTTCGCCTCCTGCACGGCGGTCTTCGTGGCCGTCTGCGCGCTCGTGCTGCTCCCCGCCTCGGCCGCGAGCGCGCATCCCCTCGGCAACTTCACCGTCAACCGGTACGACGGTCTCGTCGCCGCCTCCGGCACGCTGCGCGTCCTCCACATCGAGGACCTGGCGGAGATCCCGGCGACCCAGGCCGAGCCCGCCATCAAGGAGCAGGGCATGGAGAAGTGGGCCGAGGCGCGGTGCGCGACGGCCGCCCGGGACAGCGAGGTCACCGTCGGCGGCAAGGACGTGGCCCTGGCCGTCGGGTCGAGCCGTGCCGAGGAACGGCCCGGACAGGCCGGGCTCACGACCCTGCGCGTGGAGTGCGGGCTGACCGCGCCCCTCCCCGACCGGTCGACCTCGGTGCGCTTCCAGGCCGCCGTGGACTCCGGCCCGGGGTGGCGCGAGGTCACCGCCCGGGGCGACCGGATGACGCTCACGGAGTCGGACGTGCCCGAGACGTCCGTGTCCCGGCAGCTGACCAGCTACCCGAAGGAGTTGCTGTCGTCGCCGGAGGACACCGCGTCGGCGTCCCTGGAGGTACGGCCGGGCGGACCGGCGCTGGCCGCAGACGGGGACGACGCGCCCGGCGCCTCGATCCTGCCGCGCGGGGCGGACCGCTGGACGAAGGCGCTCGACGACCTGGTGGCCCGTCAGGACCTGTCCATCGGCTTCGCGGCGCTGGCCCTGGGCATCGCCGTGTTCCTCGGGGCGATGCACGCGATGGCCCCCGGCCATGGCAAGACGATCATGGCGGCGACCGCCGCGGCCCGCGGGAACGCCACGTTCCGCGATGTCCTGCCCATGATCGTGTCGGTGACGATCACGCACACCCTCGGCGTGGTCGCCCTGGGCCTGCTGATCGCCGCCGGATCGTCCGCCGCGCCGTCCGTGATCACGTGGCTCGGCATCGCGAGCGGCCTCCTCGTCATGGCGGCGGGCGTGAGCCTCGTACGCCGTGCCGTGCTGAACCGGAAGCTCATGCGGCAGCATGCGCGGGACCAGCACGGCCGGCACGACCACGACCACACGCACCACCACGACGAGCAGGACCACCACGAGCACGCCGACGCCCCCGCTCACGAGCCGGAGCGCGCGCTGGTCCTCGCCCACGCCCACGCGGACGGTGCGAGCCACACCAAAGAGCACAGCCCGCCCAAGGCCCGCGCGCTGGCGCACTCCCACGCACCGGAGCAGGCACACGCCACAGCCCACCGTCACGACCACGGCCACACGCACGATCACGAACACACGCACGACCACGACCACGACCACGACCACTCACACGACCGCAAGCGCACCCTCTTCGGCGGCAGCATCACCCACACCCACGGCGGCTTCACCCACAGCCACCCGGTGGCCCCCACCGTCCGCGGCACGATCCTGCTCGGTTTCGCGGGCGGGCTGGTGCCCAGTCCTTCGGCGGTGGTCGTGCTCGTGGGCGCCGCCGCGCTGGGGAAGGCGTGGTTCGGGCTGGTGCTCGTGCTGGCGTTCGGCGTCGGCCTGGCGCTCACGCTGACGGGCGTCGGGTTCGCCGTCGTCCGGGCGGGCGACGGGATGACGCGGCTGCTGGACCGGCGCCCCCGGCTGGCCGGCGGCCCGGCCGTCGCGCTGCTGCGCAGGACCATGCCCCTGGTGTCGGCGCTCGTCGTCGTCGCCCTCGGGGCCGGATTGGTACTCAAGGGGGCGGCATCGGCACTCGGTTGAGCTACTTTTGGGGAGATATAACGCGGAGTGGAGGAATCGCACAGCTGCGATGGGGGGACACCCGTGTCCGAAGAACCAGGCATTGAGCGTGTGATCGCGGGGCGCTACCGCCTGCTGTCCCCTCTCGGCGAGGGCGGCATGGGGACCGTGTGGCGGGCCCTCGACGAGGTCCTGCACCGCGAGGTCGCCGTCAAGGAGGTGCGCGCCCCGGCCGGGCTCCCGACGCCCGAGGTGGAGCGGATGTACGCCCGCCTGGAGCGCGAGGCCTGGGCCGCGGCCCGGGTGGCGAACCCGAACGTGGTGACGGTCTACGACGTGGCCATGGAGGAGGGCCGCCCCTGGATCGTCATGGAGCTGGTCCGCGGTCTCTCGCTCGCCGACGTACTGGACGCCGAGGGCCCGCTCTCCCCGCAGCGCACCGCGTTCATCGGCGCCGAGATCCTCGCCGCGCTCCGCGCCGCCCACGAGGCGGGGGTGCTGCACCGGGACGTGAAGCCGGCCAATGTGCTGATGGCGAACGACGGGCGCGTCGTCCTGACCGACTTCGGCATCGCCATGGTCGAGGGCAGTTCCGCGCTCACCATGACCGGCGAGGTCGTGGGCTCGCCCGAGTTCCTCGCGCCGGAGCGGGCACTGGGCCGCAGGCCCGGCCCCGAGTCGGATCTGTGGTCGCTGGGTGTGCTGCTGTACGCGGCGGTCGAGGGCAGCTCGCCCTTCCGTCAGAACACTCCGCTGAGCACCCTGCGGGCGGTCGTCGACGAGGAACTGCCCTCGCCTCTCCGGGCCGGCCCGCTGACCCCGGTCATCGAAGGGCTGCTGCGCAAGGAGCCGGCGGAGCGCATCCCGGCCGAGCGGGCGGCGGAGGACCTGCGGACGATCGCGTCCGGCGGCACTCCACGCCCGGGCGCGGCCACCTCCACCCCGTACGCCCCGACCGTGGCCTTCCCTGACCCGACCCCGTCCGCGCGGACCAGTCCCTACCAGAACCAGTCCCCGTCCCCGCCGTACCCCGTCCCCGGGGCCGCCACCCAATCCGGGGCCTCACCCGCTCCCGCACGACCCGACCGGAACCGGCGCGCCGCGGCCTTCGTGGTCACCGGCACGGTCCTTCTCGCGCTGGCCCTGGCCGGACTGACGTACGCCCTGCTGAACCGCGGCGACGGGAGCGGTAGCGGGGGCGACACGGCGAACAGCGGGGGCGCCTCGAGCAGTGCGAACGGCGGGAGCGACACCCGCGGTTCGGGCGGCGACGACAAGACGACCGACAGCGGCAACGGAGGCGGTGACAGCACCCCGCCCGAGGGCGAACGGACGACGACCCCGTCGGCCCAGTCCGTAAAGGTGACGCTTCAGGGCGAGAACACTCAGTACACCGGCCCCTGCCCGCCGCCGCGCGACCAAGCGCCTGTCTTCACGGCCACGTTCACCGTGGGCAGCGTGCCGGTGGAGATCCGGTACCGCTGGGTGGCCAAGAGCGGCAGCATCTCGGATCGCGGCTGGAAGACGCTGTCGTTCCCGGCCGGAGGCGGGAAGACCCAGCAGGACTCCGTCACCGCGACGACGGAGTCCGACGAAGGCACGTTCAACGAGGAGATCAGCGTCGAGGTCCACGAACCGGTGCGGACCGAGTCCAACTCGGTGCCGTTCTCGGTGACCTGCAAGAAGGAGACCCCGACGAACGGGGCCTCCCCTTCCCTCTCGGCCAACGCACTCGCCCCGAACGGAGCGAGCAGGCCGCTTCCCTGAATCAGCGACGTCCCTGGTTCAGGCGACGTCCTTGAATCAGGAGGAGTCCTTGAATCAGGCGGCGTTCCTGAACACGGGCAGATAGCCGAGCGTCTGGCCGCCCGTCGTCGGGTGGTACGACTCGCCGATGTCCAACCAGTTGACACTGTGCAGCCAGGCGGTGCCCGAGCAGATCTCGTGGCCGGTGAAGGCGGTACGGACGTCAGCGAAGGTGAAGCCGTGGGCGCCGGCTCGCCTGGCGATGGCGTCGTTCATGTAGTCGGACGCGTTGTTGATCGCGGACCGCTTGGTCTCGGAGAGGCCGAGACAATCCTGGCCCAGCTTGTAGAACCGCGGGTAGCCGAGCACGACGACGCGAGCCGAGGGGGCCTTGGTCCGGATCGCCGAGTACACGCTGTCGAGCCGTCCGGGCAGCGTCGAGTCGACGAACGCCCTCGCTGTGTTGATGCGCGAGAGGCAGGTGTTGTCGTTGGAGAGGACACAGGTCGTCATGACGTCGGCGAAGCCCGCGTCGTTGCCGCCGATACTGATCGACACGAGGCCGGTGCCGGAGTTCAGCGGGCCCAGCTGACTGGCCGTGACATCGCTCGTCACGGCGCCTGAGCAGGCCATGAAGTCGAAGGACGAAGGTGAGCTGGAGGCGGCCCAGAGATACGGGTACGCCTTCGTTGAGCGCTTGCAGTCGCCGCTGGAACTGATGTAGTTGCCCGCCCCGAGACCCGAGGAGTAGGAGTCGCCGAGGGCCACATAGCCGGTGGCCGCGGCCTCTTGGGATGCCTGTGCCGCCGTGGCCCCGGTGAGGGCGATGCCGACGGCGAGGAGGAGCGAGGCCGCATATGCCGTAAATCTGGAACGTCTCATGGAGTCTCCCTTTAGCAGGATCACTGCCTGAACTGTGGTACCAGCTACACGCGTTGACTGGAAGTGTTCATGCCAATACTTTCCCTCTGGACAAGAGCGGGAGCCGTCCGCTCAGCGGACACTTTGTTACGTGAACATGACAGAATCGTGACAAGGGCTCAACTCCCTTGATGTACACGCGTAGATCACTCAGTCTTTACCCAGCCCGGAGTGGAAGGCGACGCTCCGGGTCGTGTGTGCGAAGACGTGCGCACCCCCCACAGTCGTGCGCCACACCCCGGCGCACGCTGCCAAGAGGAGGACTCCCTCGTAATGGCACAGCTGCGTAGCAAGAAGATCCGGATCGCCGCCCTCACCACCGTGACGACAGCCGCCCTCCTGGGCGGACTCACGGCCCTTCCCGCCCAGGCCGCGCCGGCCGAGGGCAAGGTGCTCTCGGCCGATTCCCCCACCGCGATCAAGGGCAGCTACATCGTCACGCTCAAGAAGGGCGAGGCGGGCCTGAAGGCCTCGTCCAGCCAGGGCAAGGGCCTGATCAAGACGTACGGCGGCACGGTGAAGAAGACGTTCAGCCACGCGCTGAACGGCTACTCGGCCAACCTCTCGGAGACCGAGGCGAAGAGACTCGCCGCCGACCCGGCGGTGGCCTCCGTCGAGCAGAACCAGACCGTCAAGGTGGACGCCACGCAGTCCAACGCCCCGTGGGGCCTGGACCGCATCGACCAGACGTCGCTGCCGCTGTCCGGCACGTACACCTACCCGGACTCAGCGGGCAGCGGTGTCACGGCGTACGTCATCGACACCGGCGTCCGCATCAGCCACCAGCAGATCGCCGGCCGGGCCACCAACGGCTACGACGCCGTGGACGGCGACAACGTCGCCCAGGACGGCAACGGTCACGGCACCCACGTCGCCACCACCATCGCGGGCTCGACCTACGGCGTCGCCAAGGCCGCGAAGATCGTGGCGGTCCGCGTGCTCGACAACGCGGGCTCCGGCACCACGGCGGGCGTGGTCGCGGGCATCGACTGGGTGACCGCGAACCACAGCGGCCCCTCGGTCGCCAACATGTCCCTCGGCGGCGGCGCCTCCACCGCGCTGGACACGGCCGTCCGCAACTCCATAGCCAGCGGCGTGACCTACGCGATCGCGGCCGGCAACAGCAACGCCAACGCCTCCTCGTACTCCCCGGCCCGCGTCACCGAGGCGATCACGGTCGGCGCCACCACGAACACGGACGCGAGGGCCAGCTACTCGAACTACGGCTCGGTCCTGGACATCTTCGCGCCCGGCTCCTCGATCACGGCGGGCTGGAACACCAGCGACACCGCGACGAACACCATCTCGGGCACGTCGATGGCCACCCCGCACGTCGCGGGCGCGGCGGCGATCTACCTTGGCGGCAACACCTCGGCCACCCCGGCCCAGGTCGCCACGGCCCTCACGAACGGCGCCACCTCGGGCGTGGTCACCAGCCCGGGCACCGGCTCCCCGAACCGTCTCCTGAAGGTCGTCCAGTAACACCGGGAGCGGTTCTCTAGCACCCTGAACGTGCGGGTGCAACAGCAACTCGCCCGACCTGCACAGGAGTTCCCCGGAGGCACCCCATGCCTCCGGGGAACTCTCGTATACGCCCACAGGTTCTTTGCCTGGACATGACGCAGGCGGGCGTCGCCGCGTTCCGCGTCCTGACTCCCCATCTTGACTCCCCCGCGCCACTGAGCGACATTGAAGCCCGGCATCCGGCGCTTCGGGGGGCAAAGTCGCCAATGCAGACCATACGTATCAAGCCATCGCCATCAGGGCCGCCCTCCAGATCCATGACCGGGGACGGGAAGGTGCCGGTGGCGTGGGCCCCGAAGGGCGCCTGG
>NZ_VMNX01000178.1 GCF_009377235.1 Streptomyces acidicola
GCCGTCGACAGGCCCGCACCCACCCCCGTCGACACATCCGGAACCGGCTCCCAACTCGCCCTCGCCGAGGACCTCCTGACTCTCCTGCGGACAACCACTACCGAGCCACGCCCCGACGAGCAGCTCGAAGCGCTCACCTTGGCCGTCGCGGCCGACCTGCCCGTGCTGCTCTGGGGCGAGCCGGGCATCGGCAAGACCGCGGTTCTCACGCAGCTCGCCACCTCCCTCGACCTGCCGCTGACGACCGTGATCGCCAGCGTCCACGAGCCGTCCGATTTCTCCGGGCTGCCCATCGTGGGCGACGACCCGGCGGTGCAGGGGGTGCCGATGGCGCCGCCGCAGTGGGCTGTGGAGCTCGTGCGGGCCGGGCGGGGGCTGCTCTTCCTGGACGAACTGTCCACTGCCACCCCGGCGGTCCAGGCCGCGCTGCTGCGGGTCGTCCTGGAGCGGAGGGTCGGTGCGCTGCACCTGCCGCCGGGGGTGCGGATCGTGGCTGCCGCCAATCCTCGAGCGTCCGCAGCGGACGGGTGGGAACTGAGCCCCCCGCTGGCCAACCGGTTCGTGCATCTGTACTGGGTGCACGATCGGGAGGTGGTGGTGCGCGGGCTGGGCGGGGTCTGGCCCCGGGCGGAGCTGCCCCGGCTGGAGCCGGAGCGGCTGCCGGAGGCGGTGGCTTTCGCACGGCGCGCGGTCTGCGGCTTCCTTCAAGCCCGGCCGACGCTGATCCACCGGCTGCCGAGCACCGAGACGCGGCGCGGCGGTGCCTGGCCCTCGCCCCGGAGCTGGGAGACTGCGCTGACCCTGTTGGCCTTCGCCACGGCGGCCTGCGTCTCCCAGGACGTGCTGGCGCTGCTGGTGCGGGGCGCAGTGGGGGACGGGCCGGGGCTCGAACTCCTCGCCCACCTGGACCGGATGGACCTGCCGGACCCGGAGTCGCTGCTGGCCGATCCGGTCTCCGCCGAGCTGCCGGTGCGGGGCGATCTGCGCCAGGCAGCGCTGGAGGCGGTGGTGGCCGCCGTAGGGGCCCGGCCAGAGCGGGAGCGGTGGGAGGCGGGCTGGGCTGTACTGGTCCGGGCGCTGGAGACCGGCGCCCCGGACCTGCTGGTCGCCCCGGCGAAAGCGCTGGCCGCGCTGCGGCGAGACGACTGGGACGTGCCGGACGCGGTCGAGCGGCTGGCCGCGGTGGTCGGTCTCGCCCGGCGGGCGGACCGGTCGGTGGAGCGGGCCGCGGCATCGGCCGATGCCGGGCGTGCGACGGGGACGCGCCGATGACGGAGGCCACGAAGCACCCGAAACCGCGCCCGATGCCCCGGCCCGCGCCGCCGCGCCCGGTGCGGGCCACCGTGCCGGGCCCGCCGGCCGGCTCCGGCGGGCCGGTCGGCGGGCCCGGACTCCCGCTGGACATGGAGAAGTTGCTGGCCGCCCGACTGCACGCAGTGAAGGTCCGCCCCTACCTGGCCGACGCGCTCTTCGCGCTGCACGTGGTGGAGGACCGGTCGGTGCCGACGATGGCGGTGGACGCGCACTGGCGCTGCTACGTCTCCCCGGGCTTCGTGGCGCGCACCCCGGTGGAGGAGCTGGCGGGCGTCTGGGTGCACGAGGTCTCCCATCTGCTGCGGGACCACCACGGGCGCGGCGAGCGGTATGCGCGGGAGCATGATGAGTACGGGCCGGGCGAGCGAAGCGAGATGGGGGTCCCCCCGGCCGAAAGCTGGGGGAGGCTGCGGCGGAACATCGCCGCCGACTTCGAGATCAACGACGACATCTACGGTGACGGTCTGCCCCTGCCTGCCGGGGCGGTGCTGCCGTCGCTGCTGCGGCTGCCCGACGGGTTGCTGATGGAGGAGTACCTGCGGACGGCGTCGATGTCCGGGCTCGCCGCGGACCTGGCCTGGCTGGACTGCGGCAGTGGTGCCGACGGGCAGGGCCGGCCGTGGGAACTGGGGCCCGACGGGGCACACGGGCTGAGCAGGCAGCAGCGGGACGCGGTCCGCTTCCGGGTCGCAGAGGGGATCAAGGGCCGACCGGGCGACGCGCCGGAGGGCTGGCGCCGGTGGGCGGACGAGGCGTTCCATACGCCGCAGCCGTGGCGGCAGTTGCTGGGAGCGGCGGTCCGCTCGGCAGCGAGTGCGCCGGGGGTGGGCGAGGACCACAGCTACCGTCGTCCGTCCCGGCGCTCGGCCGGCATCCCCGGGGTGCTGCTGCCGAGCCTGCGCCGTACGCCGCCCCGGGTCTGCGTCGTGATCGACACCTCCGGGTCGGTGAGCGACGCCGAACTGGGCAGCGCGCTGCTGGAGGTGGCGGCGATCTCACGGGCGGTGGGCGGGCGGCGCGACCTGGTCTCGGTGATCTCCTGCGACGCGGCGGCCGGGGTCGCCGTCCCGCTCTGCCGCGCCGAGAACATCGCACTGGTCGGCGGCGGGGGAACGGATCTGCGCTCCGGTTTCGCCCGGGCCCTCCGCTCCCGGCCCCGTCCGGACGTGATCGTTGCCCTGACGGATGGTCAGACTCCGTGGCCCTCCGCGCAGCCGCCGTGCCGCACCGTCGTCGGTCTCTTCCCGCGTCCCGCCCACGCCGTGGACGAGGAGACCCCCGACTACGTCCCGGACGCCCCGCCGCCCTGGGCGCGTGTCGTCACCATCAGCTGAGAAAGCGCAGTGGCACGACCTCGCCACCCCTTACGAGCGCCCCACGGGGCGCGGTGAGCGGTGGGGTGACCGTACCGATCAGGGCCGCGGTGGTCACCCGCACCGTGTGCTTCCGCCACGACCGCACGCCCCCGCTGTAGGGATCGTCCAGACGCTTGAAGCACACCCCCCTCCGCCCGACCGCCGTCCACGTCGACCGCTCCCGCGCCACGGCCGGGTCGTAGTCGACGGGCACAACGTGAACGGCGCCAGGCCACGATCCGCGAACAACGCCTCCAGCGCCGCACGTCGCCGCGCGTACGCCCGGCCGGTCTCGGCCGGGCAGCCAGCGAGATTGATGCACAGGACGCATCGACACATCCCGGTTTGATGCTGGACGCCGCTGGGAGGCGGCTCGCAGACTCACGCGTGACGTGACGACGCGAGGAGGACTCATGAGACGGATCACCAGACGTTCGGCACTCACTATGGCCGCGGGCACGGTCACCGCCTCGACGGTGGTCACCACGACCGCGGTGACCACGGCGAGTGCGGCGGCGGCCGATGCCACGGTGCCGGGAGGGCAGGCGGCGACGTCCGGGGCCAATCCCGTCCTGCGGGCCGACCTCATCACACACGTGACCCCGAGGAACAACTGGCGGGTGATCGCCGTCGTCCTCCGTCATGCGCGCCCCATCGACCTACAGGGGGACACCATCCCGCCCTCCGCGTTCCAGGTCACGGCCACCCTCGGCGGGCAGACCACGGCTCGCACGGTCACCCGGGTCTACCCGAACACCGCGGCCGAGGTGGACGACCGGCGCCACGCCGGACGGCCGGGCAGGTACCTCGTCATCGAACTCGACCCGGACGACACCAATGCGCGCGCCTCCGGCGCCGTCGACCCCCTTCCGCTCGACCGCGCCTACGCCGTCCGCCAAGTGGCCGCAGTGACGGCGGGCGACGGCCAACTGGTGCTCGTCGCAGGCTCGTTGACCATCAGGAACAACGACGTCATCACCCCCGTGGCCGACGACTTCACCGCGGGCTCGTTCACCGACTCCACGGGATTCGAGCTGGACTTCCGGCTGTACCAGCCTGCCGGATACGTACGGAGTCCAGGGGCGCCGCCCACCCGGTACCCGCTCGTCGTCACCCTGCACGGTGGCGGCGAGGTCGCCGACAACAACATGACCCAGCTCACCGCCAACCGGGTCGCCGTCACCTTCGCCAAGCCGGAACGCCAGCGCCGGAACCCGGCGTTCGTGCTCGCCCCCCAGATCCCGCTGCCCCGCCCCATGGACGGACCCGACGGCACGGACTGGACCGACCCCAGGGTCCAGGCCGCGCTGACCGAGCTCATCGACACCTTCACGGCCGAGCGCCCCGTCGACACCGACCGCTGCTATATCGTCGGCCTGTCGTCGGGCGCGCGAGGCATCTACGCCCTGCTCCCGAAGCGCCCCCGCACCTTCGCCGCGGCCCTGGCCACCGCCGGCTGGGGCGACCCGTCCGCCCTGGGCGCGATCACGCACATCCCGATCTGGGCCGACCACTCCGTCGACGACCCGGTCGTTCCCTACCGTGAGGGGCGGTTCGGCAAGCCCGGCACCTGGACGCTGATGAACGCGCTGGAGAGCGCCGGCGCACGGGTCACCCGCGGGGAGTGGGCCAACGACCTGCCGAAAGCGGAGTACGAAGCCCGCTCCCGCGCCCTGCTGAACCGCGCCCACCGGGCCGGCAGCCATGTGCTGTTCACGAGCTACCCGGCCGGAACGACGCCGGTGAGTGCGCATCTGTCGTGGGCTCAGACGTACGAGAACGACGTCGTCATCGACTGGCTCTTCGCCCAGTCCCGCTAGGGCGTGTTTCGAAAGCCTCGCCTGCCCCGCGGCGTCTGGCACGCACTCCCCCACTGCCTCAAGGGCGTGGGGGCACCCCCACACGGCGTTGCCGAAACACCCGAATAGCTCCGCTATTAGGGCGCTCCGGCGCCTTGCGATCGCACGCTCCCCCACGCTCGGCTTCGCTCGCGCGGGAGGACCCCCATCGCCGCCGCGGGGCCCGCCCTTCGGGCGGACGACGGGACTTTCGAAACACGCCCTAGGCCTGCCGTCGGACGGACACCCGAACATGATCTCATCCTCACAGTTCAGGCGTATTCTCACCGCCCTCGCCGTGGCCTCGGCGTTCCTGTTGCCGGCCGCCCCGCCGGCCACGGCTTCGGCTACCACCACAGCCACCGCGGAGGGCCCCGCGAGCAGATGTGCCGCCCTGTCCCGCGCCCGGCTGCCGCAGGCGAAGGTCACCGTCGCCCAGGCCGTGCCCGCCGGGCAGTACACCGCGCCGGACGGCCGGACGATGCCGGTGCCGGCGTTCTGCCGTGTGCACGGCGTCGCGAATCCGGTACCGAACTCCCGCATCGGGTTCGAGGTCTGGCTGCCCCAGCGGGACTGGAACCGCCGGCTGCTCATGTTCGGCAACGGCGGCTACAGCTCGGCCATCGACTTCGCCTCCATGGGCCGGATGCTCGGCGCCGGATACGTCACCGTCGGCACGGACACCGGGCACACCGGTGATGACCCGGACGTCTTCGTGCAGGGCGCGGCCAACCCGGAGATCATCGTCGACTGGGGGCACCGCGCCGTGCACGAGTCCGTCCTGAACGCGAAACGGGTGGTGAAGGCGTTCACCGGCACGGCACCGCGTCACTCGTACTTCGTCGGCTGCTCCACGGGCGGCCAGCAGGCGCTGACGGAGGCGCAACGCTACCCGGACGACTTCGACGGCATCGTGGCCGGAGCCCCGGGCAACAACCGGATCAGCCTCAACGCCGGGTTCCTGTGGCAGTTCCTGAGCAACCACGCGCCGGGCGACGACAGCCGTCCGGTCATCCCGGCGTCGAAACTCCGTCTGCTCACCGACGCGGCGGTGCGACGGTGCCGTGGCCGGGACGGAGGACAGGCCACCGACGACTTCCTCACCGACCCGCGGTCGTGCTCGTTCGACCCCGCCAGCCTTCGCTGCTCATCAGGCGACGGGCCGGACTGTCTGACCGATCCACAGATCCGGGCCGCACGGAAGATGTACGCCGGCGCGCGTGACCCGCGCACCGGAGAGCAGATCTATCCGGGCTGGCCTGTCGGCAGTGAGGCGCCGGTGGTGAACGCCGCGGGCCAGGTGCTGTCCGGCTGGAGCGGCTACTGGGGCACCACGGCACCGGCGCGCGCGAACTTCTGGCGGTACTGGGTCTTCGACGACCCCGACTGGAACTGGTGGACCTTCGACTACCACCGGGACATCCGGTTTGCCCGGCAGAAGCTCGGTCCGGTCATCGACGCGACCGACCCGGACCTGCGCCGCTTCCGAAACGGCGGCGGGAAGCTGCTGATGTACGCGGGCTGGGCCGACCCGGTCGTCTCCGCCTACGACACGATCGACTACTACCGTCAGATGGTCCGCGCCACCACGCCCGGCCCGAAGGAGAACAGAGAGGACTTCGCCCGGCTGTTCATGGCGCCCGGCATGACCCACTGCGGCGGCGGCCCCGGACCCAACCGGTTCGACACACTCGCCCCGATCGTCCGCTGGGTCGAGCAGGACGTCGCGCCGACCGAGATCACCGCGACCAAATACGTCAACGACGACCCCGCCCAGGGCGTGGCACTGACCCGGAAACTACGCCCGTACCCGGCCGGTACCAGTCCCCCTGCTCCGCCGCCCTGAACTCCCAGTGGGCCTGTCGGCCGGGTAAGTCCTAGAGGTTGTAGCCGCCCGATACCTCAATGTTCTGAGCGGTGACCCAGCGGCTTTCGTCGGAGACCAGTGTGGCGATCATCGCGCCGATGTCGCCGGGTTCGCCGACGCGGCCGAGCGCGGTCTTCGCGGCGAGGGTCGGAACGACCTCGGGGAAACGGGTGAAGGCGTCGTCGGCGATCCGGGTGCGGGTCGATCCCGGCGAGACAGCGTTGACGCGGATGCCCCGCGTGCTGAATTCCTTGGCCATGTACCGGGTCAGCACGTCCAGGCCGCCCTTCATCGACGCATAGGCCGAGTAGCCGGGCTCCGGGCTGGCCGTCGCCGCCGAGCTGCTGCTCGTGTTGACGATGGCCCCGCCGTCCGCCATCAGGGGCAGCAGCCGCTGCGTCAGGAAGTACGGTCCCTTGAGCAGGACCCGCATGAGCCTGTCGAACGTCTCCTCGGTCGTGTCCTCGATCAACGACGTCTGCGCGAAACCGGCGTTGTTGACCAGGTAGTCGAATGTGTCGCGCTGCCAGGTGTCGCGCAGCACGGCGGCCACTGTGTCGCGGAAAGCCGCGAAGGTGCCGGTCTCACCCACGTCCAGCGGCAGCGCGACGGCAGTGCCGCCCTCCTTCTCGATGGCGGCGACCGTCTCCAGCCCGCCTTGCGGGTTGTTGCCGTAGGTCAGGATGACTCCGGTTCCGCGCTTGGCGATCTCGATCGCGGCGCTCTGTCCGATGCCGGAGCTGGCGCCCGTGACGATGGCGACCTTCATGGTGTTCCTCCTGTGTGCGGTCGTGTGTGCGGTCGTGTGTGCGGTCATGTGTGCAGTCGTGTGTGTGCGTGAGTGTGCGTGAGTGAGTCGGCGGCGCTATGCGGCGGAGTCCGGGGGCAGGACTCGGGCGAGCCAGTCGGCCCGGGTCCGGCGGGCCGTTGCCGAGATGCGCGCCTGCGGGTACAGCGCGTCGAACCCGTGGAAGCCGCCCGCCCAGACGTGGAGTTCGGCCTGGCCGCCGGCCGCCCAGATGCGGGTGGCGTAGTCGGCGTCCTCGTCGCGGAAGACTTCGGCGGAGCCGGTGTCGATATAGGTGGTCGGCAGGCCCGAGAGGTCGTCGGCCAGCGCGGGGGAGACGTACGGGGGTACCTCGTCTTCGGTGAGGTCGCCGAGGACACAGCGCCATCCGAACTCGTTCATCTCGCGGGTCCAGACACCGGGTCCGCCGGAGTACTGGCGGCTGGAGGTGCTGGTGTTGCGGTGGTCGAGCATGGGGCAGATCAGCATCTGCGCGGCGATCGCCGGTGTGCCGAGGTCGCGGGCAAGCAGTGTGACGCCGGCCGCGAGACCGCCGCCCGCACTGGCGCCCGCGACGACGATCCGGGCAGGATCGATGCCCAGTTCGGCGGAGTGTTCGGCGACCCAGAGCAGCCCCTGGTAGCAGTCGTCGACCAGGGCGGTGCTGGTGGCCTCCGGCGCAAGCCGGTAGTCCACCGAGACCACAACCGCGCCGAACTGGTCAAGCCATTCCAGCGGGATGTCGATCTGCGAGAAGCGGTCGCCCATGACCATCCCGCCCCCGTGCATCCAGTAGACGCAGGGTGCGGCGGTGCGATCGGTGTTCGAGGGACTGAACACCGACAGGAGGATCGGGGCACCGTCCTTGACGGGCACGGTGACCTCGCGCCGGTCGACCTGCCGGTGGGCGAGAAGGGACTCGACGGGCGTCGACGGAAGCCGGCGCAGTTGCGCGAGAACTTCCGAGCTGAGCTGGGACATCAACGGCATGTCGGCCAGCAGCTCACGCAGTTCGGGGTCCAGGTCGGGTCGTGCCGTGGTCATGCTTGCTGCCTTTCGTGGGGTGACGCCGGAGGCCGGGCGAGAAGAGAGAGGGCCGCCTTGGCAGGCGCCGAGGCGGCAGGGGCCGGGGCGAGGGACGATCGCCGGATCAGAAGGCGGCCTTGCCGCGGACCGGCACGTAGTCGGTGTACTCGGACTCCCTGGCCAGCAGTCCGTCGATCTGCGCCACGATCGCCTGGGCGGCCTCACCGGCGAAGATCCGGTGGTGCTCCTCCTCGCTGGTCCAGCCCTCGGTGACGTGGACGACGTCGGGGTCGGACGCGGAACGGGAGACCAGGTAGACGACGCAGTGTTCGCTCGCGCCGGGGCTGCCCTCGTTCAGGCCGGTCAGCAACAGGTCGACCAGACAGTCGCCCATTCCGGGCCTGGCGGTCAGGGTGGCGGTGAAGCCGTAGTCGGCGATCATGGATGCCCGCTTCTTCGGTGATGGAGTGAGGTGATTCCATTCAACCGACGTGACCTGCGAAAACGTTAGAACGATGCTCGCTCGTACTTGCACGATCCTCGCGGGCACGGGAGCCGCAGCGCGGATTGGTGCTGCAATGGACGCATGTACCTGGAAGAGCTCCGCACCCTGCTCGACCGGCATGCCCGGCCCGACTGGACCACCGCCATAGACGGCGTCCTCATCTCGAAGGTCGACCGGTCGGATCCGCCGGCACCCTCGACGTCCGGCACGGTGCTCGCGGTCATCGCCCAGGGCGCCAAACGACTCGCCCTGGGCGAGCGGGTGTACGAGTACGGGCCCGGGCAGTACCTGGTCGCATCCGTTGATCTGCCCGTCACCGGGCAGTTCACCCAGGCCGAACCCGAGCGGCCGGCCCTCGGCTTCGGTCTCACGCTGGAACCGTCCGCCGTCGCCGAGCTGCTGCTTGACGCCGGGCCCGGAGACACCCCCCACGTCGGCGGGGGCGCGCCGTCGGGCATCGCCGTCAGCGACGCTCCGGCCGCACTGCTCGACGCGGTGGTCCGTCTGCTGCGTCTGCTCGACGAGCCCCGCGACCGTGCCGTGCTCGCCCCGCTGGTCAAGCGCGAGATCCTGTGGCGCCTGGTCACGAGCGAGCAGGGTGCGACGGTTCGCCAGCTCGGCCTGGCCGACAGCGGCCTCAGCCACATCTCCCGGGCCGTGCGCTGGATCCGCGAGCACTACGCGCAGCCCTTCCGGGTCGAGGACATCGCGCGCCTTTCCGGCATGAGCGTCTCCGCCTTCTACCGCAACTTTCAGGCGGTGACCGCGATGAGCCCCATCCAGTTCCAGAAGCAGATCAGGCTGCAGGAGGCCCGGCTGCTGCTCGCCACTCACCCGGGCGACGTCACCGGAGTCGGCCAGCGCGTCGGCTATGACAACCCGTCACAGTTCAGCCGGGAATACCGCCGCCAGTTCGGCGCGCCCCCCAGCCAGGACGCCGCCCGTCTGCGTCATACCGTGCGCACCCCGGCAGGTGTCCTTCCCTGAGCCGGGTGGACGGCGGTGGAGGAACGAGCAAGAGTAGCGAACTGCTGGCGATTGACTGAGTACGAGTGTGTTCTGGTGTGCATGAGTGAGTGTCCGGGCTGTGGCTTGTGCGACCTCGTGGGTCAGAACCCCAGCCACCGGCTCCCGAGGCAACCGTCCCCGCCCGGACTGCATCACCGGAAGCGCTGAACCGCCCCGCGCGGCCCCCCTGAACAGGAATACATGACGCATGACGTCATGTATGTGCCCCATGCTTGAGACATGAAGTCGGACCGGCTGCTCTCCATCCTCCTGTTGCTGCAGACGCACGGGCAGATGCCCGCCGGCGAGCTGGCGGCGCGTCTGGAAGTGTCGGTTCGCACGATCTTCCGAGATGTCGAGGCGCTGTCGGCGGCTGGGGTTCCCGTGTACGCAGAGCGCGGGAGCAAGGGCGGCATCGCGTTGCTGCCGGGGTACCGCACCGATGTCACCGGACTCACCGCCGACGAGGCTCGTGCCCTGTTCGTGCTGGTCACGGAGCAGGCACACGCGGATCTGGGGCTGGGGCAGGCGATCGGTTCAGCACTGCGCAAGGTGATGGCCGCGCTGCCGGCGCCGTTCCGGGGTGACGCCGATCTGGCCAGCAGACGGATCATGATCGATCCGGTGCGCTGGCGCAGCAGTCCGCGGTCCTCGGCGGTCGACCTGGGCGTACTGCAGGCAGCGGTGTTCAACGACCGACGGCTGCGACTGCGGTACCGGCACGGCCGTGACGCTCAGGTCCGCTCGTACACCCTGGATCCGTACGGGCTGGTGAGCAAGGCCGGAGCCTGGTACCTGGTGGCGGACCACCGGGGTCAGCCGATGATGTTCCGTTCGGACCGGATGCTGTCGGCGTCGGTGGTTGACGAACCGGTGCGCCGCCGGGACGGGGTGGAGCTGGCGGACGTGTGGGAGGTGTTGCGGCAGAACATCGACCGGATCCCGGCCCCGGTACGCGTTGTCGTGCGAGTGCGGCGGTCGGTGCTGGCGAGGTTCCTGCGCTATCACGAAGCCGAACTCGCGGATGCGGCACCGGCCTTGGTGGAGGCCGAGACCGGTGCGGAGGAACCGGTGGAGCTGGAGCTGCGGTTCCCCGCTCTTCGCTCGGCTGAACAACTGCTGGCGTTCGGCCCAGCGGTTGAGGTGCTGGAGCCTGCGGAACTGCGCGAGGTTCTGACCCGCCGAGCACAGGAGACCTTCTCCCTGTACACCGAGGGCCGCAGCACCTGATCCCCACGGCAGTGAGCCCCGGCCCCCGGCAGCCCGGAACACCTCCCGTCGACCGGCAGGCCCCGGCACTGCCCGGTGCCTGCCGGAAGCACTCGCCCACTGCCGGCCGACACCTCATGACACGAGACCTTTCACAGGTCGGGGCGGACGAAGGCCACCATTCCGAGAACGCGGAAAACAGTCCCCGAAACTTCAGACATACATGACGCTCCCTGTCATGTATGTCTCGCCAAGATGGTGTTACGGACCGGCCGGACCGCCAACCAGGCCATCCGGCTCCCCCGGTCCGCGACCCCCGGTGCGCCCAAGCCGCACTCGCCGCACATTGGGGGATGAAACACTTGAAAGGAATATTTCCCATGACTGCCACCCTTAGGCCCGCCCAGAAGGTCGCCGACGAGTTCGCCCGTGCCTGGCTCGGCCGCGACGTCGAGAAGGCGCTGGGATTCCTCGCCGAGGACGTCGTGTGCGAGGCCCCGAACGGCCGCTTCGAGGGCGTGGCCCGCTACCGCGATTTCCTGGCGCCGTTCGCGAGCTCACTCATCAGCGGCACGGTGATCGACGTGCTGGGCAACGACACCCACGCGGCGGCCGTCTACACCACCGAAACGCCCTTCGCGAAGGACTTCCGCGGCATCGACTACATCGCTGTCAAGGACGGCAAGATCACCCATGTGATCAGCGTCTTCGACCTCAGCCCGGTGATCCGGGCCGGAGGCAACACCGAGCACTGACCAGCTCCGAAAGCGGGTCCGCCGACCGTCGCCACGGCGGCGGCCCCGCCCCTTTCAACCGCCCCCTCCACTGGTAAGAAAGCTCGCAATCATGATCACCGTCACCGCTGCCACCGGTCAGCTCGGCCGCCTCGTGCTGGAGGAACTCCTCGCGCGCGGCGTACCCGCCGACCAGATCGTGGCCGCTGTCCGGACCCCGGAGAAGGCCGCCGACCTGGCCGGGCGCGGCATCCACGTCCGTGAGGCGGACTACGACAAGCCCGCGACGCTCGCCTCCGCGTTCACCGGCGCACGACGGCTGCTGTTCATCTCCTCCAACGAGTTCGGTCGCCAGGCCGAGCAGCACGCCAACGTGATCCGCGCGGCGAAAGAGGCCGGAGCCCCCGCGCTGATCTACACCAGCTACCTCAACGCCGACAGCAGCGGCATCGCCATGGCCGAACCGCACGCCCGCACCGAAGAACTCATCCGTGCCTCCGGCATCCCGTACGCGATCCTCCGCAACGGCTCCTACATCGAGAACTACACAGCCAACATCGGCATGTGGCTCCAGTACGGCACCATCATCGGCTCCGCCGGTGACGGGAAGATCTCCGGGGCGACCCGCGCGGACCTCGCCGCAGCCGCCGCCCTCGTGACCGCCGACCAGCCGATGAACAACCGAATCCACGAGCTCGGCGGCAGCGCATTCACCATGAGTGACCTGGCCGCCGAGACCACCGCCCAGACCGGCACCACGGTGACCTACACCGACATGCCGCCCGCCGAGTATTCCAGGACCCTCGCGAGCGTGGGCCTGCCGCAGTTCCTCACCGACGCCATCGCCGACAACAGCGCCGGCGCCGCACGAGGCGCCTGGTACACAGACAGCAGGGAACTGCAGAACTTGCTCGGCCGCCCCACCACCTCCGTCAAAGAGGCGATTGCCCAGGCCCTCGCCCAGCACCAGCGCTGATCTGCAGCCACACCACCTCACGGCGGGCACACCCCCCGAACGGCCCGTGCCCGCCGTACCAACCGCACGCACATGAGCGAGGGCACCATGACGGACACCGCCGCGGCACGCGAGGCGAAGGACGACAAGATCTACTTCCCCGAGCCTCTCGCACAAGCCACGATCGTCCGGCGCCCCAACCGGTTCATCATCGACGTCCAGGTTGAGGACGTGGCGCTCGCTTGCCACTGCCCGACCACCGGCCGCATCGGCAACCTGGTCCTGGACGGCCTGCCCTGCCTGCTGTCCCGCAGCCACAGCAGCGCCCGCAAGACCCCCTACACGGTCGAGGCGGTCAGCGTCGATCCGCCCGGCACCCCTGACCCCACCTGGATCGGTATCAACCAGACCGCGGCCAACCGCTACGTCGAACACGCCCTCAGCCGCAGGCTCCTGCCGCATATCGTCACCGCGGAAACCGTCCAACGCGAGAAGTTCCTCGGCCGGTCACGGCTCGACTTCCTCGTCAACGACGACACCTACATCGAGGTGAAGACCCCCCTGGACCACCTTCAGGTGCCCCTCGGCGACCACATCCGCACCCGGCCACGCCCGCCCCTGGCCGCAACCGACCGGCTCGTCAAGCACATCGGCGAACTCGGCCGGAGCCTCGAAGCCCACGAACGCGCGATCCTCCTGGTCTGCTTCCTGTACGACAACCCTGGCTTCCAAGTCAAGAAGAGCAGTCACCACAGCGAAGTCAAAGCACAGGTCGCCCAAGCCGTGAAACGCGGTGTCGAGATCTGGCAGGTCAACTTCGAACTCGACCACACCGGCGTACGCGTGAGTCGCCACTACGAGCTGACCACGCACTTCCTTGACGCGTAGCAGCCCAACACTGTTGAGCGAGGACGTCGGCATGCGGACGGCGGGCCCCAGCGGTTCCCGGCATCGGAGGAGATGTTCGTCGTGCTGGACCGTCGTGCTGGACCACGCGCAGACGTGGGCTGGTTTTTGCCGAAACGGCATAGATGTTTGCTGTCGGGGGTGGGGAGGCCGCAGGGTCGCGGTATGAGCGAGAAGGAGTGGGGACAGGCAGCCGGTCAGGTGTGGGACGTCGTGGTCGTCGGGGGTGGTGTGGCGGGTCTGTCGGCCGCGCTGACGCTCGCGCGGGTTCGCCGGTCGGTCCTGGTGATCGATGAGGGTGAGCCGCGTAATGCTCCGGCCTCGGCGGCGCACGGTCTGCTGTCGAGGGACGGTATCGCGCCGCTGGAGCTGCTCCGGCTGGCGCGGGAGGAGGTCGCTTCGTACAGCGGGCGGATCGTCTCCGGCCGCGTTGAGGGGGTTCGCCGTGAGGGCGAACGTCTGGTGGTGGGCACCGACGACGGGAGGCGGACGCTGGCGCGGAGGGTTCTGGTGACCACGGGGCTGGTGGATGAGCTGCCCGGTGTCCCGGGCCTTGCGCAGCGGTGGGGGCGCGACGTGCTTCACTGCCCGTACTGCCACGGTTGGGAGGTGCGCGAAGCGGCGGTCGGCGTGCTGGGCACGGGCCCAGCGGCGTTCCATCAGGCGCTGCTGTTCCGGCAGTTGTCGTCAGAGGTGACGTTGTTCCTGCACACCGGCGGCGATCTGGCGGGGGAGCAGTGGGAGCAGCTGGCCGCACTCGGTGTCGGAGTGGTCGACGGTGAGGTCCGCGACCTGGATGTCGATGATCAGGACCGGCTGTCGGGCGTTCGTCTGGCCTCGGGTCGGTCGGTCGCGGTGGATGCGCTGGTGGTGGCGCCGCGCTTCGTGGCGAGGGCGGGCTTCCTCGCTGAGCTGGGTCTACCGGTGACGGAGCACCCGATGGGGCTGGGCGTGCGGTTGGTCACCGACGAGGCTGGGTTCACCGGCGTCGAGGGAGTGTGGGCCGCCGGCAACGTGACGGACCTGCTGGCGGGTGTCCCGGCCGCTGCCGCATCCGGGACGCGGGCGGCAGCGGCGATCAACATGGACCTGATCGGTGCCGACGCCAAGGCCGCGGTCACCGCCCGCGCCGGCGGAGTGTTCAGCGGGGCGATGGAGGCCGAGGCGTCCCGGCGCGTACTGGGCGACCGCCGCCATGGGCTCGACTCGCTGCTTCACCCCCGGCCCGGCTCCGGCCGGTAGTCGGAGCCGGAGACGCGGTCGTCGGCGGGGGCAGGACCGAACTCTGGTCTCCCAGGAGTACTCCAGATCGGCGAGCATCCGGGCCGCCGCTCGCCCCGGCATCCGGCCGCCAGTGGTGGCCACCCGATCCGCCGACGGCGTATCGGACCGCACCGACCGACTTGCCAGTTCGGCAAAGCTATTTGCCGTCATAGCCGCGTGCGCGCAGGCTGCATTCAGAAAGTTCTGGCTCACAAGCCAAAGCCGGTACCTCTCGGACTCGGCCGTGTTCCCTTATTCGCCTGGAACCTCTCCGACTCGAGCGGTACGTCAGAAGTCGCAATTGCCTTACAGAACAGAGAAGGCGGCAGATGGAAAATCGCCATGTCGTGATCATTCCGATCGAGATCGACGAGGAGAAGGAAAGCTCTTATCTCGACGCCTGGCAGGACGCCGCGGACGCGATGGCGGCTCAACCCGGTTTCATTCGGACGTACATGTTCCGCACGATCGTTCCGGGGAGCAAATTCCTTCTTGTCAACGTGGCGGAATGGGAGTCCACCGCTCACTGGGAAGAGGCGATGAACGTCTGCCCGATGATGGGACAGCAGATAGCCGTCGCCCATGCCTCGAACTACGAGGCGATCCGGACGGTCCTGCCCGCCACGCAGCAGAGCCTGGGCTCCGGCGACGGTCACGCGCCCGCTGACCTGTCTGCTGTCGATGCGCATCGCCGCGTCGTGGACGGGAAACTCACGCTGGTCGATGTCCGCGAAGACGATGAATGGGCAGCGCGTCACCCGGCCCGCGCCGTCCACGTCGCGCTCAGCACGTTGCCAACCTCGCTGTCAGATTTGCCTGATGGCCCATTGGCCTTCGTATGCCGCACGGGCGCACGCAGCGTGCAGGGCGGCGCGCAGGCGATCCGCGCAGGCCGGTCCTCCGTCTACAGCGTGGCAGGCGGCCTTGAGGCATGGGAAGCAGCAGGGCTGCCGGTCACCCTCCCCGATCGCGAGGACGCGGCGAACAACGGCGACCGTGCCAAAGCTGCGGTACGTGAGGGCTGACAAAAGCAGAACCGGCGGAAACCGTGGCATACGTCCGCCGGCATGAGGCCGGCCGGGCACGCCATCCGCCTCGCACCCTTCGGGAAATTCTCTACCGCCATTTCGGGCGGCGATCGTTCATGAAATGGATCGTGACGTGAGGGCCGTGGATGCCACGAGCGACTCGGAGCGGCGCGGGTGCTTCGGAGCTGTGCCCGGGAATTCCCCCACCGGGAAATTCCCGGGCACACCATCCCAGAAAGGAGCCACACCGTGTTTTTTGTCGACACCCTGGAGTTCGAGGGCCTGGGTAACCGCAGTTACCTGGCCGGCGGTCCGAGAACAGCGGTCGTGGTCGATCCGCCGCGCGACATCGACCAGGTGATCGCCACCGCCGCGCGGCGAGGGGTACGCATCGCCTACGTGGCGGAGACGCACTTGCACAACGACTACGTCACCGGCGGGCTGGAACTGGCCCGCCTCACCGGCGCCCGCTACCTGGTCCCGGCCGACGCCCACGTCTCCTTCCCTCGCACTCCCGTCACGGACGGCGACACGTCCGAGGTGGACGAGCACCTCGTGCTACGTGCGATAGCCACCCCGGGCCACACCCCGCACCACACCTCATACGCACTGGAGGAGGACGGCCGCGCGGTGGCGATCTTCACCGGCGGCTCGCTACTGATCGGCACCGTGGGGCGTCCGGACCTGGTGGACCCGCGGCTGACCGAGCACCTGGCCCGCGCGCAGCACACCTCCGCGCACCGGCTGGCAGCAACGCTCGACGACGAGGTGCCCGTGCTGCCCACGCACGGCTTCGGCAGCTTCTGCTCCTCCTCCCAGGCCGAGGGCGATGCGACCACGATCGGCAAAGAACGCACCAGCAACGACGCCTTCACCCTGGACGTGGACACCTTCGTGAAGCGGGTCCTGGCCGGACTGGAAGACGTGCCCGCCTACTACACGCACATGGGACCGGCCAACGCCGCCGGCCCCGCGCCCGTCGACCTGACACCGCCCGAACCCGCCGACGCAGCACAGATCGCCGAACGGCTGGCGGCGGGTGAGTGGGTGGTGGACCTGCGAGGCCGGGTCGCCTTCGCCGACGGCCATGTGGCCGGATCGTTCAACTTCGAGGGCACCGGCAAGCTGGCCACCTATCTGGCCTGGCTGATCCCGTGGGGCAAGCCGGTCACACTCCTCGCCGACACCCCGGCGCAGATCGCCGACGCGCAGCGGGAGTTGACCCGGGTCGGCATCGACCGCCCGGCCGCCGCCACCACTGGTAATCCAGCCGCCTGGGTCCGTGAGGGGGAACAGCTCGCCTCCTTCCCCCGCGCCCGCTTCGCCGACCTCGCCGATGTACACGAGCGCAGCGAGGACGTGGTGGTACTGGATGTGCGCCGGGATTCCGAACGTGCGAACGGCTTCATCGAGGGCTCCGTGCACATTCCGCTCCACGAGCTGCACGGCCAGGTCGGCGAGGTGCCGGACGGCACGGTGTGGGTGCACTGTGCCGGCGGGATGCGCGCGGCGATCGCCGCTTCCCTCCTGGACGCGACCGGACGAAAGGTCGTCGCCATCGATGACGGCTTCGAGGCTGCCGCCGACGCGGGCCTGAGCGTCACTCGGCCCGGAATCCCTTGCTCCACCCGCCCGGAAGGCACGCGACGTTTCTCCCGCCACAGCCCTGGCCGCCTCGGCCCCGAACAGGCCCACCCCCGCGTCACCGGGACCGGGCTGCCGGTGGCCGGGGACAGCGGACACAGTGGGCGAATAGCGTGACCGCCCTGATCCTGGCCCTGATCGCAGGCGCCGTCGTCGGCCTGGCGCTCGGCGCGCTCGGCGGCGGCGGCAGCGTCCTGGCGGTGCCCGCGCTGATCTACCTGCTCGGCTTTACCCCCACCGCAGCCACCACCGCCAGCCTGATCATCGTCACCGCCACGTCCCTGACCGCCCTGTACGCGCACGCCCGCGCCGGGCAGGTGCGATGGAAGGCCGGAGCAGCGTTCGCAGCCGCCGGGATTCTTCCGGCGGCTGCCGCTGGAGCCGCCGCCGTCCACATGCCCCAAGCCGTCCTCACCATCGCCTTCGCCGCTGTAGCCGTCCTCGCCGCCATCAAAATGCTCCGGCCCGTTGACACCGCTCGCCCCGGAAGCGGCGACGTACGGCCGGGCAAGGCAGCCGGGTCCGGTGCCGGCCTGGGCACGCTGACTGGACTACTCGGTGTGGGCGGCGGTTTTCTCGCCGTCCCCACCCTGGTCACCGTCCTGGGCTTCGAGATGGAGGCCGCAGTCGGCACCAGCCTGCTGGTCATCACGGCCAACTCGCTGGCCTCCCTGGCCACTCGCTCCGGCGCCGCCGCCTCGCTCGACTGGGCGGTGATCGGTCCGTTCATCGGGACCGCGATCCTGGGCGCCTGGGACGGCAAGCGCATGGCTGCGAAGGTCTCCGGGCCCCGCCTGCAGCGCATTTTCGCGGCGGTTCTGCTGGCCGTGGCCGCCTTCATGCTTGCAGACGCCGTGATGTGACGGCAGCTCGGGCCAGCGTCAACCTCCCCAGACGGGCCTGCATCCGCTCGGTACCCTCGGCCGCCCACCCGCCCTCAGCCACGCGATGCTGCACCCCCCGCCGCGATGATCGAGCATCCGCCCGGCTCTCCGCGCTCCAGTACGACCACATCAACTTCCACCGACCAGGGCGCCGATCAGCTTGCGCACCACCGTTCTCGTCAGCCGCCTCGCGGCGGTCGCAGCCGGTACTGGCGGCAGGTGTGTTTGCGTCGAACATGGCCTTACCCGGCTTGTGGTGCGCCGTAGGAGAACTTGTACCCGGCGAAGTCGGCGACGTGGGTGTACCCGATGCGCTGGTAGAGGGTGTTGCTGGTGGGGTTGGCCGGGTCCGTGAACAGGACGACGTCCGTCGCCCCCGCGGCCAGCGCGGCCCTGCTCACCTCGACCGTCACAGCCCCCGCGTAGCCGCGGCCCCTGAGGCGGGCCGGGGTGTAGACGGGGTCCACCCGGACCATGCCACCGACGATCGAGGTTGCGGCGGCCATCGAGACGGGGGTGCCGTCCGGGGTCTCCCAGAACGTGAAGTGCCTGTCGCCGAATCGCGAGTCGCCCCAGGAGCCGGCGTCGATCAAGTCGATGGAGGACTGCTCCCCGACGTCGACGCAGAACTCACGGCACCAGCGCACGACTTGCTCACGCTCCTCACCGCCCGTGATGCGACCCTGGCCCTCTGGGCGCCGCTGCGGTGCGGTGAGCGTGCCGAGACGGTAAAGATGCGTCCGCCAGAAAACTACCGGCACGCCGCCACCCGTGCGCCGCTGCCATGACTCGGCGAAAGCGCTGGCGGTGTCGTGGTCCGCGATGACGTTGGCGGGGGAGTGGCCGAGGCCGGCCAGGTGAGCAGCGAGGGTGTCGGTCTGCTCGACAGAGAGAGGCGTGAGGCCCAGGCGGCCGCGCGGAGTGAGATAGAAGATCGCGCGCACCTCGCCTCCTGACTCCAGTCGGCCGAAGACGGCGGCTTCAGCGTCGTGTTCGGCCGCCCGGCGTATCCGCAGTTTCTCGATGTCCGTCAGCGGCGTGTTGTGCAGGGCGGGACGCGAGCGCAGGAAGTCCCCGGCTCGGGCGAGGAAGTCATCGATGTCTTGGGTGAGGTGCCAGTCATCCGGGAGCATGCTTCATGATCTCCGATGCCCTCGACTAGGGCCTGTACGGAGTCGTGATCACCTGCTGGTACAACTCTCGTGTGGCGAGGCGTGAACTCAGCGACGACGAGTGGGCGTTGGTCGAGCCGTTGCTGCCGATCGGCGCCTGTGGCCCCTATCCG
>NZ_VMNX01000179.1 GCF_009377235.1 Streptomyces acidicola
GGGCACACAGTGCACCGGCAGCAGGCTCAGCCCCCACCCCCCGGCCGCGACCGCCGCCTCCACCGGACCCGCGTCCGGCGCCAGGGCGAGGCGCAGCACCCCCCACCACCACAGCGCGCCGAACCCCAGCGCCGCCCCCCAGCGCACTGTCCCCATGGCCGCCACCTCCAGGCCGCCCCGGCCACCCGGAGCCGTTCCACGCCCTCGGCCCGACGCTAGGCCGCCGCCCGCACCGCTCGGCAGGGCGCACCCCCGGCACAGGGGCGCACCGCACCCGCACGGACACCGCCCAGCGCCCGGGCCCGGCGCACTCCCCTCACACGGATACGGCACTCACCCCACACAGGGCGCACACCACCCGTGCGCGGGCACGTACGCCACCCAGGGCGCGCCCCGCCCGCCGAGGCGCTCCCGCGGGCTCCGCCCATCCCCGTCACCCGTGCTCCGCCTGGAACATCCAGTGATGCTTTTCGAGATCCGCCGTGATCCCGATGAAGATGTCCTGGCTCACCGGGTCGGGGTCGGCGGTGGAGTTCACCCGTTGCCGCATCCGCGTGATGACCGCGCCCAGCGCGTCCACGAGCGTTCCCACCGCGTCCGTGTCCTTGACCCAGCCGTCAGGGACCTTGCCGATGCCGCTGGTGGCCGCGACCGTGCCGGCCCGGCCGTCGGGCGAGACACCCAGAGTCGCGGCCCGTTCCGCCACCGTGTCGGAATGCGTCCGGGCAGTGGCCACGACCTCGTCGAGCTGAAGGTGTATGGAGCGGAAACGCGGCCCGACGATGTTCCAGTGGATCTGCTTCGCCACCAGGGAGAGGTCCACCAGGTCGACCAGGGCGCCCTGCAGCGCCTCGGACACGGTCTTGAGGTCGGCCTCGGGCAACGGGCTCTTCACGACGTACATGGGCAAGCTCCGAATCCCTCCGCCGCGAACCCTCGCGCGGAGAATCGTTCGTACGGCCCCGAGCCCCCCACTTACTCCAAGATGACCGCCCCGCCCACGACGGGCAAACGGGGAAACACGAAAGCCCCGGCCGACGCTCCTCCGGGTCTCCCCGGAAGAGCCCCGTCCGGGGCTTCCTCGCACTCACCTCACGACGGGCCTCGGCCCGCTTCGTGAGTCAGACACATCACACCGCGCCGAATGCTCACGCGGCGACGACGTCCACCGCCTCGGCGGGCGCCTTGATCGTGACCCGTTCCGGTGGCACACCGGTCACCGATACGGAGTTGAGCATGGGTCGACGCACTGGTGCCGGCACCGGCTCGGCGGCCGCTGCCGACTGGGCCAGCTCGGCGAGTGCGAGCTCGTCGCTCACTTCCCGCATGAGCTCGGACATCCGTACGTCCAGCGCGTCGCAAATGGCGGAGAGCAGCTCGGAGGAAGCCTCCTTCTGCCCCCGCTCCACCTCGGAGAGATAGCCGAGTGAGACTCGGGCGGACGAGGAGACTTCGCGCAGAGTACGGCCCTGGCGCTGGCGCTGCCGACGCAGCACGTCACCCAGCAGGCGACGGAGCAGAATCATCGGTGGCTCCCTCCTCGGACCGCGTAGCCGCATCCTTCACGCCCCACCGTACCGCCTTGCGCCGCGGCCGTGCGGGGAGCGCTGTCGTGTTCACTAAGGGCTGCAAACATCAAGTCCCCCCGTTCTGTTCCGTATCCTGTGCCCGCTCATTCCCGGTCTGTTCGCCCGCAAGCTCCTTCAGGAGCAGTGCGAGTACGCTCCGTACACTCTCCATACGGATTTCCGCCCGGTCGCCGTTCAACCGCAACGCAGACACTTTCCCGCCACCTGAACCGCCGGAATCCGCGCCGAACGGTCCGTCGACGGCAACGAAAACCGTGCCCACCGGCTGTCCGTCCTGGGGTTCGGGACCCGCGACACCGGTGGTCGCGATGCCCCAGTCCGCACCGAGGAACTTCCGCACTCCGGCCGCCATCTGGGCCGCGACCTGCGGATTTACCGCTCCGTGCGCCGCCAGCAGGGTGGCGTCGACGCCGAGCACCTCGTGCTTGAGCTCGGTGGCGTAGGCGGTCACCGAGCCGCGGAACGCATTCGAGGCTCCGGGCGTCGCTGTGATCTCGGCCGCCACCAGACCACCGGTCAGCGACTCGGCGACGGCGAGCGTCTCGCCCCTCACCATGAGTAGTCGCAGCACGTCGGCGGCCGTGGAACTCACCGATCCGCCTCCTCTGCCACCGTCTTCTGCGGGGCGACTCCGCGCTTGCGCAGCACAATGGCCTGTCTTACATAGTCGAGCCCGGTCACGACGGTCAGAACGACCGCCACGGCCATCACCCAGAACCGCAGCGTCGCCAGGGGGCCCGTCAGCGCCAGGACGTACATCCCGACGGCCGTGCCCTGCACGAGCGTCTTCATCTTGCCGCCACGGCTCGCGGGGATGACCCCGTACCGGATGACCAGGAAACGCATCAGGGTGATCCCGAGTTCCCGGCCGAGGATGACACCCGTCACCCACCACGGCAGATCGCCCAGGCCGGACAGGCAGATCAGCGCCGCTCCCATGATCGCCTTGTCGGCGATGGGGTCGGCGATCTTCCCGAAGTCGGTGACGAGGTTGTAAGTGCGCGCCAGGTGACCGTCGAAGACGTCGGTGATCATGGCGACGGCGAACGCCGCCCAGGCCCAGGCGCGCCACACCGGGTCGTACCCGCCGTCCATGAGCATCAGCGCGACGAAGCCGGGCACGAGGACCAGGCGGAGCATGGTAAGGAGGTTCGCGACGTTCCAGAGGCTGGCCTGGTTGACGGCGGCAGCGCCCAGCTTCCCGGCGCGCACCGGCTTGGCTCCGCTCTGGGCGCCCGAGGTGCCGGCGGAACCACCCGCCGCGGATGCCGGGACTCCCGTCATCTGACCCTCTCCTCAGGACAGGCGAGCGAGCCCTGCAGCGGCTCCGCCACCAGGTCGACGCCCTCCGTGCCGACCACCTTCGCCTCGACCATGAGGCCGACGCTCAGGCCCGCGCCGGTCGTGAACAGCACCTGGCCGTCCGTCTCGGGCGCCTGGTGCGCACCGCGGCCGTACGCGCCCTCCTCGCCGTCGACCGACTCGACCAGCACGTGCACCGTCTCGCCGACCCGGTCCTCGGCGCGCTGCGAGACGAGCTCCTCGGCCAGCCGGGACACGCGCGCGAGCCGCTCGGCGACCACGTCCTCGTCCAGCTTGTTCTCGTAGGTCGCGGCCTCGGTGCCCTCCTCGTCGGAGTAGCCGAAGACGCCGATCGCGTCCAGTCTCGCGCCGCTCAGGAACCGTTCCAGCTCCGCCAGGTCGTCCGCGGTCTCGCCGGGGAAGCCCACGATGAAGTTGGACCGCACACCGGCCTCCGGGGCCTTGGCGCGGATCGTGTCGAGCAGCTCCAGGAACTGGTCGGTGCTCCCGAAGCGCCGCATCGCGCGCAGCACACCGGGGGCGGAGTGCTGGAAGGACAGGTCGAAGTAGGGCACCACGTTCGGTGTGGACGTCAGCACGTCGATGAGCCCGGGCCGCATCTCGGCGGGCTGGAGGTAGCTGACGCGCACGCGCTCGATGCCGTCGACCGCGGCGAGCTCGGGCAGCAGGGTCTCCAGGAGACGGATGTCGCCCAGGTCCTTGCCGTACGAGGTGTTGTTCTCGGAGACCAGCATGATCTCCTTCACCCCCTGTTCGGCGAGCCACCGGGTCTCGCCGAGGACGTCGCTCGGCCGCCGCGAGATGAAGGATCCGCGGAACGAGGGGATGGCGCAGAAGGAGCAGCGCCGGTCGCAGCCGGAGGCAAGCTTCACCGAGGCGACGGGCGAGCCGTCGAGGCGGCGCCGCAGGGGCGCACGAGGCCCCGAGGCCGGAGCGAGACCCTCCGGGAGATCGACGGGCGCATGCCCGGGAAGCGCGACGTCGGCACCCGCGCTCTGCCGCTCGGCGGGGCTGACGGGCAGCAGCTTGCGCCGGTCGCGCGGGGTGTGCGAGGCGTGGATGCCGCCGGAGAGGATGGTCTGGAGGCGGTCGGAGATGTCCGCGTAGTCGTCGAAGCCGAGCACACCGTCGGCCTCGGGCAGGGCTTCCGCCAGCTCCTTGCCGTAGCGCTCGGCCATGCAGCCGACCGCCACGACGGCCTGCGTTCTGCCGTGGTCCTTGAGGTCGTTGGCCTCCAGGAGGGCGTCGACCGAGTCCTTCTTCGCGGCCTCGACGAAGCCACAGGTGTTCACCACGGCGACGTCGGCGTCCCCGGCGTCCTCGACGAGTTCCCAGCCGTCCGCCTCCAAGCGGCCTGCGAGCTCCTCCGAGTCCACCTCGTTACGGGCGCAGCCGAGTGTGACGAGTGCGACGGTACGGCGTTCAGGCATGGGCTCAAGACTACTTCGTCCCACTGACAGCCCACGTCGACGGGGTTGGCCGATCTTGGCCAACCCCGTGCCCGCACACCCCTGTGGCTCGTCCGTGCGAGCCGAAACCCCTCGCCTATCCGGCCTCGGGGTCGCCCTTCGTGTACGTCAGGCGTTCGACCGCGCCGGGCTGCCACTCGTCCTCGATCTTCTTGCCGTTCACATACAGCTGGATCGCGCCCGCGTCACCGAGGACGAGGTCGACCTTCTCCTTGTCCTGGAAGGTCTTGGAGTCGCCCTGCTCCAGGAGCCCGTCGAAGAGCAGCCGCCCATTGTGGTCCTTGGCCGAGATCCAGCTGCGTCCGTCGTCGGCACTGACCTGGACGGTCACCTTGTCCTGGGGCGCGGCCGCGATGGCACTGTCGGACGCGTCGGGCTTCGGGGCGCCGTCCGCCCTGTCATTCTTGGGCGTGGGCGAGGAATCGGGCTTGCTCGTGGTGGGCGTGGAGCCCTCGGCGACCGCCGTCGTGCCGTCGTCGTCACCGCCGCTGAACAGCGTGAAGCCGACGAAGCCGATCACCGCGACGATCGCGGCGACCATGGCGGCGGTCCAGTTCGGCCCGTGCCGGTCGGGACGGATGCGCTCCGCCTCGAACAGCGGTGCCGCCAGGCCGGGGGCGGGGCGCCCACCGTGGCCGGCTTCGAACTGTGCGAGCAGCGGCGCGGGGTCGAGGCGCACCGCGCGCGCGAGGGTGCGGATGTGCCCGCGCGCGTAGACGTCCCCGCCACAGGCGGCGAAGTCGTCCTGCTCGATCGCGTGCACGATGGCGATACGGACCCGGGTGGCGCTGCTGACGTCGTCGACGGTCAGCCCGGCATCGAGGCGCGCCTGCTGGAGGGCACGGCCGATCGAGGGGCGTTCCGCCTCACGTTCGTCGCGGTCTTCTTCGAACGGACGCTCGTCTTCGGGGGAGTTGCCGTCAGGGGAGTTGCCGATGGACACGGGGGCGCCTTTCGAGCGTGTAGCCACCTGTGCTAGGGGTTCAGTCTAGGGGGGGTACGAAAGGGTGGGGCAACCGGGCGGTCGGAGTTTGTACGCCATCAGAACGGCCGGACATCCTGAGGGTGAGGCAGACAGTTGTCGCCTCCCTCAACTTGACGTACGCCGACGGGAAACGGTTGCCCACCATACCCTTACGGGCGGGGCATGTTCGATTACTCCGTTTGCCATGCGCCGCCCGAGAAGAGCATTCCCGGCGACTGTTCTCCCTAGCCGTCGGCCTCTCCACGGATCACCGCGAGCACTCCGTCCAACTCGTCGGGCTTGACCAGGACGTCGCGCGCCTTCGAACCCTCGCTCGGGCCCACGATGTTGCGCGACTCCATGAGGTCCATCAACCGTCCGGCCTTGGCGAAGCCCACGCGCAGCTTGCGCTGGAGCATCGAGGTGGACCCGAACTGCGTGGAGACGACCAGCTCGGCCGCCTGGCACAGCAGGTCGAGGTCGTCGCCGATGTCCTCGTCGATCTCCTTCTTCTGCTTGGTGCCCACGACGACATCGTCCCGGAAGACGGGCGTCATCTGGTCCTTGCAGTGCTGGACGATCGCCGCGACCTCGTCCTCGGTCACGAAGGCGCCCTGCAATCGGGTCGGCTTGTTGGCCCCCATCGGCAGGAAGAGCCCGTCGCCCTTGCCGATCAGTTTCTCGGCGCCCGGCTGGTCGAGGATGACGCGCGAGTCGGCGAGCGAGGAGGTGGCGAAGGCGAGCCGTGAGGGCACGTTCGCCTTGATGAGGCCCGTGACGACGTCGACCGACGGCCGCTGCGTGGCGAGCACGAGGTGAATGCCGGCCGCACGCGCGAGCTGCGTGATGCGCACGATGGCGTCCTCGACGTCCCGGGGCGCCACCATCATCAGGTCGGCCAGCTCATCGACGATCACCAACAGATAGGGGTACGGCTGGAGTTCGCGCTCGCTGCCCTCCGGCGACTTCACCCTGCCGCTCCGCACGGCGGCGTTGAAGTCGTCGATGTGCCGGTAGCCGTACGCCGCGAGGTCGTCGTACCTGAGGTCCATCTCCCGTACGACCCACTGGAGCGCCTCGGCGGCCCGCTTGGGGTTGGTGATGATCGGCGTGATCAGGTGCGGGATGCCCTCGTAGGCGGTCAGTTCGACGCGCTTTGGGTCGACGAGGACCATGCGGACGTCCTCGGGGGTGGCGCGCACCATGACGGACGTGATCAGGCAGTTGATGCACGACGACTTACCGGAACCGGTCGCACCGGCGACGAGCACATGCGGCATCTTCGCCAGATTGGCCATCACATAGCCGCCCTCGACGTCCTTGCCGAGCGCGACCAGCATCGGGTGGTCGTCCTCGGCGGCGTCCGCGAGCCGCAGGACGTCCCCGAGGTTCACCATCTCGCGGTCGGTGTTGGGGATCTCGATACCCACCGCGGACTTGCCGGGGATCGGCGAGATGATCCGTACGTCGGGGCTGGCGACGGCGTACGCGATGTTCTTCGTCAGCGCCGTGATCCGCTCGACCTTCACCGCGGGACCGAGCTCGACCTCGTAGCGCGTGACCGTCGGCCCGCGCGTGAAGCCCGTGACACGGGCGTCGACCTTGAACTCGGTGAAAACGGTCGTCAGGGAGTCGACTATGGCGTCGTTGGCCGCGCTGCGGGCCTTTCCGGGGCCCCCGCGCGCGAGGAGGTCCAGCGAGGGCAGGGAGTAGGTGATGTCCCCGGCGAGCTGGAGCTGTTCGGCACGCGGCGGGAGATCGCGGGTGTCGGTGGGCGGTGCCTTGGTGAGGTCGGGGACCTCCGCGTTCAGCTTCTCCTGCCGGGGCGGCTTGACGGTCTGCTTGGCCGCCTTGGAGCGCGCGGCCGGTACGGGTGTCGTCTCCTCGTAGCCGTCGCGTTCGGCGGTGACACCCTGGGTGAGGCCGGCGACGAGCGGCGAGGGCGGCATGCCGTGCAGGACGGCGCCGTCGAGAGCGGCAGCGGCGGCAGCGGCGACGTCCACAGCGTCCCTGGGCCGGTCCGGATCTGTTTGCGGCGCGGCGGACTTCCGGGGACGCCCACGGCGCCGTGAGAGGGCCTCCTGCTCGGCGCTGTCCGGGTCGTAGGCCTCGGAGGCGGTCCTGCGCCCCCGGGAGCGCGGGGGCAGCGACTCGCGCCAGTGGTCGTCGTAGCGCTGGTCGTCCTCGGTGAGTTCCTCGTCGGTGTCGTCCTGGACGATGCCCAGCTTCCGGCCGAGCAGCCGCAGCCGCTGCGGGATGGCGTTGACCGGAGTCGCCGTGACGACGAGCAGACCGAAGATCGTCAGCAGCACTAGGAGCGGTACGGCGAGGATCTCACCCATGGTGTACGTCAGGGGCGTGGCCGCACCCCAGCCGATGAGCCCGCCGGCGTCCCTTATCGCCTGCATGCCGTCGCTGCGCGCTGGCGCCCCGCACGCGAGGTGGACCTGACCGAGCACGCCGATGAGGAGCGCGGACAGGCCGATGACGATGCGACCGTTGGCCTCCGGCTTCTCGGGGTGCCGGATGAACCGGACGGCGATGACCGCGAGCAGAATCGGCACCAGCAGGTCGAGCCGCCCGAAGGTGCCGGTGACGAGCATCTCGACGAGGTCGCCGACCGGACCCTGCAGGTTGGACCAGGTGCCGGCGGCGACGATCAGAGCCAGGGCGAGCAGCAGCAGCGCGATGCCGTCCTTCCGGTGCGCCGGGTCGAGACTCCGCGCGCCCTGCCCTACGCCTCGGAACACGGCGCCGACCGCGTGCGCGGCACCGAGCCAGACGGCGCGCACAAGCCGGTACACGCCTCCGGTCGGGTTGGGAGCCGGCTTCGGAGGGGCCGCCTTCTTCGCCGGGGCCTTCTTGGCAGGCGCTTTCTTCGCCGCGGTTTTCTTCGCAGGGGCCTTCTTCGCCGCAGCCTTCGGCGGAGCGGCCGTCTTCTTCGCGGGCTTCTTGGCTGCGGACTGACGTGAGGCCATGAGTGTGAGGTTACCGGTGGAGACCACAGTGGACACGTGTGGTTTCTGCTTCACCCATTCGTGTCGTCCGTGAAGAGGCAGCAAACTGACGTGACCCGCAGCAACCCTGACGGGCACTCACCGGGACCCTGACGCTTGCAGCAGCCCGTCCGGCGTTTGAGGACGAGGCCGTTCAGGCCGGAGCGGGGGTCTGATGGCCTGCCCCAGGGGTGGGACCGGTAGGGGTGGCTGGGCGAGATCCTCAGGCCCCAGCCACAACACCCGGCCCCCGCAAGGCGCCACCGCACCCGGCAGAGCCCCGCTCAGTTCTGCGACGGCAGCGAAGCCGCCCCGCTCCCGGTCCCCGGCTCCAACGCGTCCAGCGCCCTGCGCAGACCCGTCAGTTTCCGTTCGAGATGCGCGGCGGTGGCCACCGCCGCCGCGTCCGCCGACTCGTCGTCAAGTTGCTTGGACAGCGCCTCGGCCTGCTCCTCGACCGCCGCGAGCCGCGCCGACAGCTCCGCGAGGAGTCCGACCGGCTCTTTGCTGTCGCCGACCGCGGACTTGCCACCGCCCTCCAACTGGAGTCGCAGCAGGGCGGCCTGCTCCCGGAGCTGGCAGTTCTTCATGTACAGCTCGACGAACACCGAGACCTTCGCCCGCAGCACCCACGGGTCGAACGGCTTGGAGATGTAGTCCACCGCGCCCGCCGCGTAACCACGGAAGGTGTGGTGCGGGCCGTGGTTGATGGCGGTGAGGAAGATGATCGGGATGTCCCGTGTCCGTTCTCGCCGCTTGATGTGCGCTGCGGTTTCGAATCCATCCATACCCGGCATCTGGACGTCCAGCAGAATGACCGCGAAGTCGTCCGTCAGCAGCGCTTTGAGCGCTTCCTCCCCGGACGATGCCCGCACCAGCGTCTGATCGAGCGCAGAGAGAATGGCCTCCAGCGCCAACAGATTCTCCGGCCGGTCATCGACCAGGAGGATCTTGGCCTTCTGCACCATGGCCCGCCCTCCTCGCCCCGGCGTGGGGCCTCCCCTGTCCTCAGGACTTGGGACGACACCGCCGGGCGCCGTCCCAGGGGACGACTCCCTTGCGCCGCCCGTCCTTGTGCCGGTCATGGTAGCCGCACCCCGCCCGTCGCCACACCCTGTCACCGTGATGTCACTGTGCACGTAGCAGAAACGTAGCGGGAGACCAGAAGGTTCCCCCAATCCCGCCCCTCTACACGGCTGCGGCCACGGTCAGTTATGCGATTTCCTGCACGCCTCGGCGGCAACTCGCTGCCGCCGGCACGCCAGTTGCCGGATCGCACCCAGAGTGTTCGGACACTCATTCGGCGCGCATCCACTGGTCCATGACCGTGAGCAGGTGATCCGGGTCGACGGGCTTCGTGACGTAGTCCGAGGCACCCGACTCGATGGCCTTCTCCCGGTCGCCCTTCATCGCCTTGGCGGTCAGCGCGATGATCGGCAGCCCGGCGAACTGCGGCATCCGGCGGATCGCCGTCGTCGTCGCGTATCCGTCCATCTCGGGCATCATGATGTCCATCAGAACGACCGCCACATCGTCGTGCTGCTCCAGGACCTCGATGCCCTCGCGGCCGTTCTCCGCGTACAGCACCGACAGGCCGTGCTGCTCCAGGACGCTGGTCAGCGCGAACACGTTGCGGATGTCGTCGTCGACGATCAGCACCTTCTCGCTGGCGAACCGGATGCCCTTCTTCGGGTGAGCCGCGGCCGGCTGGCCCCCCGCCGACCACTGCTCCTGCCCCGAGGTCCCGGAGGCCGCCGTCGGCTGAGGACGGTGCTCGACCGTCGGCAGCGCCCTGCGGCGCCGCCTGAAGAGCGCCGCGGGCCCGTTCTGGGTCGCGTGGTACGACCTCACCTCGGCCGGGGTCTCGATGTCCGGCGGGGACAGCTCCTCCACCGCGGACGCCAGCAGCTCGCCGGGCTCGATCATCGCGGCCGCGGGCTGCGTGTATCCCTGCGGCGGCAGTTCACTCGGGTGCAGCGGCAAATACAGGGTGAACGTGGAGCCGCGTCCGGGCTCGCTCTGCGCGTAGATCTCGCCGCCCAGCAGACGCGCGATCTCCCGCGAGATGGACAGCCCCAGGCCCGTGCCGCCGTACTTGCGGCTGGTGGTCCCGTCGGCCTGTTTGAAGGCGTCGAAGATCACCCGCATCTTGCTGGCCGCGATGCCGATGCCGGTGTCGGTCACGGAGAACGCGATCAGGTCGGCGTCCGCATCCCGCAGCGAGCCGGCCTCCAGCAACTGCTCCCGAATGGCCACCGGGACGTCCGCGCTCGCCGGCCGGATGACCAGTTCGACCGCACCCGTGTCGGTGAACTTGACCGCGTTGGACAGCAGGTTGCGCAGCACCTGCAGGAGCCGCTGTTCGTCGGTGTGCAGCGTGGCGGGCAGCTCCGGGGACACCCGTACGGAGAAGTCGATGCCCTTCTCCGCGGTGAGCGGCCGGAAGGTGGCCTCCACGTAGTCGACGAGCTGGACGAGCGCGATGCGCGTCGGGGAGACGTCCATCTTGCCCGCCTCGACCTTGGACAGGTCGAGGATGTCGTTGATCAGCTGCAGCAGGTCGGAGCCCGCCCCGTGGATCGTCTCGGCGAACTCGACCTGCTTCGGCGTGAGGTTCGAATCCGCGTTGTCGGCGAGCAGCTTGGCGAGGATCAGCAGCGAGTTGAGCGGGGTGCGCAGCTCGTGCGACATGTTCGCCAGGAACTCGCTCTTGTACCGCATGGACACGGCGAGCTGCTCGGCGCGCTCCTCGAGGACCTGCCGCGCCTCCTCGATCTCGGTGTTCTTGACCTCGATGTCGCGGTTCTGCCGGGCCAGCAGCGCGGCCTTGTCCTCCAGCTCGGCGTTGGACGCCTGGAGGGCCTTCTGCCGCTGCTCCAGCTCCTCCGAGCGCAGCCGGAGCTGCTCGGTCAGCTCCTGCGACTGCTTCAGCAGCACCTCGGTCTTGGTGTTGACCGAGATCGTGTTGACGCTCGTCGCGATCATCTCGGCGATCTGGTTCAGGAAGTCCTTCTGGATCTGCGTGAACGGCGTGAACGAGGCCAGCTCGATGACGCCGAGCACGGTCCCCTCGAAGAGCACCGGAAGCACGATGACCTGCGCCGGGGGTGCCTCGCCGAGACCGGAGGAGATCCTCAGATAGCCGCTCGGCGCGTTCTCCACGAGGATCGTGCGTTTCTCCATGGCGGCCGTCCCGATCAGCGCCTCACCGGGCCGGAACGACGTCGGCATGGAGCCCATGGAGTAGCCGTACGACCCGAGCATGCGCAGCTCGTACGCGTCGTCGTTGCCGGTACCGAGGTCCTTCAGGTCCTTGCCGTCGACGAGCGGCATGGCGAGGAAGAACGCGCCGTGCTGCGCGGAGACGACGGGGGTGAGCTCGCTCATGATCAGCGAGGCCACGTCCGCCAGATCGCGGCGGCCCTGCATCAGGGCGGAGATACGGGCGAGGTTGCCCTTCAGCCAGTCCTGCTCCTTGTTGGCGATCGTGGTGTCACGCAGGTTGGCGATCATCTTGTTGATGTAGTCCTGAAGCTCCTGGATCTCGCCCGAGGCATCCACATCGATCTTCAGGTTGAGGTCGCCGCGGGTGACCGCGGTGGCCACGCGCGCGATGGCGCGCACCTGCCGGGTCAGGTTCCCGGCCATCTCGTTCACCGACTCGGTGAGGTCGCGCCAGGTGCCGTCGACGTCCCGCACGCGCGCCTGGCCGCCCAGTGCGCCTTCCGTGCCCACCTCGCGGGCGACCCGGGTGACCTCCTCGGCGAAGGACGAGAGCTGGTCGACCATCGTGTTGATCGTGGTCTTGAGCTCCAGGATCTCGCCACGCGCGTCGATGTCGATCTTCTTGGTCAGATCACCCTTGGCGATTGCCGTCGTGACCATGGCGATGTTGCGCACCTGACCGGTCAGGTTGGACGCCATGCCGTTCACGGACTCGGTGAGGTCCTTCCAGGTACCGGCGACTCCCGGCACGTGCGCCTGACCGCCGAGGATGCCGTCCGTACCCACCTCACGGGCCACCCGGGTCACCTGTTCGGCGAAGGAGCTCAGGGTCGTCACCATCGTGTTGACGGTGTCGGCGAGCTGGGCGACCTCACCACTCGCCTCGACAGTGACCTTCTTGGTGAGGTCACCGTTGGCGACCGCCGTCGTCACCTGGGCGATCTGCCGCACCTGACTGGTGAGGTTGGCCGCCATCACGTTGACGTTGTCGCTCAGGTCCTTCCAGATACCCGTGACCCCGAGCACCCGGGCCTGGCCGCCCAGCTGGCCCTCCGTGCCCACCTCGCGGGCCACACGGGTCACCTGCTCGGCGAAGTTCGAGAGCTGGTCCACCATCGTGTTGACGGTCGTGACGAGTTCGAGGATCTCGCCCTTCGCGTCGACCGTGATCTTCTTCGACAGGTCACCGTTGGCCACCGCCGTCGTGACCTCGGCGATGTTGCGCACCTGCATGGTCAGGTTGTTGGCCATGCCGTTCACGGACTGGGTGAGGTCCTTCCAGGTGCCGGAGACGCCCTGGACCTCGGCCTGCCCGCCGAGGATGCCCTCGGTACCCACCTCGCGGGACACACGCGTGACCTGCTCGGCGAAGTTCGAGAGCTGGTCCACCATCGTGTTGAGGGTGTTCTTCAGCTCCAGGATCTCGCCACGCGCGTCCACGTCGATCTTCTGCGACAGATCACCCCGCGCCACCGCGGTCGCGACCTGCGCGATGTTGCGCACCTGCGAGGTGAGGTTGCCCGCCATGCCGTTCACGGAGTCGGTGAGGTCCCGCCACACACCGGCGACACCGGGGACCTGCGCCTGGCCGCCCAGCCGGCCCTCCGTACCCACCTCACGGGCCACCCGGGTCACCTGGTCGGCGAACGCGGAGAGCTGGTCCACCATCGTGTTGAGGGTGTTCTTCAGCTCCAGGATCTCGCCACGCGCGTCCACGTCGATCTTCTGCGACAGATCACCCCGCGCCACCGCGGTCGTCACCTGGGCGATCTGCCGCACCTGGGAGGTGAGGTTGCCGGCCATGAAGTTGACGGAGTCGGTGAGCTCCTTCCACGTGCCGGAGACGCCGTCCACGCGAGCCTGACCGCCGAGGCGGCCCTCGGTGCCCACGTCACGGGCCACCCGCGTGACCTCCGCACCGAACGCCGACAGTTGGTCGACCATCGTGTTCACGGTGTTCTTCAGCTGGAGCATCTCGCCGGACACGTCGACGGTGACCTTCTGCGAGAGGTCGCCGTTCGCCACCGCCGTCGTCACCTGGGCGATGTTCCTCACCTGTCCGGTGAGGTTACGGAACGCCGTGTTGACGGAGTCCGTCAGGTCCTTCCACGTACCGGCCGCACCGGGCACCTGGGCCTGGCCACCCAGTTCACCCTCGACGCCGATCTCACGGGCCACCCGGGTGACCTCGGCACCGAACGCCGACAGCTGGTCGACCATCGTGTTGACGGTGTTCTTCAGCTCCAGCATCTCACCGGCCACATCGACGGTGACCTTCTGGGACAGGTCGCCGCTCGCCACGGCGGTCGTCACGGCGGCGATGTCGCGCACCTGAGTGGTGAGGTTGCGGAACACCGTGTTGACGGAGTCCGTCAGGTCCTTCCAGGTGCCCGCCGCACCCGGCACGTTCGCCTGACCGCCGAGTTGGCCCTCGCCACCGACCTCGTTGGCGACACGTGTGACCTCGTCCGCGAAGGTCCGCAGGGTCTCCGTCATCTGGTTGATGGTCTCGGCGAGCTGCGCGACCTCGCCGCGTGCGCTCACCGTCACCTTCTGCGACAGGTCGCCGTTGGCGACGGCGGTGGTCACCTGTGCGATTCCGCGCACCTGGGCCGTCAGATTGCCGGCCATAAGATTCACCGAATCGGTGAGGTCCTTCCACACTCCCGACACACCGGGCACCTTCGCCTGGCCGCCGAGCTCACCCTCGGTACCCACCTCGCGCGCGACCCGCGTCACCTCGGAGGAGAAGGAGGCAAGCTGATCCACCATCGTGTTGACGGTGTTCTTGAGCTCCAGCATCTCGCCGGCCACATGAACCGTGACCTTCCGTGACAGGTCACCCTTGGCCACGGCCGTCGTCACCAACGCGATGTCACGCACCTGCGCGGTCAACCGGTACGCCATCGTGTTGACGGAGTCCGTGAGGTCCTTCCACGAACCGGACATACCACGCACGCGCGCCTGGCCGCCCAGCTTGCCCTCGGTACCGACCTCGCTGGCCACACGGGTGACCTCGTCGGTGAACGTCGACAGCTGGTCCACCAGGTTGTTGACCGTGCGCCCCACCTTGAGGAACTCTCCCCGGAGGGGATGCCCGTTCCCGTCGGCGCCCTGGGCGCGCAGTTCCATACGCTGCGACAGATCGCCGTCGGCCACCGCGGACAGCACCCGGCCGACCTCGGAAACGGGCCGTACGAGGTCGTCGACCAGCGCGTTCGAGTTGTCGATCGCGGTCGCCCACGAACCCTCGCAGGCGCCCGTCTCCAGCCGCTCGGTGAGCTTGCCCTCGCGCCCCACCACGCGCCGTACGCGCGACAACTCACCCGTCAGGTGCAGGTTCCGGTCCGCCACCTCGTTGAAGACGGCCGCGATCTCCGACAGCACGCCGTCACCGGTGACCGTCAGCCGTTTGCGGAAGTTGCCGTCACGCATCGCTTCCAGCGCCGCCAGCAGCTTGTTCAGATCCGCGGTGTCCACCGTTGTGGTGCCGTTGCGCGATGGTCGCTGCTTGCTCAGGGACTGTCCGCCTTTCGCGCGCGTCTTAGTGCCCCGCGTCGCTGCGCCAGACTCCACTGTGTCCCTCCCGCAGGGGTCGACCTTTACTGCACTGCGTACTCGGCTACCACTCGGCGCACCGGTTAACACCGCCTGCCCGATATACCAGGGTCGGCTGGGTGCTGCTGCCCCGACTGCACGGAAGGCACCCCACCTGCCCGGACCCTCCTTGGAAGCTTGCCCAGTGTTTCACCATCACTGAACCAGGCCATAACAGTTCGGCAGCTTCGCACACGGTCCGCACACCCTCCGGGCGTAAACACAGCGAACCGGCATCCGCATGGACGGCGAAGGTAAGTAACCTTGCATGCGGCTGTCCAGCCGCGCCGGCATGTCCGGCCTGGACGGTGGCACGAAGACGACCGGGCAGGCATCGGAGGGGCGGCCGCACCATGACCACCGGACTGCATCCCGGGGGCTCACCCCAGGATCCTCGGCCGACGGAGAACCAGCCTCTGCAGCGGCAGGAGCGGGACGGCCACGGACCCTCGCACGCCTCCCCGCACGTCCTCCCGCACGTCGAGAACCGGACAAGGAGTTCTGTGATCACCGCGCGCGCGGCCGCCAGTTTCGAGCCCGTCGGGCGATCGGTCGCGACCGCCCGGTCCTTCGTCCGTGACACCCTCCAGGGCTGGGGTTTCGCCGACATCGTCGACGACGCCGTGGTCCTCACCAGCGAGTTGGTCACCAACGCGGTGGTACATGCGGGCACATCGGCCGATGTCCTCTGCCTGCGCAGCGACGACGGCGTACGCATCGAGGTGGCCGACAGATACCCCGAGCGCGAGATCCCCCTCCAGACCACGTCCGTCAACATGGGCAGCCCGGACCGCGAGGGCGGCCGCGGACTCCAGTTGTGCGCGGCGCTCGCGGGGCGCTGGGGCGTCGACTACACGCCCACGCACAAGCAGGTGTGGTTCCACCTCGATCTGCCCGAACGTGCGGTGGGCACGCGCACGGCCGGCCCCTCCCTCCCCGCCGACCTCCTCCCGCTCGCCGACGGCCGGGTCCGCGTGGCCGTGGTCCAGATCGACCGCACGGGCTCGATCGGTGCCTGGAACGAGGACGCCGAAGAACTGTTCGGGTACATGGCGGAGCAGGTCACCGGCAAGCCCCTCACCGACCTCGCGGCCTGGCCGCACACCCCGGGCACCAGCACCGGCATCGCCGAAGCCCTCCAACTGTCCCGCTGGGAGGGCAGTTACGGCATCCGCGACGCCAACGGCCGCGTAACTCCGGTGTACGCCTCACATCTCCGCGTCCGCGACACCCAGGGCGAGCCGTCGACCGTCTGCCTTCTCGTACGGGACCACGAACGCGCCGTCCTCCAGACTCCGGTGCGCGTACCGGCCTCAGACACGGCCGTGGCCTCCGACGGCCAACCGACGGACCCCTTCGAGGTCTTCATCGGTTCCCCGGCCCCCGACGACCTGGACGGCCTCCTCCAGCGCACGGTCGAACGCGCCCGCGACATGCTCGACGGCGACTCCGCCTTCCTGCTCCTCGCGACCGACGACGAAACGGAGTTGGAGGTACGCGCCTCCACGGGCCTCCCCTCCGCCCGCCAGCGCTTCGCCCGCGTCCCGGTCGAGGCGGGCCCCGGACGCTACGGCTCGGCCCGCATGCCGGCGGTCCACGACGACCTCACGGCGGTCCCCGGCGCCGTACCGCTGCTCAGCGGCACGGGCATGCGCTCGGTCGTCACGGTCCCGCTCAAGGTCGAAGGCCGCCTCACCGGCTCCCTCGGCGTGGCGGCCGAGGCACCGGGGCGCTACTCCAACGAGGAGGCACTGCGCCTCCAGTTCGCCGCCGACCGCATCGCCCTCGCCGTCGAGTCGGCCCGCCTGGGCGAGCTGGAGCGCCTGCGCCGCGGCTCGCTCAGCTTCCTCGTCGAGGCCTCGGACCTCCTCGCGGGCACCCTGGACCGCGACCAGACCCTCGCGCTCATGGCCCAGATGACGATCCCGACCCTCGCCACCTGGTGCGCGGTCTACACGATCGCCGACCAGGCCTCGGAACCCTACCTCTCGTACGTGCTCCACGAGGACGAGGAGCGCATCGACGGCATCAAGGCCCTGCTGTCCAAGGTTCCCCCGCCCGACCCGATCCCCACCCCGGGCGCGCGCGTCTGGTCGGCGCCCGCCGACGCGGCCCACCAGGCCGCACTGCGCACGTCCATGCGCAGCCTGGGCCTGGGTGAGCCCGCGACGGTGAGCTCGGGCATCGGCACCACGCTCGCGACGGCCGCGGCGGTGGGCGGCGAGACCGTGGTCCTTCCGCTGGTGGCCCGCAACCGCGTGATCGGCATGCTGACACTGGGCAAGCCGACGGACGAACACTTCCGCCAGGAGATCCTGGAACTGGCCGAGGACCTGTCGCGCCGGGCGGCACTGGCACTGGACAACGCCCGCCTGTACTCGGAGCGCACGGCCATCAGCCAGTCCCTCCAGCGCAGCCTCCTGCCGCCCGAACTGCCGGAAGTCGAGGGCGTCGAGGTCGAGGTCATCTACCGGGCGGCCGGCGAGGGCAACGAGGTCGGTGGCGACTTCTACGACCTGTTCCCCATCCGCGACGGGGCGTACGGCTTCGCCATCGGCGACGTCTGCGGTACGGGCCCGGAGGCGGCCGCGGTCACGGGCCTCGCCCGGCACGCCCTGCGCCTGCTGGCCCGCGAGGGCTTCGGCGGCCCCGCGGTCCTGGAGCGCCTGAACTCCGCCATCATCGACGAGGGCGCCCGCAGCCGCTTCCTGACGCTCCTGTACGGCGAGTTGTGGCCCCAGGAGGACGGCAGCGCCATCCTGAAGGTGGTCTGCGCCGGCCATCCGCTCCCGCTCCGCCTGCGCCAGGACGGCTCGGTCGAGCCGGCCGCCGAACCCCAGCCCCTGCTGGGCGTCATGGAGGACCTGGAGCTGTACGAGCAGACGGTCACCCTCGATCCCGGCGACGTCCTCCTGTGCGTGACGGACGGCGTCACCGAACGCCGCGAGGGCACCCGCATGCTGGGCGACGACGGCCTCACGGACGTCCTGACCACCTGCACGGGCCTGACGGCGGGCGCGGTCGCGGCCCGCATCATGCGCGCGGTCGAACGCTTCGCCTCCGACGCCCCGTCCGACGACATGGCGATCCTCGCGATGCGCGTGCCGGGCCTCCACAACGACTGACACCGGCGCACAGAAAAGGCCTCGCCCTAGTGGGCGAGGCCTTTTGTCAGAGCCCCCAAACGGAATCGAACCGTTGACCTTCTCCTTACCATGGAGACGCTCTACCGACTGAGCTATAGGGGCCTCTTGCCTTTTCGAGGTTTCCCTCGCGGCAACGGAATAGATCATACCCCGAAATGATGAGTGCTCCACACCCATAGCCCTCTGGGCCGTCCCACGACCGGTGGGCGAGGGAGCGGACTCACGGGAAGGCGGGTTGCAGCAGTCCGCCCAGCGCGTTGCAGGCGGAGACGACACGATGCACCTGGCGCTTGGTCAGCGAGCCGTCCACAGGCAGCGCCAGCGTCTCGTCCGAGGCCAGCTCGGTCTCCGGAAGGCAGACGTCCCGCCGGAACCCTGGCATGCGGTGCACGGGCGTCTTCACCGGCACCCGGCACTCAACCCCCCGGGCGCGCAAGGCGCGCGCGAAGGCATCGCGGTCCGGCCGGCCGTTGCCGAGCACCCTCACGACGTACTGCTGGTAGGTGTGCTCACCGCCACCGTCCGGGGTACGCACCCCACGCAGCCGACCGCTGAGATGGGCGGCATGCGCCCTGCGCTGCGCGACCTCGTCGTACGGCCTCTCGGTCTCACCCTGCTCCAGCACCAACAGCCCGTGCCGTTGCCCGACTTCACGCAGCTGCGCGATGTCCGCAGTCCTGCCGAAGCGGTGCACGACGATCACGGCCGCGGTGCGCTCGCTGACGGCAGCGTCGACGGCGGTGGCGTCCAGGCAGTACGTCCCCGGATCTATGTCGGCGAACACCGGCACCGCACCGGCCAGTTGCACGGCGTCGGCGACCTCCACGTTCCCGAACGCCGGCACGATGACCTCGTCACCTGCGCCGATGCCTGCGGCTCTGAGCATTGCGGCTGCACCCATGCTGCGGATGCTGGTGGTGCAACGTGAACACAAAGTGACGCGAAACAAAAAAGAGCTGGTCCCCGAACCGAAGTTCGGGGACCAGCTCTCTCAATATTTGTTCGGCGGTGTCCTACTCTCCCACAGGGTCCCCCCTGCAGTACCATCGGCGCTGTAAGGCTTAGCTTCCGGGTTCGGAATGTAACCGGGCGTTTCCCTCACGCTATGACCACCGAAAC
>NZ_VMNX01000017.1 GCF_009377235.1 Streptomyces acidicola
GGCTCCGGGGTGGGTGACGGTGCGGGGGGAGGTGCGGGCGTGGCTGGTTTCGGGGCCGCCGCCGAGCCGTCCGTCACCCGGGAGACCGATTCGATCTGCACGGACTCGACCGAGTTGTCGATGGCCCACTGCTGTGACGCGTTGTCGTCCGTGAGCTCCTTGAGGACCAGGGTGGCTCCCTCCTCGGCGGAGGACGGCGTCAGCGTGAGTCCCAGGCCGCCTCGGGGCAGCAGGCCGCCGTCGAGAGTGAGGTCGTAGCGGACGCGCCCCTGGAGTGCGGGGTCCGCGCAGGAGCCGAGCCGGGCGGAGGGACCGAGGCGGGAGTCGAGGCACAGCTCGGTGTCCGCCAGACTGCGCAGCAACCCACCGGTGTCGTACGACCACTGCTGCCGCACCGACGATGTGCACATGGTGAGCACGACCTCCGTGCCCGCGGCCGCCTTCGTACCGTGGACGCCGGCGCAGAGCCCGTTGTCGGCGTTGCGCAGACGGCCGTCCAGCGGGCCGCTCACCAGGACACCCGTCCCGATGCCGGACGGCTGCGTGCCAGGCGCACCCGCCGTGGAAGTCGCCGCGCCGGAAGGGAGACGGGACACCGGTTCGCTCCCGCCCGCCGAGGTCAGGGCCAGCGAGGCCAGTACGCATCCGCTCACCATCAAAACCGTGAGCGCCATCTGCTGACGCCGGGTGAGACGCCGGGCTCCGACACCGCGCAGCACGTCGCCGCTCAGCGAGCGGAGGACGCCGGGGGACCCGGGGCGCGCCGCGTGACGAGGGCCGGTCGACGGGGCGGGCCGCCCGGTCTGCGCAGCCGGTGGGTAACCGTCGCCCCAGCTGACCGATCCGACCAGTTCGGCCGATCCGACCGATCCGACCGATCCAGCCGGAGGATGCGGAGCGCGACCGGCCGCGACCGCCGACCCGGCGGGTCCGCCAGGGGCACCCCCGGGCGCCATCGCCCCGTCCTCGGCCACCCACGAATCGGCGCCATCTGCCGCTCTCGCGGCTCCCTTCCCCCGCCCTGGCCGGGAGTCGAGGTAGGCCCCCGCGCCCCAGCCCAGCACCGCCTCGGCCAGCAGGACGGCCGGACGGTCGCCCGAGTGGTCCAACTGGTCGGCGCCGTAACGGCAGTGCGGGCAGCCCGCCAAGTGCTGCCGCAGGTCCGGGTCGAGTCCCAGGTCGCCGCGTCGGAGCGACACGTCCAGCAGCCGGCTGAAGCGACGGCACTCCTCGTCGGGGGCGGTCTCCTGGTGCGCCCGCATGCAGGCGTCACGCAGCAGCGCCCGTGCGCGGGTCGCCTTCACGGCGGCGTACTCAGGGGTGATCCCGAGGAGCGCGGCCGGTGCGGCGAGGCCCTCCGCCTCCACCTCGGCGTGCCACAGGATGCAGCGGGCACGCTCCGGGAGCCCGTGGAAGGCACGGGAGACGATCTTTCGGTCGTCCGCGGGGAGAAGCCGTGCCGTGGCGCGGCCGGTGGCCTCCGGACCGGATCTCAGCCCCGGGTGGAGCATCGTCCGCCGGTTGCTCGTGTCCCATTCCTCCGCGATACGGCGCACCGTGACCAGCAGATGGGGCCGCCATGCGGCTGTCGGGCCCGACTGGCGAAGAGATTCCTCGAATACTCTCGTGAATGCCGCGGTGGTGAGCATCCCCGCGTGTTGTGGGCCGCTGGTGTACTGGGTCGCGTACGAGAGGACGGCACCCCGGTGCCGGGCGAGCAGTTCCCCGACGGGTTGATGCGCGGACCGCCCACGGAAACACCTCTTCAGCTCGGCCGCCAGCTCTTCGTCCGTCACACCGAACGGACGAGCAGAACTCGGGGAATTCGGAAAGGTCGCGTCATTCACGTCCGATGTCCTCCGGGCTGTGTGCATACAGCACTCGGGCGCTCCTGTCTGTGCACCGACGGGCGCCACCTTTGCACAGAGCGTGGTCCCGCAACAAGCGATCGCCGGTTTTCCCTTCCGAAGTCCCTTAAGGGCATTGCCTGTTCAGGTGACCGCAGAAGAGGAGAATTCAAGGAGATTCGATGACGAAGAAGCCGAGACACCTGAAGTAAGCACCGATTTGAACTCGGCGAATAGGCGGCCACCCGGCGGAATCAACGATTCAACCCACAAAGAAACGCATCCGTGACTTCGGAGGCGAATCCTCCCCTCGTACGAGAGGCTGGATGTCATGCACTCCAAGGACGTTCTCACCGACGCATTCGGCCGCATCAGCGAAGAGGTCCACGCCGTCGTCGAGGGCCTCTCCCCCGACGACCTCAACACCCCGCCGCAGGACGGCGCCAATTCCGTTTCCTGGCTGGTCTGGCACCTGACGCGTGTCCAGGACGACCACGTGGCGGGCGTGGCCGGCCAGGAGCAGGTGTGGCTGGCGGACGGCTGGGCGGACCGCTTCGGTCTGGGGCTGCCCGCGCACGACACGGGATACGGGCACACGCCAAGGAAGGCCGCCCGGGTGCGGGTGGACTCGGGCGACCTGCTGCTCGGTTATTACGACGCGGTGCACGAGCGGACGCTGGCCTTCGTGGCCGGGCTCCACGTCAAGGACCTCGACCTGGTCGTGGACGAGAGCTGGACCCCCGCCGTCACCCTCGGCGTCCGGCTGGTCAGCGTCCTGGCCGACGACCTCCAGCATGTCGGCCAGGCCGCGTACGCACGAGGTCTGCTTCAGCGCGCGGACTCGTAGCCGGGCAGCACCACGTCCCGGATGAGCGCGTTGCGCTCGTCGAAGGAGATGAAGGCGCTCTTGAGGGCGTTCACCGTGACCGTGCGCAGGTCGTCCAGGGTCCAGCCCGCCTCCTCGACCAGCAGGGACATCTCGCGGGTCATGGTCGTGCCCGACATCAGGCGGTTGTCGGTGTTGAGGGTGACACGGAAGCCCAGGTCCTTGAGGGCCGTGATGGGGTGCTCGGCGATGGAGGCGGCCGCGCCGGTCTGGAGGTTGGAGGTGGGGCACATCTCCAGGGCGACGCGCCGGTCGCGCACCCAGCCCGCGAGCCGGCCGAGCTTGCCGTCGACGATGTCGTCGGTGATGCGGACGCCGTGCCCGATGCGCTGCGCGCCGCACACCTGGAGGGCCTGGTGGATGCTGGGCAGTCCGTGGTCCTCGCCGGCGTGGATCGTGAACGGGACGCTCTCGCGGCGCAGGTACTCGAAGGCCGCCAGGTGGTCGGCGGGCGGGAAGCCGTCCTCGGCACCGGCGATGTCGAAGCCGACGACACCCGCGTCCCGGAAGGCCACCGCCAGGTCGGCGATCTCCCGACTGCGGTCGAACATGCGTATAGCGCAGAGCAGAGTGCCGACGCGCACCGGGGTGCCCGCCGACGCCGCCCGGGCCATGCCCGAGGCCAGGCCCTCCTGCACGGTCTCGACGACTTCGGGGAGGGTCAGCCCGCTCTTGAGCATCAGCTCGGGGGCGTAGCGGACCTCGCCGTAGACGACACCGTCCGCGGCCAGGTCGAGGACGTACTCCTCGGCGGTGCGCAGCAGGCCCTCGCGCGTCTGGAGCACGGCGAGCGTGTGCTCGAAGGTGGTCAGGTAGCGGACCAGGTCGCCGGAGTCCGCGGACTCGCGGAACCAGGCGGCGAGTGCGTCCGGGTCGGTCGTGGGCAGGCTGTGGCCGACCTCGTCCGCGAGTTCCACGAGGGTGGCGGGGCGCAGACCGCCGTCGAGGTGGTCGTGCAGCACGGCCTTGGGCAGGCGGCGGACGGTGGCGGTGTCGATGCGGGGCGCGGTCATGCGTGTCGTTCCTCGGCGGATGGTTCTGGGGAGGGTGATCGGATCGCTCGGGTACAGGCAGATCTCGGGTACAGGCAGATCTCGGGTACAGGCAGATCTCGGGTACAGGCAGATCTCGGGTACAGGCAGATCTCGGGTACGGGGAGGTCTCGGGTACGGGGAGATGCGGAGATCGGGAGTTCGGGCGTCCCTGGAACTACCCGGAAGGCTGGAGCAGGTCCCAGCGGTTCCCGTACAGGTCCTGGAAGACGGCCACGGTGCCGTACGGCTCGTCGCGCGGCTCCTCCAGGAACCTCACGCCCGCCGCACGCATGCGCGTGTGGTCGCGGGCGAAGTCGTCGGTGTGCAGGAAGAAACCCACGCGTCCGCCGGTCTGGTCGCCGACCCGGGCGCGCTGCGCCCCGTCCTTGGCACGGGCCAGCAGCAGTGCGCTGCCGTGCCCTTCGGTGCCCGGCTCGACGACGACCCACCGTGACCCGTCGGGCCGTGGCGCGTCCTCGGCGAGCCGGAACCCGAGCGCCTCCGTGTAGAAGCGGATCGCCTCGTCGTAGTCGTCGACGACGAGGGTGACCAAAGCGATGCGTCTCATGGGCCTCTCGCGTGCATGCCGGGGGGTGGATGCCTCGTTATACGTAACACGCAGGGTACGGCATCCGCCCAGCAGGCCGATGCCGGCCCGGACCGGGCACAGCCCGCGGCCCACCGGGCGGCGCAGGCACGACCCGCCCCGGCGGCCGCGGGCTGTGGTGCCTTCCTGCGGAAGACGGGAGCGGACCTCACAGCGAATTGCACGCGTACGAGGCCCGCGCGCTCAACCCGCCTTCAGGCGCAGCCCGTCCAGCCGGGCCGTCTCGTCGGCCGTGAGGCGGAGCGCCCCCGCGGCCACGTTCTCCACCAGGTGGTGCGGATTGCCCGTGCCGGGGATCGCGAGGACATGTGGGCCCTGGTGGAGGGTCCAGGCCAGCCGGACCTGGGCCGCGGTCGCGTCGTGGGCGCGGGCGATCGCACGCACCTCGTCATCCTCCGTGTCGCCCCGGCCCCGTGCGCCGCCTTCACCGGCGATCGCGAAGAACGGCACGAAGGCGACGCCCTGTTCACCGCAGAGCCGCAGGACCTCGTCGGACTCGGGGTCCGAGGCGTCGAGACCGAACCTGTTCTGCACGCACACCACCGGGGCGATGGCCTGCGCCTCGGCGAGGTGCCGGGGCTCGACCCCGGAGATCCCCAGGTGCCGGATCAGCCCGGCCTCCCGCAGTTCGGCGAGGGCACCGAAGTGCTCGGTGATGGAGTCCTGGCCCATCCGACGCAGGTTCACGACGTCGAGGTGGTCGCGGCCCAACTGGCGCAGGTTCTCCTCGACCTGGCCGCGCAGCTGGTCGGGCCGGGCCGCGGTGCCCCACTCCCCCGAGTACTCACGGTGCGGTCCGACCTTGGTGACGATGACCAGGTCGTCCGGGTAGGGATTGAGGGCGCTGTTGATCAGTTCGTTGGCGGAGCGCAGGGATGAGAAGTAGAAGGCGGCCGTGTCGATGTGGTTGACGCCGAGGTCGATCGCCTGCCGCAGCACGGCGATCGACCGGTCGCGGTCGCTCGGCGTGCCGTGCTGGAAGGCTGCGCTGCCGGTCAGCCGCATCGCGCCGAATCCGAGGCGGTTGACGGTCAGATCGCCGAGTGTCCAGGTGCCCGCGGCCTGCGCGGGGCTCGTCTGCGAGGTCATCGACGGAGTCTCGCACGGGCCGCGGGCGCCTTCTCGTCACTCTTACGGATACACGTATGTGTTCAGGGTGGTCACCGCCGACGCCGCGTTGCCCAGGTTGTAGTGGTCGACCGCAAGGAAGTTGGGCTTCTTGCGGGCGGCGGGCTGGCAGAACCGCTGGGCGCGGTCGGCGAGTTTGGTGTTGTCCGTGGAGGCCGTTGAGGTGATGGGGACGTCACGGAAGTGGTTCATGACGAACAGGGGGCGGAAGGCCGACTCGGTGTGGGTCAGCGGGATGTTCGTGTTCGCGTCGTACCAGCGGCTGTAGCACGACCAGTCGGAGGAGCCGACGCCCGAGCCCATGGACCAGTAGTTCTCGACCGTCCACTCGCGCTGGTACATGACGCCGAAGGTGTCCCGGGTGAGTCCGGCGGACTGGTCGGCGGAGCGGCTGTGGTCGGTGAGGATCAGCAGTCGGTCGTTGGCCGCGATCAGGTCGGCCAGCTTGGGCCAGCCGTTCTGCCGTACGCCGGTCTGGTCGGGCCGGTAAAGGACGTCCGAGAGCCCGTTGACGCGGGCGAGTTCGCTGCGCAGCACGCCCGGGTCGACGTAGTCCTCCAGGAAGACGGTGACGAACTCGTTGGGGTTCTGCTTGAGGAAGTCCACGATGCGCTGGATGTCGACCCACAGGGCGACCGGGTTGCTGACGAGGGTGCAGCTGTTGTGGCAGAGGATGGCGCCGTCGGAGGTCTGATGGATGTCGAGCATGAACCCTCGTACGCCGTCCGAGAGTTGCTGGTTGATGCCGCGGGACTGGTTCGGCGCCAGATTCACGAAGGGCGGGGCGAAGCCGCCGTCGACGCCGTTGGCGTAGGCGTTGTGGGAGGTGAGGAACGTGACCTGGTCCAGGGTCCGCTGGTTCTGGGGCGGCATGGGGCTGGTCGCCCCGGTGACGGGGGTCAGGTACCAGGCGGCGAGGCCGCTCGCCGAACCGATGGCCAGTTGTACGGGGTAGTTGGAGCCGGACGGCTTCGCGCCGACGGTCAGGTAGCGCTCGGCGCCGGGGACCTTCAGCCGGTACTGGTCGGCGCCGAGCTCCGTGACGTCCCACGCCGCGTCGCCGCTCGTGCAGGCGACGGTGCGCGCCTGGTCGCCGGAGCGGCCGAGGCAGCTGCCCGCGGTGTCGGTGCTCTCCAGGACGTACGAGGATCCACTCGCCCTCGGGGTCCACTGCTGGCGGTCCTCGTTGCCCTTGGGCCGGTGCTGCTCCACCGCTCCGCCGTTGTCGGCGGCGTTGAGTCCGGTGGTGGCGCTCTGCACGTAGTAGGCGCCGGGGGCCGGGACCGCTGCGGAGGCGGTGGGTAAGGGGGCGACGACCGCCGCGGCGAGCGCGGCGGTCGTGGCGAGCAGGGCGGTGCGGGGGGTTGGCATCTCGGTGCCCTTCATCGGGTGGACCAGTGGATGATCAGGTGCATGACATCATGGGCCACCGTGCGCCGTCAGCAGTAGAGGTTGCCGCCGGGTGAAGTCCCGAGGATCTGTGTGAACCGCTGGTAGTTGTTCACACGGCTCTGTACCTGCGCGGGGTTCTTTCCGTCGCACTCCAGGGAGCCGTTGATGCTGCGGATCGTCTGGCCGAAGCCCGCGCCGTTCACCATCGCGTTGTGACCGGTCATGGTGCCGGGTCCGGACTGCGTGTTCCAGTACCAGAGGGCGGTCTTCCAGGCGACGGCGGCGTCGTTCTGCACCAGCCACGGGTTGCCCAGGAGGTCGATGCCGAGCGCGTCGCCGGCGGCCTTGTAGTTGAAGTTCCAGCTGAGCTGGATGGGGCCGCGCCCGTAGTAGGCGGCCTGGCCGGCCGGGCAGCCGTACGGCTGGTTCCAGTCGCAGTAGGTGGGGTAGTTGGAGGTGTTCTGCTCCACGATGTGCACCAGGCCGCCCGTCTCGTGGCTGACGTTGGCGAGGAAGGCCGCCGCCTCCTGCCTCTTGACGGTGTCACTGCCGGTGTTGGCGAACGCCGGGTAGGCGCTCATGGCCGTGACGAGACCGCTGTACGAGTAGAAGGAGTTCCGGTTCGGGAACATCTGGTTGAACTGGGCCTCGCTGACGACGAAGGCCGCAGGGTTCCCGGGGCCGCTGTCGCAGGCGTACGGCTCCCAGTACCAGGTGCTGATCGTGGGGTCGTACCCGGGGTTGTCGTGCTCGGCGATGTACGCCTTGCCGTCGGTGTAGCGGACGATGTCGCCGGTGACGTACGCCTTGCCGGCCACCCAGCTCGGGTAGCTCGAACAGGCCGCGGCGGACGCGTTCTGGGCGGGCAGGAGGACGGGTGTGGCGGCTGCGATGACGAGAGCGGTCAGGACCGAGGAGATGCGGCGTCTCAACACGGGATCAACTCCTTTGCGGAACACGGCCGCACCCGTCGCAGGACAGGCTGGAGCAGGCCCTCGTGCACCCGCGCCGGCTGGACCGGTCACGGCGTGGGGGCGGCCGTGGTGGGGGGCTGTGATGGCACACTCAACCGCTTTGGTCTGTACCAAGTCAAGGGTGTAGACCAGTCAATCGAACCCCGGCTCGTCCGGCGAGACGCTCTCTCCTGCCCCGCACGAACGACACGCCTCCTGTGCGAACGACAAGCCCCGGATCGGCGCGCGCGTCACGCCACCAGGAGAATCGTCCGTATGACCACAGCGCCCCATCCGCTCGTCAGCCGCGCCCGCCAGCTCGCGGACGATCTCCTCGCGCCGTACGCGGAGCGGGTCGACCAGGAGGGCCTGCCCGAGAGCCATATCGAGGCCGTGAAGCGGTCGGGCCTGCTGGGCGTGGGCGCCCCGGTGGAGTACGGCGGTGCCGGGGCGCCCTCAGCGGTGGCCCGGGAGATCGCCGAGATCCTGGCCGGGGCGTGCTGCTCCACGTGGTTCGTCCAGACCCAGCACCACACGCCGGTGAAATTGCTGGCGGATTCCCGGTTCCCGGTCCGCGAGCGGCTGTTGCGCCCGCTGGCCACCGGCGAGCTGCTCTCCGGCGTCGCGTACGCCCAAGTCCGAGCCTTCCCACGGGTCCTGGTGCGGGCGACCCCCGAGCGCGGCGGCTGGCGCTTCGACGGCACCGTGCCGTGGTACACCGGCTGGGGCCTGAACGACGTGATGCTGCTGGCGGGAGTGAGCGCCGACGACGAGGTGGTCTTCGCCGCCACCGAGGCCCGCGAGCAGCCGGGGATGCGCCCCTCCCCACCGATGAAGCTCGCGGCACTCACCGCCGGCCGCACGGTGTCCCTGCAACTGAACGGCCTGTGGCTGCCGGAGGACGCCCTGGTGCTGCGCACCCCGCAGGAGCGGTTCGCGCTCGTGGACCGGCCCCGGAACACCAACGTCTCCCCGGCCGTCTTCGGCGTGGCGTACGCGGCGCTGGGCCTGCTGGAGTCCGCCCCGGACGCGACGGAGACCGCGCGTTCCCTGCGCAGCCACCTCGACAGCGTCCGGCAACAGGCCTACGCCCTCGCCGACCACCCCGTACCGCACGAACGCGTGGACGAGCGACTGGCGCTCAAGACGCGGGCGCACGACCTGATGCGCACCGCGACCACCGCCGCGATCGTGGCCGTCGGCGGACGCGCCCTGACGCTGGGCAACCGTGCCCAACGGCTGGCGCGCGAAGGAATGTTCTTGCTGATCCAGGGACAGACGGCGCAGGTGCGCCAGGCGCAGTTGGAGGCGCTGCGGACCTCAGTACCGAGCATGAGCGGGGAGTCGGCCCGCCGCGAGTAGCCGACACCCCGGGGGTGTCGACGGCGAAGCACCCACGGGCCCAGGACCGGGCGGGCCGGTCCCCGTCCTTCAGCTCGCGAACGGCACCCCGGCGGCGGCGGGGGCGGCCGTCCCCGCGTACGGGTACCGCCACAGCCCCTGGGCGGCCAGGCGGGGCAGGACGCCCTCGCCGAACCAGTAGGCCTCCTCCAGGTGCGGGTAGCCGGAGAGCACGAACTCGTCGATGCCGAGGGCGTGGTACTCCTTGATCCGCTCGGCGACCTCGTCGTGGCTGCCGACCAGGGCGGTGCCCGCGCCACCGCGGACGAGGCCGATACCGGCCCACAGGTTGGGATGGATCTCCAGGCTGTCCCGGCTGCCCCCGTGCAGGGCGAGCATGCGCTGCTGGCCCTCGGACTCGCTGCGGGCGAGCCCGGCCTGTACGGACGCCACGGTGTCCGGGTCGAAGCCGTCGAGCAGGCGGTTCGCCTCGGCCCACGCCTGCTCGGAGGTGTCGCGGGTGATGACATGCAGCCGGATGCCGAAGCGGAGGGTACGGCCCTCCTTGGCGGCCAGTCCGCGGATCCAGGCGATCTTCTCGGCGACCTTGGCGGGCGGCTCGCCCCAGGTGAGGTAGACGTCGACGTGCCGGGCGGCGACCTCGCCGGCGACGGGTGAGGAGCCCCCGAAGTACACCTCGGGCACGGGGTCCGGCAGGCGGGCCAGTGTGGCGTCCTCGACCTGGAGGTGCTCGCCGGCCAGGTCGACGGTCTTGCCCTCCCACAACCCCCGTACGATCTGCAGGAATTCGCCGGTACGGCGGTAGCGGGCGTCCTTGTCGAGGAAGTCGCCGTACGCGCGCTGCTCGTGACTCTCGCCGCCGGTGACCACGTTGAGCAGGAGCCGTCCGCCGGAGTGCCGCTGGAAGGTGGAGGCCATCTGCGCGGCAAGCGTCGGCGAGACGAAGCCGGGCCGGAACGCGACCAGGAACTTCAGCCGCTCGGAGTTCTGGCTGACCATCGCGGTGGTCAGCCACGCGTCCTCGCACCAGGCCCCGGTGGGGGTCAGCGCGCCGACGAAACCGAGGTCCTCGGCGGCTCGGGCGATCTGGCTCAGATACGCGACCGTGGGCGGCCGGTCCCGGCCGGAGGCGGTGGCCGGGGTGCCGTGGCCTCCGCCGACGACGTGGCGGCTGTCGCCGTTGGTGGGCAGGAACCAGTGGAAGGTGAGCGTCACCGGGGTCTCCGATCGGGTGGTCCGTGGGGAGGGTGGGGGCTTGAGGGCTCTCGAAACAGGGCTGGCGCAACGGGGTTGGCGAAACAGGGCGCTCAGAGCAGGCCGTGTCGGGGACGGCGGCGTGCAGGGCCTCGACGTCGTCGGTGACTGCTCGGGGCGGACACGGTGTCAGCTCGCCGCCGCCAGGAGCGGGGCGCGACCCAGCGCGGCGGAGAACTGGTCGACGACCTGGGTGAGCGCCTCGGTCGCGGCCGGGGCGATGGCGAGGGAGCCGTCGTCGTCCGTGGTGATGTGCTTGTCGAGGGTGAACCAGCCCTGGACGATGTGCGCGGCGCCCATGGAGTTGAGCACCGGGCGGAGCGCGTAGTCGATGGCCAGCACGTGGGCGGTGGTGCCGCCGGTGGCCAGCGGCAGCACGGTCTTGCCGGTGAGGGCGAACTGCGGGAGGAGGTCGAGGAGCGCCTTGAGGACGCCGGAGTAGGATGCCTTGTAGACGGGGGTGGCGATGACGACGCCGTCGGCGCGCTCCAAGAGCTCCGTGGCCTCGACGATGGCGGGATGCCTGAAGTCGGCCCCCAGCAAGGCCTCGGCGGGGATCGTGCGGACATCCAGGGGGATCACGTCGTGCCCTTGTGCGACCAGCCGGGTGTCGAGGTGGCGGAGCAGTTTCGCCGTACGGGAGGAGACGGAAGGGCTGCCGGAGACGGACAGGACGGTGGCCATGGTCCCTCATTTCGTGAAGTGGGCGAGCCTCCGCCCATGAGGTGCACGAGCGGAGCGTGGGTGGCCCGGGGCGTACGGGGATGCCGGGCGGGCGGGTGCGGTCAGGCGTGGGCGGTGACGAACTCGGCCTGGGAGTGGGCGAAGCCGTCGTTGCCTTCGCGGTCGGCCTGGGCCGCGATCTGACGGATCGTCTTGCGAGCCGCAGCCTTGGGGGCGGGGGTGATGAGGAACCCGTTGAGGCCGAACTTCGGTGGTGTACGGCTGACTTGGCCCCGCCGCAGTCGGCGGTTCAGACGGTGGATTGATGGAATGCGCCGCGTGAGCCGAGGCCGTCCGGGCCGCACGGCTGCGGCGAATCGGGTGCCGCCGCACGGCACAAAGGGCGTACGACGCGTGGCGGGCGCGGCGGAATCGGGAGGAGCTTCGGTCCGCTCAGGCCGCAGGGCAACAGGAGGCACTGGAGACACGCGCGAGGTCGACATGGCGTCGCCGCGTGAGGTCCAGTCGCATCATCATGTCCTGGATCGTGGCAGCCGCCGGTCCGGATGGTCAAGGAAAAGCCGACCGGTCTCGTATCGCGGACCATCGAAAGGTGGCGGGCGACGAACCGCCGGTTGGCCGAGTGCCTGGCCGCCGAGGGGCACCCTCGCACATCCGACGCCGCGTCACCCGCGCCTTGCGCGTTTGAAGCCGATGAGGTTCCGGTAGCGGTCACGTGCGGCGAAGTCGGCCATGCTCCACACCGCCGGATGTCCCACCTCGGCGCTGAGGTGGAGCACCCGCCGCTCCCCCACGACCACGCCGACATGGGCACCCCAGGCGTTCTCGGTGGCGTTGAAGAGGGCCAGGTCCAGGGGTTCCGCCTCGGACACGCGGACGGTGCGCCCGGTGTCGTCCCACAACTCGCTTGACCGCCAGGCCGGAACGTCGATCCCGTACAGCCGGAGCACCTCGTACGCGAAGAGCTGACAGTTGGCGCCGGCGACGAGGCCGGGATTCTCCTTGACGGACCGCGCTCCGGGGAAGCGGGCACCCGCATACGGGGTCGACCACCACGTCTCGGGAATGCCTGCCAGAAGCTTCTCCTCGCTCAGCTCTCCCACGCACCCTTCCGATTAATAGAACACACATTCCCACGTGTAGGCACTCCGACCACTCCTCCATCTCACTAAACTCACCCACCACTACACATAAGGATGAAATAAGCGCAGAATGAGGGTACGTGGTGCTTACCGCACACCTCATCAGACGCGGTCAGTCCCGCTGAGAGCGAAGGAGACGAGTCATGGCCAACGTCTCACACAGGGGTGACATAGCCGGCCATCCCGACGTGACCGAAATGCGGGAGAGGTACGCCCGCGTGCTCGGCGGTCGCGATGTTGTGTTCATGGACGGACCAGTGTTCCTACTCGGTCTGTACTGCGCCGCATCCCCGTGGATACTGCACTTCACGACCAGCCAGCCTGCTCTGGCCCCGCACAACCTGATCATCGGCGTCGCCATCGGCCTGCTGGCCCTGGGTTTTACCGCCGCACCGCAGAGGATGTACGGCCTGAGCTGGGCCACCTCCGCCATCGGTGTCTGGTTGATCATCTCACCGTGGATCGTCGGTACGGGCCCGGACGCCGGCGTCATCATCAACAACGTCGTCATCGGCGGTCTGGCCGTGGTGCTGGGGATGCTGTGCGCGGCCACGGCGGCCAGGGCCACATCAAGGAGCTCGGCTCCGATGTGACAGAAACGCCCGCGAGGGAAACCGATGGCCGGTCCGCCTCGGCGGGCCGGCCGCCGCCGTGACGGTCACCGCTGCCACCACTGGAAGAAGGTGCCGGTCAACGGCTCGGCACCAGCCACGGCTGCTGCGGAAGCGTGCTGCCGGTCTCCAGCAGCGACTTGAGATTGGACAGCACCGCCGGCCAGCCGGACGCCACGTCGGCGCGCGCACCCTCGTCCGGGAGGTCCTCGTGGGTCACCGTGAGGCGGACGATCTCGGCGTGCCGCTGGATGTCGAAGGTGACCCGGGAGTACTTGTCCTCCTGCCCCTCCTCGTCCGGAGCGACCCAGGTGGTGACCAGGCGGGTCGGGCGCTCGCTCTCCACGACGCGGCCGACCACGTCGGCAGTGCCGGAGCCGTCGGTGCGGACGTGCTCCCAGCGTGAACCCGGCTTCCAGTCGGAGACGTTGCTGTGCCCCCAGTACGCGGCCGTCAGGTCGGCGTCGGTGAGCGCGTCCCAGACCTTCTCGGGCGTGCTCTCGATGTAGATGACGTACACGAATGTCGGCTTGTCGGTCATGACTTCCTCCGCTCGTCGCTTCACGGCGCCGAGCGCGCGCAGTCGCGGGCGCTCGAACTTGTCGATCCACCGCTCCTGGATCTCATGGAGCGGGACCGGATTGAGGTAATGCAGCTTTTCCCGTCCCCGCCGCACGGTGCTGACGAGGTTGGCGGCCTCCAGGACGACCAGATGTTGCGTCACCGACTGGCGCGCCATGTCGATGCGCTCGCACAGCTCACCCAGCGTCTGACCGTTGTGCTCGTGCAGCCGGTCGAGGAGCCGCCGCCTTGTCGGGTCGGCCAGCGCCTTGAACACCAGGTCCATACGGGAGCCACTCTCTGATCGCACACCCAACGTTATGCAGGCAATTACCTGCATGTCAATCGAGGGCGAGCCGAGCCGGGCGTCAGGGTGATCCGGCGACAGCGATCCGTGAGGCGGTACGGCGCACGGGGAAGCAGAGCCTTTACGTGCCCCCGACACAGCGGTCCCACCATGCCCCCACTGACGCCTCTGGCCGCTCACCCGCACCCCGGAGGGGATCACCTCATGGACGCCCAGGAACCTCTGCCCCTCCCGTCGCCCCTCCGGCTGCACGGCTTCGGCCTGCGTCTGCGCGAGTGGAGTGACGACGACCTGCCGGCCCTCGTCGCCCTGTACGACGACCCCGAGATCGCCCGATGGACTCCGGCACCCTCCCCCTTCGGCACGGCGGCGGCCCGCGCGTACCTCGCCGCCGCCTGCCGGAAACGGATCGACGGACGGGGCGTACACCTGGCCATCACCACGGACGGCAGGCTTCCCCTGGGCGAGGTCCTGTTGTTCCGCAGCGCCACCGACCCCCGGGACGCCGAACTGGCCTACGGCGTCGGGCCCGCCCATCGCGGCCGGGGCCTGGCCACCAAGGCGGTCCGCCTCGTCACCGAGTACGCCACCCGGCATCTGCGCCCGCGTCGCGTGGTCCTGTGCATCGAGGCGGAGAACGCGGCGAGCGAGGCCGTAGCGAGGTCGACCGGTTTCGAGCTCACGGACGACGAACCCGTCCGACGCAGGCACAAGGACCGCAATGTCGCCCTGCGGACGTGGTGCCACCGCGAAGAGGGAAGTGGATCGGACTGACCGGACTGCACCCGCGTCCTGCGGGAACACCCATAAGTACGGGGTATCCCGACGAAATGGGGTGGAGATGGAGATCTCCGGCATCATCAGTGCCATTGTTATCGGCATCATCATCGGCACACTGGGACGGCTCGTCGTCCCGGGACGTCAGCGCATCGGCATCCTGCTGACGATCCTCGTCGGTATCGTCGCGGCGCTCATCGGGTCCGCGATCGCCGCCGCGGTCGGCGTGGCGAACACCAGCGGTCCCGACTGGATCGAGTGGCTCATCCAGATCGGGCTGGCTGCACTGGGCGTCTCGGCGCTCGACCGGATACGGGCACGCCGTTGAGAGGAAGCCGAAGGCGTCCTCCTTGGTGATCAGGCAGGCGGCCCATGGTGGTGAGGGCGGCTGCGGGCCGCCCTCACGCCTCCGCGGGCACGGTCGGTGACACGTACGGCGTGGTCGTGGTCAGTGGTTCGAATCCCAGGCGTTCCAGGATGGGGCGGCTCTGGCTGGTGGCGTCCACCTGGAGATAGCGGTAGCCGTGCTCGGCGGCGACGCGGGCGCGGTGGGCCACGAGGGCGCGGTAGATGCCGCGGCCGCGCCAGCCCTCCACGGTGCCGCCGCCCCACAGGCCGGCGAAGCGGGTGCCGGGCAGCATCTCCATGCGCGCGGCGCTGATCGGGATGTCACCGGCGAGGGCCACGACCGCGACAACGGTGTCGGGAGCGGCGGCGAGCTGGGCGCGCAGTTGCCTGCGCATACGCGAGCTGTCCCGGCCGAATGCCTGCGCGTGGACGTCCGCCACCATGTCGACGCCCACCGCGTCGGTCACCGGGAGGAGCCGTACGCCCTCCGGCACCTCGACGTCGAGGTTCATCTGCCCGAACTCGGCGATCATCAAGGTCTCCTCGGGCTCGGGCGTGAACCCGGCGGCACGGAGCCTTCTGCCCAGGTCGACCGGGAGATCGTGCCCGTACAGCTTCCATTCGAACTCGCGGCCGAGCCCGGCGAAGTACCGCACCTGAGCGGCGATCGCCTCGTCGGCGGTCGTCTCGTCCAGGTCCGACCAGAGCACACCGTTCCAGCCGTGCTCGGCACCGACCTGCCGTACCACCCCGTCCGCGCGCTCGATCCGCGCACCGGGCGCGTCGGGGCGCGCCCCTTCCCGCATGTCCCGGTCGAAGAGGGCCAACACCCCGGCGTGACGCATATGCCCACTCCATCACCCGCAGCCCCGGCAGGCAATGGCATTCACTCGCCTCTCACGCGGACCCTCGAACCCCCGGGCTGCGGCCACGTCAGCCGGGCAGAGGGAGCGCACACGACTCCCCCGGGGCCACGGACACCGCACGGCCCGAGACGGCCACGGTGATCGGGGCCTCGTCGGAGTAGGGCACGGTGATGTGCAACTCCCCCTGTCGCAGGTGCAGTCGCACTCCCCAGTGGCCGCGGTAGCGGATCGAGAAGCCGTACTCCGACAGATCCGACAGCTCCGGCAGCGGTACGGGGTCGAAGCAGAGGCTGCCGTCGCGGGCCTCCAGGCCGGTCAGACCCCGCTGGACGAGGTCGAGGGTGCCGGCCATGGCGCCCAGGTGGATGCCCTCGCCGGTGGTCCCGCCGTGCAGGTCGGCGATGTCGCCGGCCAGCGCCTCCTGCACGAACGCCCAGGCCCGTGCGCCCCGGGCCCGCGCCAGTACCCAGCCGTGGACCAGGCTGCTGAGAGTCGACCCGTGGCTGGTGCGGGCCAGGTAGTGATCGACGGTGCGCCGCCAGGTCCCGTCGTCCAGTTCGTACCCCAACTGCTCGAACAGGGACTTGAGTTCGGCGGGCGGGAAGAGGTAGCCGAGCATCAGGACGTCGGCCTGCTTGGATGCCTGGTAGCGGTTGACGGAGTCGTCCTCCGCCTCCAGGATCCGGTCGAGGCGCCGGATGTCACCGTAGCGTTTCCGGTACCCCTCCCAGTCGAGCTCCGCGAGGTCCTCGTAGCCCGCGAACTGGCTGATGACGCCCGCGTGGAAGGGGACGTACAGCTTGCGGGAGACCTCCTCCCAGACGTCGGTTTCGGCGCGGTCCAGGCCGATGCGCTCGAACAGGTCACGGCGGCGCGTCGTGGGCAGGGCCCGCGTCACGTCGAGGGCTCGGGCGAGGACCCAGGCGGCCGTGACGTTGGTGTACGCGTTGTCATCGAGGCCCGGGCCGGCCGCGCCGGGGTAGGCCTCGTGGTACTCGTCGGGGCCGACGACCCCGCGGATGCGGTAGCGGCCCAGCGTCTCGTCGTACGCGGCGAAGTCGGCCCAGAAGCGGGCGATCTGGATGACCGTCTCGGCGCCCTTGGTGTGCAGGAACTCCGTGTCGCCGGTCGCCTCGCAGTACCGCCACACGTTGTACGCGATGGCCGAGCCCACATGGTGTTCCAGCCGGGAGTGGTCGGGCAGCCAGCGCCCCGAGCGCGGGTTGAGGTGCAGCCACTGGGTCTCCTCGCGGCCGTCGCTGCCGCTCTGCCAGGGGTACATCGCACCGCGGTGCCCGGCGTCGGCGGCGGCGAAGCAGGCGCGCTCCAGACGCCGGTGACGGTAGGTCAGCAGGGCCCGGGACACCTCGGGGAAGTGCAGGTTCAGGTACGGCAGCACGAACAGTTCGTCCCAGAAGACGTGCCCGCGGTACGCCTCGCCGTGCAGGCCCCGTGCGGGCACGCCCACGTCGAGTTCGGCGGTGTGCGGGGACAGGGTCTGGAGCACGTGGAAGAGGTGCAGGCGCAGTACCGCGCCCGCGCCGCCGGGCACGTCCGCCTCGGCGTTGCGCCACAACTGCTGCCAGGCCGTGCGGTGGGAGGCCAGCAGGGCGTCGACGTCACCGGAGCGCCGCACACGGTCGACGGCGGCGTACAGCGGATCGCTGATCGCCGGGTCGCGGGAGGTGTGCAGGGCGACGGTCTTGTCGACGGTCACCGTGTGGCCGTCGGTGACGGCCATCCGGAACACCCGGGCGATCCGCCCGTTGTCCCTGACGGTGCCGGCCTCGGCCGGGGCGTCCACCACGGTCCGTGCGGCGAGGCCGATGCGGATGTCGGAGGTCCTGGTGCGGCAGCGCAGCCAGACCGGTCCGCGCGCCGAGGTGCCGGTGTGGACGTGTGTGAGGTGCCGGGAGGACAGCTCGCGGTACCGCTCGACCCCGGAGTTGGTGACCGTCCCGTCGAGCGCGGACTCCACCTCGATCTCCCCCGACCATCCCTGGGGGGTCAACTCGGTGCGCAGCAGGGCGAGATGAGGGTCCCCCATGTGGACCAGCCGGAGCTGCCGCACGGCCAGGCACCGGCCGTCAGGGTTCTCGTAGCGCACGGTGCGCTCCAGGGTTCCCTCTCTCAGGTGCAGGCTCAGGTGGTGGTCGAGGACCTTGTGGGTGTCCGGGGAGAGCCAGTCGCCGGAGGCGATGCGGAAGCGCAGGGGAAGCCAGTTGGGCAGGTTGACCATGTCCTCGTTCTCGACGCGGCGCCCCGCGACCTGTGAGGTGAGCCGGTTGTAGCAGCCCGCCGCGTACGTGCCCGGGTAGTGCACGGCGTCGGCGGTGCACTCGGGGGCGGCTCCGCGGGTCGCGAAGTAGCCGTTGCCGAGGGTGCACAGCGACTCGCGCAGCCGCTCCTGCGCCGGGTCGTAGCCCTCGTACTCCCAGATCCACTCGCGCATTCCCAGCCCTCCGCCACCCGTGGCTCCGCACCGGCGTGGACCACCGGGACCTCGCCGTGACCAGCAGTTCACCACGGGTGGCCGTGGTGCGGGACGGGCCCACGCCGAGGAGGGCAGCTCACGTAGGCTGCGTGACGAGGATCGCGGTGTGGCCGGACGTCGTCCGAGCCGCGTGGACGGCGTCATGTGAAGGGGCGTACGAGATGGTGGACGACTCCGAGCTGCGGTACTTGCGGCGGTGCGTGGAGCTGGCGGCCGAGGCCCTTCAGGCCGGTGACGAGCCCTTCGGCTCGGTGCTCGTGGGCGCCGACGGGACCGTGCTGGCGGAGGACCACAACCGGGTGGCGTCCGGCGACCGCACCCGGCACCCGGAGTTCGAGCTGGCCCGCTGGTCGGCGGCGCACCTCACCCCCGAGGAGCGGGCCGCGGCGACCGTGTACACGTCGGGCGAGCACTGCCCGATGTGCGCGGCCGCCCACGCGTGGGTGGGCCTCGGACGTATCGTGTACGTCGCCTCCTCCGAGCAACTCTCCTCCTGGCTGGCCGAGTTGGGGGTGCCGGCGCCGCCGGTACGGACCCTGCCGGTCACCGAGGTCGCTCCCGGTGTGGCCGTCGAGGGCCCGGTGCCCGGGCTGGACGAGGAGGTGCATGCCCTGCACCGCCGGTTCCACCGGGGCTGAAACGGGGAGGAATGAGACCCGCGGGACGGGGCAGGCGGTCGGGATCCGTTCGTCGAGATGCGGAGGATGTCCGGAAACGTGACGCAGTACCCGGCGACCCTGACCGTGCCCCCTGTCCGAAAAACGCCGCCCGCCCGGGGACCCTCGTCCAGGGACCCGTACTTCGACAACGCGAAGTACCTGACCATCGTGCTGGTGGCGTGCGGGCACGCCTGGGAGCCGCTGACCCACGGCAGCCGGGCGGCCACAGCCCTGTATCTGACCGTCTACGCCTTCCACATGCCCGCGTTCGCGCTGATCTCCGGGTACTTCTCGCGGAGCTTCGACATGGCCCCGGGCCGGCTGCGGCGGCTGCTGACGGGGGTCGTTCTGCCGTATGTCGTCTTCGAGACGGCGTACACGCTCTTCTACCGCTGGGCGCAGAACGACTGGGGGTATCCGCTGAGCCTGCTGGATCCCTGGTACGTGATGTGGTTCCTGATGGCGCTGTTCATCTGGCGGATCACCACTCCGGTCTGGCTGGCGCTGCGGTATCCGCTGCCGGTCGCGCTCGGTCTCGCGGTGCTGGCCTCGGTGTCACCGGACCTCGGCGGTGACATCTCGATCCAGCGGACCCTGCAGTTCCTGCCGTTCTTCGTGCTCGGGCTGACGCTACGGGCCGAGCATTTCGAGCGGCTGCGCACCCGGCGGGTCCGGCTGTGGGCGCTGCCCGTGGGGGTGGGCGCGCTGGTGACGGCATACGGGGTGGCGCCCTGGTTCAGCGCGTCCTGGTTCTACCACCGGGGTGCCGTCACGGGTCAGGGCGTGTCGCGCTGGGCGGGGCTGGTCAGCACACCGGCGCTGTTCTGTCTGGCGCTGTTGCTGACGGCGTGCTTCCTGGCGTGGGTGCCGAAGCGGCGGACGTGGTTCACGGCGCTGGGTGCGGGGACGATGTACGGCTACCTGCTGCACGGCTTCGTCATCAAGTCGTCCCGCTTCTGGGAGTGGTACGCCCCCGCCTGGGTGCGTACCCCACTCGGTGAGATCGCGGTGACGGCGCTGGCGGTCGGCGGGATCACGCTGCTGTGCTCGCCGCCGGTGCGGGCGGTGTTCCGGTGCGTGGTCGAGCCGCGGATGGAGTGGGCGTTCCGCTCCTCCGGCAACGAGGCGCCCCGGAACAGGGATGTGCCCCAGGAGGCCGCGCAGACGCGCTGACGGCCTCCTGGGGCACCACGGATCTTCCAGGCGGACTTGGCTGAAGCCCCGTGCAGTACCCGCCCGTAGGGGCGCGGGGAACTGCGCGACCAGCCCCCACCGGCCCGCAGATTCATCACCGCGCATCCAGCGGAGCGCCTAGCGGTAGAAGGCGGGCCGCTCGATCAGCTCGACCTCGACCCGGCCGCCCTCGGACTGGGCGCGGACGCCCGCCTCGCAGACCGCCGCCGTGGCGTAGCCGTCCCACACGCTGGGCCCGGTGACCTCGCCGCGCCGGGTGGCGTCCACCCAGGCCTGGACCTGGCGGTCATAGGCAGCGGCGAACCGCTCCACGAAGTCCTGGGCGATGGTGCCGCCCCAGCGGCCGGCCATGTCGGTGACGAGCGACTGCTCCTCGCCGATACGGGCGGTGCCGCGCTCGCAGACCGCTTCGGCCTTCACCTGGTAGCCGAAGCCGCAGTTGACGTTGATCTCGACGTCGACGATCGCGCCGCCGTCGGTCTCGAAGAGGACGAGCTGCGGGTCCGACACGCTCTCGGGCGCGTTCTCGGAGGGCGTCGGGCGCAGGACGGTGACCGCCGTGATCTCCTGGTCGAGGAGCCAGCGGGTCACGTCCATCTCGTGCACCACGGAGTCGTTGATGAGCATCGCGGTGGTGAAGCCGGGCGGGCTGGCGGCGTTGCGGTGCCGGTTGTGGAGCATCAGCGGCCGGCCGAGCTGCCCGCTGTCGAGCAACGCCTTGAGCTTCATGTACTCGGCGTCGTAGCGCCGCATGAAGCCCACCTGGACCAGGCGGTGGCCCAGCTTCTGCTCGGCCTCCATCACCCGCAGCGCGGAGGCCGCGTCGGGGGTGAGCGGCTTCTCGCACAGCACCGGCAGGTCGTGCTCGAACGCCGTCAGCAGGGCCGCCTCGTGAGCGGGCCCCGGTGAGGCGATGAGCACGGCGTCGACGTCCTCCGCGGCCATGGCGGCGACCGGGTCGGTGTACGCGGTACAGCCGTCGATGCCCTCGGCGAGTCGCTTGGCCCGCTCGGCGTCGATGTCCACGACGGCGGACACGCGCGCCCCGCTGATCACCTCGTCGATGCGACGTACGTGATCGGCCCCCATCCGGCCGGTGCCGATGACGGCGACGCCGAGCGTTCCACGCTGAGTCATGGTGGGTGGTGGTCCCTTCGAGTGGGTCAGGCGCCGCAGGAGCGGAGGAACTTGCGGGTGCGGACCGCGATGGGCAGCGGCTTGTCCGGCTCGCAGGGGTACATGTCCTGCTCGACGATCGCGAACAGGTCCACGCCCAGCCCCTGGGCCGCGGTCAGTACTGGCTCCAACTCCGGTACGCCCGCCGGGGGTTCGCACATCACACCGCGCTGGACCGCGGGGCCGAACGGAACACCGTTCTGCACCACGTCGGCCAGGATCTCCGGGTCGACCTGCTTGAGGTGCAGATAGCCGATGCGCTCGCCGTACGTCTCGATCAGCTTGACGCTGTCGCCGCCGCAATAGGCGTAGTGCCCGGTGTCCAGGCAGAGGTTGACGAGCCCGGAGTCCGTCGAGTCGAGGAAGCGCTCGACGTGCTCCTCGGTGTCGATGTGCGTGTCCGCGTGCGGGTGCACCACGATGTCGAGCCCGTACGTCTCCTTGACCTCGCGCCCGAGCCGCTCCATGCCCTTGCTGAGGTGGCCCCACTGCTCGGTGGTGAGTTCGGCCGGCTCGATGATCTCGGCGGACTTGTCGTCCCGCCAGAACGACGGGATGACCACCAGGTGCTTCGCGCCCATGGCCTGGGTGAGCGCGGCGACCTGGCCGACGTGCTCCCAGGTGGCGTCCCAGACGGACGGGCCGCGGTGCAGCGAGGTGAAGACCGTGCCGGCCGACACCTTGAGGTCGCGCTTGGTGACCTCGTCGGTGAGCCGGGCCGGGTCGGTCGGCAGATAGCCGTACGGTCCGAGCTCGATCCAGGAGTAGCCGGCCTCGGCGACCTCGTCCAGGAACCGTTCCCAGGGCACCTGCTGCGGGTCGTCGGGGAACCAGACGCCCCAGGAGTCAGGGGCCGAGCCGACCCGGATGCGGTCCAGGGCAGAGGTCATGTCAGGACTTTCCTTCCGAAGTTGCCGCCACGGATGCCGTGAGGTCCTCCTCCTCGGGGAGCTCCTCGACGTCGACACCGCTGACCTGGGCCAACTCGTGCTTGAGCGCGGCGAGTTCGGCACCACCCGCCATGTGGTTGGTGAGCTCTTCGAGGCTGATCTCACTGCGCGGGGCGCTGAGCTCCATGGTGCCCAGGCGCAGCACGCTGAAGTGGTCGCCGACCATGTAGGCGTGGTGCGGGTTGTGGGTGATGAAGATGACGCCCAGGCCGCGGTCGCGGGCGGCGGCGATGTACTTGAGCACCACACCCGACTGCTTCACACCGAGGGCGGCGGTCGGCTCGTCCAGGATCAGCACGCGGGCGCCGAAGTAGACGGCCCGGGCGATCGCCACACACTGACGCTGACCACCCGACAGCGTGCCGATCGGCTGCTCCAGGTCGTCGAGGACGATGCCCATGTTGCGCAGCTCTTCGTCCGCGGTCTTCTTCATCTTCTCGATGTCGAGGCGGCGGAGGGGCCAGGCGCCCTTGGTCATCTCCGAGCCGAGGAAGAAGTTGCGCCACACCGGCATCAGCGGCACGGTCGCCAGGTCCTGGTACACGGTGGCGATACCGCGGTCGAGTGCTTCACGCGGGGTGGAGAAGTGCACCGGTTCGCCGTCGACGAGGAACTCGCCCTCGGTGTGCCGGTGCAGCCCGGAGATGATCTTGATGAGGGTGGACTTGCCGGCGCCGTTGTCGCCCAGCACGCACGTGACCTTGCCGGGGTGCACCTGGAGGTCGACGCCGTGCAGGGCGCGGATGTTGCCGTACGCCTTGCCCGCACGGCGCAGTTCCACGGTGGGGGTGCCGTCCGTGGGCGGGGTGTCCTTCAGGACGGCTCCCGCGGCCTGGGATTCGTTGGTAGCCATGGGTCACTTCACCTCCGGGTCGCCGTGCGTCGGACCCACAGATTGATCAGGGTGGCGCCGAGCAGCATCACGCCGAGGAAGGCCTTGAACCAGTCGGGGTTCCAGCCGGCGTAGACGATGCCCTGGTTGACCATGCCGAACATGAACGCGCCGAAGACCGGACCGATCGCCGAGCCGTAGCCGCCGGTCAGCAGACAGCCACCGATGACCGCGGCGGCGATGTAGATCAGCTCCTGCCCGACGCCCTCACCGGACTGCACGGTGCTGAAGGAGAACAGGTTGTGCATGCCCACGAACCAGGCGCCGAGCCCGACCAGCATGAACAGCGAGATCTTCGTGAACGTGACCGGCACACCCACCGCGCGGGCGCTGTCCTGGTTGCCACCCACCGCGAAGATCCAGTTGCCGTACTTGGTACGCAGCAGCACCCAGGTGGCCAACGCCGCGAACACCAGCCAGTACACGACGGTTATCTTGACGGTGACGCCGCCGACCTGGAACGTCGAGGCGAAGATCGCCTTCGCCTGGGCGAAGCCGTCCATGTCGCTGATGTTGTCGGTGGCCACGTTCCCGGTGACCAGCTTCGTGACCGCCAGGTTGACGCCCTGCAGGATCAGGAACGTTCCCAGGGTGACCAGGAAGCTCGGCAGGCCGGTCTTGACCAGCATCCACCCGTTGAACGCCCCGACCGCCAGGGAGACCACCAGGGCGGAGATGACACCGACCCAGACGTTCATGCTGAGCTGGTAGCTGACCATGCTCGCGGTCAGCGCCGAGGTGATCACCGCGACACCGGCGGAGAGGTCGAACTCGCCGCCGATCATCAGCAGGGCCACGGGCAGGGCCATGAGCCCGATCGTCGACGACTGGTAGAGGATGTTGGCCATCGCGCTGGCCTCGCGCACCGGCGGTGCCGCGGCCAGGAAGAAGACGTACACCGCGACCGCGCCGAGGAAGACGCCCACTTCGGGGCGGGCGAGCAGCTTCAGCGCCAGGGGGCGCTGCGCGGTTCGCCCGTCGCTCTGTTTGGGGCCGGAGGCCGGCGGTGTCTCCACCGCCGGCGCAGCCTGTTGAGTCATGCTCATCACCGAGTGCCCTTCGCGGCGAACTTGGCGACCGCCTCGACGTTGGACTTGTCCACGAAAGCCGGACCGGTCAGCACCGGGGCCTCGCCGCCGCCCATGTAGTTGCCGTTGTTCTTGTACAGCCACAGCGAGTCGATCGACAGGTAACCCTGCAGGTAGGGCTGCTGGTCGACCGCGAACGCGATGTCGCCGTCCTTGATCGCGCCGGTCAGTTCCTTGTTGAGGTCGAAGGTGGCGACCTTCGCCTTGCTGCCCGCCTCACCGACCGACTGCGCCGCGGTCAGTGCGAACGGGGCGCCGAGTGCGACGACGTAGTCGATGGAGGAGTCCTGCTTGAGCTTCGCGTTGATCGTCGACTTCACCGACGGCATGTCGGTGCCGTTGACGTTGAGGTTCTCCGTCTTGCCCTCGAACGTCTTCTTCACGCCCGCGCAGCGCTGCTCCAGGCCGACGTTGCCCTGCTCCTGGATGACGCAGACGGCGTTCTTGGCGCCTTCCTCGTTGAGCTTCTTGCCCAGCGCCTCGCCCGCCACCGTCTCGTCCTGCCCGAAGAACTCCAGCAGGTTCAGCGACTTCCAGTCGCTGAGGCCCGAGTTCAGGCCGACGACCGGGATGCCCGCCTTCTCCGCGTTGGCCACGGCGTCCTTCATCGCGTCCGGCTTGGCCAGGGTGATCGCGATGCCGTCGACCTTCTGGTCGATCGCGTTCTGGACCAGGTTGGCCTGGTTGCCCGCGTTCGGGTCCGCCGAGTAGATCAGCTTGATGTTGTCCTTGGCCGCGGCCGCCTCGGCACCCTTGCGGACGATGTCCCAGAACGTGTCGCCGGGCGCCTGGTGGGTGACCAGCGCGACCGTCATGCGGGGAGTGCTCGCCTTGCCCGCGGAGGCGTTGTCGCCGCCCTCCTCGGACTTCTTGCCGCCCGAGCCGCTGGAGCAGCCCGCTATGAGCAGCGCGGACGCCGCTGCCAGGGCGACGAAGGGCGCGACTCGGCGGGAGCGGGCGTGAAAACGATCCATCTTTCCTTGCACCTCACTGTGCTTCCGGGGGGGGAAAGTGAACGGGACGGCGTCGGGCGAGAGGCCCGCCGCGGGCCCGGGCATTGAGAGCCTGGGTCATTGTGCCGGTGAAGCGGCGGTGTTGTTGGGACGGGATACAAACGCCTGTCCCACCCAGCTGTCAATACTTTGTTAAGACATCATTTCAGTTGCAGGTCCGAATGTCAGTACAAACGCTTGACATGGGCTCGCCCGGGGACCTACACCTGATGTACGTCCGGGCCAGCGTGCCCGCATCCCCCGCACCACGGGCCCTCCACGGCCCGCATCCCCGTACGAGGAGTGACGCGCATGCCCGAGTCCGCCGAAACGTTCGATCTCATCACCATGGGCCGCATTGGGGTCGATCTCTATCCACTGCAGACCGGTGTGCCACTTCCGCAAGTCGAATCCTTCGGCAAGTTCCTGGGGGGGTCGGCGGCCAACGTGGCCGTTGCCGCCGCGCGCCTGGGTCACGCTACCGCTGTGATCACCCGTACGGGTAACGACCCCTTCGGTTCGTATCTCCACGACGCCCTAAGGGAGTTCGGCGTCGACGACCGCTTCGTCACCCCGGTCGACGCGTACCAGACTCCGATCACGTTCTGTGAGATCTTCCCTCCGGACGACTTCCCGCTGTACTTCTACCGCCGGCCCAAGGCCCCGGACCTGGAGATCAACACCGACGAGCTGGACCTCTCCGCCATCCGCACGGCCCGCATCTTCTGGATCACGGGCACCGGCCTGAGCGAGGAGCCCAGCCGTTCGGCCACACTCGCAGCTCTCAAGGCGCGCGACAAGTCGGGCATCACCGTCTTCGACCTCGACTGGCGCCCGATGTTCTGGAACGACCCGGATTCGGCCCGCCCGTACTACACCGAGGCCCTCGCCCACGCCACCGTGGCCGTCGGCAACCTCGACGAGTGCGAGATCGCCACCGGCGTCCGCGAGCCGAAGGCCTGCGCCCAGGCCCTGCTCGACGCCGGAGTGGAGCTGGCCGTCGTCAAGCAGGGCCCCAAGGGCGTACTGGCCGTCCACCGCGACGGCACCACCGCGGAGGTCCCGCCGGTGCCCGTGGAGGTTGTCAACGGGCTCGGTGCCGGGGACGCCTTCGGCGGTTCGCTCTGCCACGGCCTGCTGAACGGCTGGGAGCTGGAGAAGATCATGCGGTACGCCAACGCGGCCGGGGCGCTCGTCGCCTCCCGGCTCGCCTGCTCCTCCGCGATGCCCACCGAGTCCGAGGTCGACGACCTCCTCGCGCGCGGCTGACCGACGCCACACCCTGAACGGAGCGAAGTCTTGAGCATCAGCATCCCCGACCTCGTCACAGTGCGCGCCCGGCATCCGGAGGCCATCGCCGAAGCCGCCGCCCGCCGCGTCCGCCGCCCGCTGATCGGCGACAGCGGCCGTCTGATGATCGTGGCCGCCGACCACCCGGCGCGCGGTGCCCTCGGTGTGGGCGGCCAACGCCTGGCCATGGCCAACCGGGCCGACCTGCTGGAGCGGCTGTGCATCGCGCTGTCGCGACCGGGCGTCGACGGGGTGCTAGCGACCGCGGACATCCTGGAGGACCTGCTGCTCCTCGGCGTCCTGGACGACAAGGTGGTCATGGGGTCCATGAACCGCGGGGGCCTGGCCGGCGCATCCTTCGAGATGGACGACCGCTTCACCGGCCACCGCGCCGAGGACATCGAGCGGCTCCGCTTCGACGCGGGGAAGCTGCTGGTGCGCATCGACTACGACGACGCCGGCTCCCTGCGGACCCTTCAGACCACCGCCCGGGCCATCGACGACATGGCGGCGCGCCGGCTGCCGCTGTTCGTCGAGCCGTTCATATCCCGCCGCGTGGACGGCGCGGTCCGCAACGATCTGAGCGCCGAGGCCGTCACCCGGTCCATCGCGATCGCCTCGGGCCTCGGCGGCACCTCCGCGTACACCTGGCTGAAACTGCCCGTCACCGAGGACCCCGACGACATGGCTCAGGCGCTGGAGACGTCCACGCTGCCGGTGGTCCTGCTGGGCGGCGAGGTCGGTGGGAACCAGGAGGGCGCGTACGAGAAGTGGCGCAAGGCCCTGCGGCTGCCCACCGTGCAGGGCATGGTCGTCGGCCGGTCCTTGCTGTACCCCGCGGAAGGCAGCGTGGAGACCGCGGTGGACACCGCGGTCGGACTGCTCTGATTCCGGGTAGGTCCCGGAAACCCTGGTATGTCCCGAAGCCGCGTACGTCCCCAGACCCAGGTACATCCTGGAACGAGCCGAGGAATCACATCATGACGACCACCCACCACCTTCCGGCGGGCAAGGCCACCGGTGCCGCCTACGCCGTGAACGTCACCCCCGAGTCGGCCGGCTGGGGCTACTCCAGCCTGCGGGTGCTGGAACTGCCGCCGGGCGGCCGGCACAGCTTCGACAGCGGCGACAGCGAGTGGATCGTGCTGCCGCTCGCGGGCTCCTGCACGGTCGCCGTCGACGACCAGACATTCCGGCTGCAGGGACGCGAGAGCGTCTTCAGCGGAGTCAGCGACTTCGCGTACGTGCCGCGCGACGCGGAGGCCTCGATCGCCTCCCGCGACGGCGGGCGCTTCGCCCTGACCGGCGCCCGCTGCGAGCGCCGGCTGCCCGCCCGCTACGGCCCCGCGTCCTCCGTCCCGGTCGAGCTGCGGGGCACCGGCACCTGCTCGCGCCAGGTCAACAACTTCGGCGCGGCAGGCGTCTTCGAGTGCGACAAGCTCATCGCCGTCGAGGTGATCACACCTGGCGGAAACTGGTCGTCCTTCCCGCCGCACAAGCACGACGAGCACCGGCCCGGCGAGGAGTCGGAGCTGGAGGAGATCTACTACTTCGAGTTCGCCGACCACGAGGGCATCCCCGGCCTCGGCTACCAGCGGGTCTCCCCTTCCGGCCAGGGCGCGGGCACGGACGTGCTGGCCGAGGTGCGCGACGGCGACGTCGTCCTCATCCCGGACGGCTGGCACGGCCCCTCCATGGCCGCGCCCGGCCACCACATGTACTACCTCAACGTCATGGCGGGCCCCGACCCCGACCGCGCCTGGCTGATCTGCGACCACCCGGACCACGCCTGGATCCGTGGCACATGGCCCGAGCAGCCGGTGGACCCGCGCCTGCCCCTCTACACCGCCCCCGCCCAGTGAAGCTTCCCGCGGCCCCCGCGAGAGAACCCGTAGCAGTGAGGTCCCGATGAGCCAGCCGAATCAGTCGAACCAGTCGAGGGTCAGCCTGACCGTCGCCCAGGCGCTGGTGCAGTTCCTGTCCGCGCAGTACACCGAGCGCGACGGCGTACGGCACCGGCTGATCGCCGGTACCTGGGGGATCTTCGGCCACGGGAACGTCGCCGGTCTCGGCCAGGCGCTGCTGGAGGCCGGCGAGGACACGATGCCGTTCCACCAGGGCCGCAACGAACAGGCCATGGTGCACGCCGCCGTGGGCTACGCCCGCCAGCTGAACCGGCTCTCCGCGCAGGCGGTCACCACGTCCATCGGCCCCGGCGCCACCAATCTGGTCACCGGCGCCGCCCTGGCCACGGTCAACCGGCTGCCGGTGCTGCTCCTGCCCGGCGACTACTTCGCGACGCGCCCCGCCGACCCGCTGCTCCAGCAGCTGGAGCATCCGGTGGAGGCCGATGTGTCGGTCAACGACACCCTGCGCCCGGTCTCCCGCTACTTCGACCGCATCACGCGCCCGGAGATGCTGATCCCGTCCGCGCTGAACGCGATGCGGGTGCTGACCGACCCGGCCGAGACCGGCGCGGTGACCCTCGCCATGCCGCAGGACGTGCAGGCGGAGGCCTTCGACTGGCCGGTGGAGTTCTTCGCCGAGCGCGTCTGGCACGTGCGCCGTCCCGCGCCGGACCCGCTGGAACTCGCCGAGGCCGCAACCGCCATCCGTGCCGCCGAGCGGCCGCTGATCGTCGCCGGTGGCGGCGTTCACCACAGCGAGGCCGAGGAAGCGCTCAAGGTGTTCGCGGAGGCCACCGGCATCCCGGTCGCCTCCACCCAGGCGGGCAAGGGCTCCCTGCGGTACGACCACCCGGCGGACCTCGGCGGCATCGGCCACACCGGCACCGCCGTCTGCGACGACATCGCGCGCACCGCGGACCTGGTCATCGGCGTCGGAACCCGGTACTCCGACTTCACCACCGCCTCCAACACCCTGTTCCAGAACCCGGACGTCCGGTTCGTCAACCTCAACATCACCGCCTTCGACGCCCACAAGCTGGCCGCCCGCACCCTGGTCGCGGACGCACGCACGGGCCTGGAGGCGCTCACGGACGCGCTCTCCGGGCACCGTGTCGCCGAGGCGTACGAGGCCGAGTACCGCGCCGGCAAGGAGCACTGGGAGCAGGTCGTGGACGCGGCCTACAACGCGGACGACGCGCACGCCGTGCCCACCCAGACGCAGGTGCTGGGCGCCCTGGACTCGGTCGTGGGCGACGACGACGTGGTGATCAACGCGGCCGGCTCGCTCCCCGGCGACCTGCACAAGCTGTGGCGGGCCCGCTCCCCGCGTCAGTACCACCTGGAGTACGGCTACTCCTGCATGGGCTACGAGATCCCAGCGGGCATCGGTGTCCAGCAGGCCGCGCCCGGTACTCCGGTGTGGTCGCTCGTCGGCGACGGCACGTACCTGATGATGCCGACGGAGATCGTCACCGCCGTCCAGGAGGGCCTGCCGGTCAACCTGCTGCTGATCCAGAACCACGGGTACGCCTCCATCGGCGGCCTGTCCGAGGAGACCGGCGGCGAGCGCTTCGGCACCGCCTACCGCTACCGTGCCGCGGACGGCACCTTCACCGGGGCGCCGCTGCCGGTGGACCTCGCCGCCAACGCCGCCAGCCTCGGGATGGACGTGATCCGCGCCAAGACCGTCGGCGAACTGCGTGACGCGCTCGCCGCGGCGCGTGCCTCGGACCGGCCGACGTGTGTGTACGTCGAGACCGACCCGGCGCCCACCGCTCCCCCGGCCGAGGCATGGTGGGACGTGCCCGTGGCCGAGGTCGCCTCCCGCGAGGCCGCCGTGGCCGCCCGCGAGCGGTACGACCGCCACGTCGCGGGCCGCCGCCGCCACCTCTGAGCCGTCCGCCGCCCCCTCCTCCCTCTCAGGAAAGCCCTCAGGAAAGGCCCCTCGCACCATGAAGACCATCAACCACTGGATCGGCGGCAAGCCCGTCGAGGGCACCTCCGGGCGTTTCAGCCCGGTCTACAACCCGGCCACCGGCGCCCAGGAGAAGCAGCTCGCGCTCGCCGCGGTCGGTGAGGTCGACGCCGCCGTCGCGACCGCGAAGGCCGCCTTCGAGAGCTGGGGCCAGTCCTCGCTCGCCAAGCGCACGGCGGTCCTGTTCAAGTTCCGTGAGCTGCTCGACGCGCACCGCGACGAGGTCGCCGCGCTGATCAGCGCCGAGCACGGCAAGGTCCACTCCGACGCGCTCGGCGAGGTCGCGCGCGGCATGGAGATCGTGGAGCTGGCCTGCGGGATCAGCACCCAGCTGAAGGGTGAGCTGTCGACGCAGGTGTCGACCCGGGTGGACGTCGCCTCGATCCGGCAGCCGCTCGGTGTGGTCGCCGGCATCACGCCGTTCAACTTCCCCGCCATGGTGCCGATGTGGATGTTCCCGCTGGCGATCGCCTGCGGCAACACCTTCGTCCTCAAGCCGAGCGAGAAGGACCCGTCGGCCTCGTACCGCCTGGCCGAGCTCCTGTCCGAGGCCGGTCTGCCGGACGGTGTGTTCAACATCGTCCAGGGTGACAAGGTGGCGGTGGACCGCCTGCTGGAGCACCCGGACGTCGCCGCGGTCTCCTTCGTGGGCTCGACGCCGATCGCCAAGTACATCCAGCTCAAGGCCGTCGAGCACGACAAGCGCGTGCAGGCGCTGGGCGGCGCCAAGAACCACATGCTGGTCCTGCCGGACGCCGACCTGGACTTCGCCGCCGACCAGGCGATCAACGCCGCCTACGGTTCGGCGGGCGAGCGCTGCATGGCGGTGTCCGTCGTGGTCGCGGTCGGCGACACGGGCGACGAGCTCGTCGGCAAGATCAGCGAGCGGGCGAAGAACCTGCGGATCGGCCCCGGCGACGACCCCGCCTCCGAGATGGGCCCGCTGATCACCCGCGAGCACCGCGACAAGGTGGCGTCGTACGTGGCGGGCGCCGCCGAGCAGGGCGCCGAGGTCGTCGTGGACGGCACCGGCTACACCGTGGAGGGCCACGAGGACGGCTTCTTCCTGGGCGTCTCCCTCCTGGACAGGGTGCCGGTGACGGCCGACGCGTACAAGGACGAGATCTTCGGTCCCGTGCTGTGCGTGGTGCGCGCCGAGACGTACGAGGACGCCATCAAGCTGATCAACGGCTCCCGCTGGGGCAACGGCACCGCGATCTTCACCCGTGACGGCGGCGCCGCCCGGCGCTTCCAGATGGAGGTCCAGGCGGGCATGGTGGGTGTCAACGTGCCGATTCCGGTGCCCGTGGGCTACCACTCCTTCGGTGGCTGGAAGGACTCGCTCTTCGGCGACCTGCACATCTACGGCAATGACGGCATCGCCTTCTACACGCAGGGCAAGGTGATCACGACCCGCTGGCCCGACCCGGCCGACGGCGGCATCAACCTGGGCTTCCCCAGCAACTCCTGAGCTCGACTGCGGCCGGTGCGGGGACGGACGCGTGGCCGTCCCCGCACCGGCCGTCCTTGTCAGGACAACACGATGACAAGGGTTCCTGTCATCCGGACGGACGGATACGCTCATCCCGTGACCAGCACCGCTCCCGCGAAGCTCGACTTCGCCGTCGACCGCAACAGCCCCGTGCCGCTGTACTACCAGCTCGCCCGGCAGCTGGAGTCCGCGATCGAGCACGGCGAGCTGGGCCCCGGCAGCCTGCTCGGCAACGAGATCGAGCTCGCCGGGCGGCTCGGCCTGTCCCGCCCGACGGTACGCCAGGCCATCCAGTCCCTCGTGGAGAAGGGCCTCCTCGTACGCCGCCGGGGCGTGGGCACACAGGTGGTCCACAGCCAGGTCAAGCGCCCGCTGGAGCTCAGCAGCCTCTACGACGATCTGGAGGCGGCCGGCCAGAACCCCACGACCCGGGTGCTCGGCAACGAGGTCGTGCCTGCCTCCGCCGAGGTCGCGGGTGCCCTGGGCATCGCCGACGGCACCGCGGTGCACCATGTGCAGCGGCTCCGCCGCGCCCAGGGCGAGCCGGTGGCGCGCCTGTCGAACTACGTGCCCGAGGGGCTGCTGACCCTCGACACGGCGACGCTGGAGACAACCGGCCTCTACCGGATGATGCGGGCCGCCGGCATCACCCTGCACAGCGCCCGCCAGTCCGTCGGCGCCCGCCGCGCCACCCCCGAGGAGGCAGAGGCCCTGGGCGAGCCGGAGGGCGCCGCACTCCTCACCATGCAGCGCACGGCGTACGACGACACGGGCCGCGCCGTCGAGTTCGGCACCCACATCTACCGGGCCTCGCGGTACTCGTTCGAGTTCCAGTTGCTGGTGCGGGGCTGAGGCGTCCCCGGGTCAGAGCTTCACCCAGGCCCCCGACTCGACCGACCGGCTCATCGCGTCGAGGGCCGTCGCACTGTGCACGGCGTCCTCCAGGGTCGCGCCGTGCGGTGTGTCCTCGGCGATGGAGCGCAGGAAGTTGTGCGCCTCGATGACCTTGAGGTCGTCGTAGCCCATGCTGTTCGCCGAGCCGGGCTGGAAGGCGGCGTACTCGCCGTGGCCCGGGCCGACGTAGAGCGTGGTGACGGCCTGGTCCTGGTAGGCGGTGCCGCGGCTGATGCCGAGCTCGCCCATGCGGCGGAAGTCCCAGAAGACGGCGCCCTTGGTGCCGTGCACCTCGAAGCCGTAGTTGTTCTGCTCGCCGACGGAGACCCGGCAGGCCTCCAGGACACCGCGGGCGCCCGAGGCGAAGCGGAGCAGGCAGCCCACGTAGTCCTCGTTCTCGACCGGTCCCAGCTCGCCGCCCGTGGCGCGGGTGTGGCCGGCGGTGGCACCGGTGGGGCGGGCCCGTTCGGGGATGAAGACGGCGGTGTCGGCGGTCAGCGCGGTGATGTCCCCCAGCAGGAAGCGCGCCAGGTCCGCACCGTGCGACGCCAGGTCGCCCAGCACTCCGCTGCCGCCGCGCTCCCGCTCGTACCGCCAGGTCAGGGCGGACTCGGGGTGGGCCGCGTAGTCGCTGAACAGGCGGATGCGGACGTGGGTGACGGTACCGATCTCACCGGAGGCGACGATCTCGCGGGCGGCGGCGACGGCGGGCGCGTTGCGGTAGTTGAAGCCGACGGTGCCCTGAACCCCGGCCTTGGACACGGCGTCGGCCACCGCGCGGGCGTCCTCGGCGGTGAGGCCGACCGGCTTCTCGATCCAGATGTGCTTGCCCGCCTCGGCCATCGCGACGCCGATCTCGCGGTGCAGGAAGTTCGGGGCGGTGATGCTGACCGCCTGGACGCGGGGGTCGGCGGCCACCTCGCGCCAGTCGCGGGCCGTCGTGGTGAAGCCGAACTGCGCGGCGGCCTCCTCGGCCCGGCCCGGCACCTCCTCGGCGACGGTCACCAGCTCAGGGCGCACGGCCAGGTGCGGGAAGTGGTGCAGGACCCGCGCGTACGCCTGGGTATGCACCCGTCCCATCCAGCCGAACCCCACGACGCCGACGCCGAGCGTACTCACCATGACTGCCCCTCTTTGGACCGGTCCAGAACGTTTCCACCTCACCCTGAGCTCAGTAACAGCACCTGTCAAGCCCTTTGACAACCCCTCTCACCTTGTGGAACGGTCCACAACATGAGACCCCCGACGATCCGCGATGTCGCCGAACGGGCCGGCGTGTCGAAGTCCCTGGTCTCCCTCGTGCTGCGCGGCTCCGACCAGGTGCGCCCCGAGAAGCGCGAGGCGGTCCTCGCCGCTGTCGAGGAGCTCGGCTACCGCCCGAACGCCGCCGCGCGCAGCCTCAGCGAGCGCCGCACCCGGACGGTGGGCGTGCTGCTGAACGACATGCGCAACCCCTGGTTCGTCGAACTGCTCGACGGCCTGGGCTCCCGTCTCCACGACAGTGGTCTGCACATGCTGCTCGCCGACGGCCGCCTCAACCGGCGCCTCGGCGAGGACCTGACCCACACGTTCACCGACCTCCGGGTCGACGGCCTCATCGCCGTCGGTACGCTCCCGCCCTCCGCGGCACTGCGCACCGCGGCTGGGCAGATCCCCACCGTGGTCGCGGGCGCCCGCGAGCCCGTTCTGCCACATGTGGACATCGTCGCGGGCGACGACGAGCACGGCGCGCGTCTGGCCACCGAGCACCTCATCGGCCTCGGCCACCGGCGCATCGCCCACATCGCCGGACAGGGCGTGGTGGGTGAGCTGCGCCGCCGAAGCTTCGAGGCGGTCATGCGCGAGCACGGGCTGTCGGACACGGCGATCGTGGAGCAGGGCGACCTGACCGAGGAAGGCGGCTACCGGGCCACCGTCCGCCTCCTCGGCGCCGCCGGGCGCCCCACGGCCGTCTTCGCGTTCAACGACATCGCCGGTGTGGGCGCCCTGTCGGCCGCCGAGGAACTCGGTCTCCGGGTACCGCGCGACCTGTCCCTCGTCGGTTACGACAACACGTACCTCTCGCGCCTGCGGCACCTGTGGCTCACGACGGTGGACAACGCCAGCCACGACGTCGGCCGCCGCGCCGCCCAGCGCCTCCTCGACCGCATCACCGACCCGGACCGCCCGTCGGAAACCGTCCTCGCGACACCGGCGCTCGAGGTGCGGGGGACGACGGCGCCGCCCGCGGCGAGCGGGCAGCGGCCGTAGGCGTCGACCGGCACGACGCGCTCCGGATCCCGCCTTCGCGGGACGTCAGTTGAAGGCGGGCATGACCGTGTCGTGGATGAGGCGGAGCTGGGTGTTCACATCGGCCACCTCCGCGAGGTCACGGCCGGTGAAGGCCTTGACGAGGGTGCGGTCGGTGAGGGCGCAGATCATGTGGTTGACGCCGCTCGGAGCGATCTCCCGCTGGATCTTGTCCCGGCACTCCTCGGGGGTGCCGGCGATGGAGAGGCGTTCGGCGATCTCAGGGGTGGTCAGCTCGATGCCGCGGGCGAGGTCACCGGCGGCGATGGCGTCGATGACCGGTTTGAGTTCGCCGGCGTCCACTCCGTTGCGGCGCAGCTGTTCCTCGGGCATCGAGGAGGCGTAGATGCCGACCATGCTGCGGGCGGCGTCCTTGGCGGCCGCGGAGTCGGGTCCCGTGGCGAAGACGACCCAGGCACCGATGTCGAGCGAACGCCAGTCCTTGCCCGCCCGCTCTGCTCCGGCCTGGATGTGCCGCACGGCGTAGTCGTACGCCTCGCGGGTGTAGCTCAGCGCGTGGTGGCAGCCGTCGGACAACTCTCCCGCCGCCTCGAAGGACTTGGGGCCGCGCATCGCCCCCAGTTTCAGCGGGACCCGCTCCTGGACCGGCCGGGCGAAGGTGAACAGCCCCTGGTAGGTGAAGAACTCGCCGTCGTAGGAGATGGCTCCCTCGTCGAGCAGGGTGCGCACCACATGGAGCGCCTCCTTGACCCGGGACAGCGGCCGCGTACGGGCCCAGTCGATCCCGTACTGCGCCAGGAGCCCGAAGTTCCCGCTGGACAGCACGCCCTCCGCGCGCCCGCCGGACAGTTCGTCGAGCGTGGCCAGTGCCTGGGCGATCAGGGTGGGCTCTCGCAGCGTGACCGGGGAGACGCTGGGTCCCAGCCGGATCCGGCTGGTCTGGCCCGCGGCCGCGGCGAACAGCAGCCACATGTCCTTGTGCCAGGTCTCGTCGGCGGCGTAGCAGGCGTGGAAGCCGAGTTCGTCGGCGAGTTTGATTGAGGCGAGCGACTCCTGGAGGGGGTAGTCCGGGAGCATGGCGTAGCTGAACTTCACCGGTGACACCTTCCGTTGAGGGACTGGTCCGTGGTGCGGACGGGCTGTGCCCTGCCTTTCGAGAGTGTGGAAGCGGCCCTCAACTGTCCAGTGGGCGTGAAGACTTCGGTTTCACGCCCGGCTGTTCGCGGTACCCGTGGGGGCCGGCCGGAGCGCGACGAAGACGAACTCCTTCCCCGGACGGTCGGGTGCGTCGCGCACTTCTTCCACCGTGTAGCCCTGGCCGGTCAGGTCCGCCTCGACTTCCTCCCGCTCACGGAACCTCAGGGTGGAGTCGGAGGTCAGCACCTGGCAGTCCGCGGCGAAGACGTACGTCGCGCGGAAGGTCACGAGCGGTCCGGTGACGTCGGTCAGTTCCAGCCAGGTCTCGACGGCACCGACGCCCGGGATCTCCATGACGCCGTGGGAAACCTCGCGATTCCAGGTCTCCCAGGCCCGCCTGGCCGGATCCCGGGTCTCGAACACCAGCCGCCCGCCCGGCCGGAGTGCCTCGAAGGCGCCCTGGAGCGTCTGCCGCCAGGCGTTCGGGTCGACGATCTGCTGGGCGACGTTGGCCGTCATCGTGGCCAGGTCGACCCTCAGCGGCGGAAGGGCCGTGGCATCGCCACAGATCCAGCGCACCCGGTCGGCGCCCGGTTTGGCGCGGGCCACGTCGACGGACGCCCGCGCGGGATCCACACCGACGACCTCGATGCCGCGCTCGGCCAGCTGGAGTGCGAACACCCCAGTACCGCAGCCGATGTCCAGCACCCGCCGGGCACAGAACCGCTCGGCCAGGTCGTGGTAGGCGTCCAGGTCGCTGCGGTCGGGATCGAGCGGGTCGTAGATCGCGGCGAGCCGTGGATGCGTGAAGCCTTCGTCAGCCATGCCTTCGACGGTAGTACGGCGAGGAATCGCAGGGTACGGCACGTCCGGCGGTCCCGCTCGCCCAGAGGCGCAGCGGGACGGGCCCGCTTATCGTGATCCGGGGGGTACCCCCCGGCCCACGGCCGGGCGTCCCTGGAGGCATGCATGCGTTTTACGCACAGATGCTGCGCTACCGGAGCCGCGGCCGTGGCACTGGTCCTGCACGGGGCCTGCCTTCCGTCGGTCGCGTCGGTGGCGTCGGTGAAGGCCGACAAGCCCGACCTGTCCCGTTTCTACGAGCAGCGGATCAAATGGTCCACGTGCGAAGGCATGGAGATACCAAAGGATCTGCGGTGCGGGAAGGTGACCGTACCTCTGGACTACGAGCGGCCCGGGGCCGGCACGCTCGAACTGGCGATGGCGCGTTACCAAGCCACAGGCAGGGAGAAACGCGGTTCCGTCCTGCTGAACTTCGGTGGGCCCGGCGGCGCGGGCGTTCCCGCACTGGCCTACGGCGGCAAGGACTTCATGGGTCTCACGAACGCCTACGACGTGGTGACCTTCGACCCGCGCGGCGTCGGCCGCTCCTCACCCGTCAGCTGCGGCGAAGGCGCCGACAAGGCCATCGAGGCAGCGGACAACGAGGACCAGGCGAACAACCCGGGTGCCGCGCTCAGGCAGTTGAAGCGGGCCGCCGACACGTGCACCAAGCACTCCGGCCCGGTGCTGCCGCACATCGGCACGGTCAACGCCGCCAAGGACATGGACGTCATGCGCGCGGCGCTCGGCGACAAGAAGCTCAACTACCTGGGTTTCTCCTACGGAAGCCGACTGGGCGCGGTGTACGCGGCCCAGTTCCCCGACAAGGTCGGGCGGATGGCGTTCGACGGCGTGGACACGCTCACGGAACCTCTCGCCGAGCAGGGCATGGTGGGCGCCGAGGGCCAGCAGACCGCTCTGGAGGGCTACCTCGACGCCTGCACGAAGCAGTGGACATGCCCGTTCGGCCAGGACCGCCGCTCGGCCAGGGAACAGGTCATCGAACTGGTCAACACGCTCGACGAGCACCCCTTGACGGCCTTCGGCCGCAAGTTCACCGGCCAGGACCTGGCGGGCGCCATCGGCCAGGCGCTGTACACCGAGCAGATGTGGCCGGTGCTCACCCAGGCGCTCACCGCGCTGGTCCGGGACGGCGACCCGCAGGCTCTCATGCAGCTCGCGGGCGGCGGTATCGCGGCACCGGACGAGCCGCGCCCCGACGAAACCGGAGACGGTGGACTCGTCAGCGCGGAGGACGTCCCGGCCGACAACCTCCCGGCCGCGCTGATGGCGATCAACTGCGCGGACGACCCCGACCGGCCCTCCGCGGCACGCATGACCGAGCGCGTCGCCCGGCTGCGCGCCCAGTACGAGGAGGCGTCGCCGGTCTTCGGGCAGTACCGGCTGACCCAGGTGCTGATGTGCTACGGCCGGCCCAAGGGCACCAGCTTCGTCCGCGAGAAGGTGAGGGACGTCGACACACCGAAGATGCTGCTCGTCGGCACCCGGGGAGACCCGGCAACCCCGTACCGCTGGACCGTGGAGACAGCCGAGCGGCTCGGTTCCTCGGCCGTCGTCCTCGACAACAAGGGGGAGGGGCACACGGGGTACGGGTCCTCGAAGTGCGTGCACGACAAGGTCGACGACTTCCTGATGTACGGATCGCTGCCGGCCGACGGGAGTTCGTGCGGATCGGACAACGACAACGACTGAGAGCGACCGAGGCCTCCCCGGTGAGCGTGCGGACGCGCCCACCACAACCTCTCGGGCACCCCGCGCGTCTCACAGGGCAGGTGCCGCACTCTCGCACGCACCCGCAGGGGACCAGGCAGGTCGGCCACCCCTCCGGCCGACCTGTCGCTCCCCCGGCCCCGGCCGAGCCGGTCCGGCAGCACCCACCTTCCACTTGATCACCGACTACCCCAAATGCCCGAATCGCGAATCAGTCCTATGGTGCTGATATGGAGCACACCCTCAGTCCCGCGACCCTGACCGAGCTGCGCCGCCCGCGGCCGTATCCGGCGGTGTCCGTACTGACGCCCACGCACCGCCGCGAACCCGACAGCGCACAGGACCCGGTGCGGCTGCGCAACGTGCTGGCCGAGGCCAAGAAGCAGCTGGAGACCGATCCGGCGGTCACCAGGGAGCGACGCAACGACGTCGCCGCCCAACTCGACCAGGCCCTGGCGGAGGTCGACCTGACGCATGCCGAGGACGGTCTGGTGATCTTCGCGGCCCCGGGCGAGCACCAGGTGTGGTCGCTCGCCCGCACCGTGCCCGAGCGCGTGGTGCTCTCGGACACCTTCCTGACCCGCAACCTGGTGGCCGCACAGTCCGCCGAGCGGCCGTTCTGGGTGCTGTCGGTCTCCACCGACCGGGCAACCCTGTGGAACGGCGGCGGTGATCACGTGGCGGCGGAGCGCACCGGGGGCTTCCCGCTGACGCGCGATCTCGTGGAGAACCCGGACACGGAGCGCCAGGAACGCATCGGCGACGTGCCCAGCACGTTCCGGGACGAGGGGACCCGCCGCTTCCTGCGCGACGCCGACACGGCGATGGCCGCCGTGCTCCGCGAGAACCCCCGCCCGTTGTACGTCACGGGCGAGCAGGCCGCCCTGTCCGCCCTGGACGAGGTCGGCACGGTCGCCAGGGAGGCCGCGCACATCCCGCGCGGCGGACTGGCACACGCTTCGCACGAGGCCGTGTGGCAGGCGGTGCGTCCGCTGATCGCCGCCGAGGACCGCGAGAACGTCGACTCCGTGGCCCGGGAGCTCGAACTGGCCCGTGGCCGCAAGGAGTTCGCCGCCGGGGTCGACGAGGTCTGGCAGCACGCCGAGGCGGGTCGGGTCCGGCTCCTCGCCGTCGAGGAGAACTACCGCGTGACGGTCCGCGACGACCAGGGCGAGCACCTCGTCCCGGCCGAGAGCGGCGACCTCGACGCCCGCGAGGACATCGTGGACCAGATCGTCGAACAGTGCCTGGAGACCGGCGCGGAGGTCCGCTTCGTACCGGACGACACGCTCGGGGACGCCCGGGGGATCGCCGGGGTCCTGCGCTACTGAGCGGTGCCGGCCGGGTTCACGGCCAGGGGATCCCGGTCGCTGTCGGTGACCAGACAGGCGATGGGGTTTCCCCGGATGCCTCCGAGTGCCCACTGCGCCCCGTGTCACCCAGCGTGGCGGCACGGGAGGCACTCGGCGAGAGCCGGCCGGAGAGGACTGAACAAACGACCGTCGAACGCGAGCGCGAGAGCGGTGATCGCGCATTTGACAACCCATCAAGTCACGTAGGCTTTCTACGACTTGACCACCTCGAACGCGTACCGCAGTGATGCCACATGACCTCTCCATAAGGACTGCGGCATATGCCAGAAGCACCACCGTATCGTGTGTCGCCAAATCCCTTACAGGGCGTGGCAGGCTGTGCAAGAGTCGTAACGGTCCTTCCGTCACTCCTGGTCGAACCATCCCCGTATCGGAGTCCCCCATGCCGCCCCATCTCTCTGCGGATCGCCCGTCCGCCCAGCCCCCCGGGCGCGGCACGGTCGAGGCACTCATCTCGCAGACGAGACGGCTACGGGGCGACGTGGACGCGGTACGGCGGGACGCGCAGGACGAGGGTTCGGACGCCGAGGGACGCTGGCAGCGCGCTCTGTACGACCTGGCGCTGCATCAACTCAACGATCTGGACGAGCACTTGGCGCAGTTGCGGGACGGCCCGCCGCCGGTGTCCGCCGAGCCGGCGACCGGCTCACCCCTGCCGGTCGCTTCGCCCGCGCCCCGGAGCGGCTCACTGCTCAGCCGCGTCGGCAGCGCCGAGTGGAACCTGCTGACGGACGAGGTGAGCTGGTCCGGTGAGCTTTACGGGATCCTCGGCCGTGACCCTGCCGCCGCGCCGCTCACCCTCGACGAACTGCCGTCCCTGGTCCTGGACGAGGACCGGCCCCGGCTGACCTCGATGGTCACCGACTGTCTCGTCGACGGGAAGCGCATCGACGGGGAGTTCCGGATCGTCCTCTCCGACGGCAGTGCCCGTACCGTGCACATGATGGGCGAACCCGTGCTCGACGCCGGCGGCAGCACCGCCTCGATGTGGGCCGTGCTGCGGGACGTCAGCGAACTGCGGCGCAGCCAGCGGACGGTGAGCGAGACCCGTGACTCGCTGCAACGTCAGCGGCACATCGCCCAGACCGAGCACCGGCTCGCGGTCGAGTTGCAGGAAGCCGTGCTGCCGCCGTGGCGCGGCTCCCTGCGGCTCCCGCACCAGGGCCCGCAGACGCTCGACCTGGCCGCCCACTACCTGCCGTCCTCGACCAGCACCCTGATCGGAGGCGACTGGTACGACGCCCTCGAACTGCCCGGCGGACAGACCCTGTTGAGCGTAGGCGACCTCACGGGTCACGGTGTCACCGTGACCTCGGGCATGGCGATGCTGATCGGCGCCCTGCGCGGCATGGCCGTGACGGGCTCCGAGCCGAGCCACATCATGACCTGGCTCAACCAGTTACTCGACGCCACCGTCCAGCCGGCCCTCGGCAGCGCCGTCTGCTGCCGCTACCGACCGGACACCCGCACCCTCACCTGGGCACAGGCAGGACACCCCGCCCCGCTGCTGTTCCGCGACGGGACGGGGTGCGCGCTGACAGCCCCGGACGGCGTGCTGCTGGGAGCGACCTCGGGGGCCGCCTACGGGCAGGCCGATGTGACCCTCGAACAGGGCGACCTGCTGCTCCTCCATACCGACGGACTGGTCCCCCGGCGGGGAGGCGCGGCGCGCACCCGGAGTCTGCTCGGTCTGGCCCCGCGCTTCGACGTGGCCGGCACGGCCCAGGACTGTGTACGGACGGTGGTCGAGGAGTTCGGCGAGACCGAGCGCGAGGACGACGCCTGCGTGCTCGTGGCCAGGGTTGTCTCCTGAGAACCCAGGCCGTCCGAGGACCCTGGCCCTCTCCTGACAAACGCCCTGCTTCGGCAGCCCGAAGATGCGGGCCGCCCACTGGTTTCCGCTTGGACTCGCCCTGACTGCTAGGGCGACACGGGCCCTCCTTACGCCCGAGCGCTGTTGCCGCCCGCGGACTTCAGCGAGCCCCTGGGCAGCGCCAGTTTGATCTCCTCACGCAGGTCCTGGATCCTCGGATAACTGGAGTACTGCCCGGTGAGCCGGTACATCTCGCGCAGCCGGTCCCAGGTGCGGTGGGATGAGTTCGTCCCCATCGACGTCAGGGCCAGACGTGCGTAGGTGTCCGCCTGTTCGGGGTCGTCGGCGATGAAGCAGGCCGACGCCAGCGAGATGTGGTCGAAGATCTTCGACCGGTCCCGGCCCGCCTCGCGCAGTTCGAGCGCCTGCTTGGCGTGACGCTGTGCGATGACGGCCGCGGCCGGCTCGTGCTCGGCGAGGGTGCGGTACGCGAGGGCCTGCATGCCGTGCAGATCCGCCTCGTCGAACATCTGCATCCAACTCGGCGGCGGCACGTCCCCCTTGTCGGAGACGAACAGCTCCTCCGCCTCGCCCAGGGTGCGCCGCATGGCCTGACCTTTGCCCAGGGACGCCTGTGCCCAGGCCTCGATGGTGGAGAGCATGGCCTTGGTGCGCGGCAGCACCTCGTCGCCGGAGCCGGACTTGGCGAGCTTCATGAGGTCGAGTGCGTCGTCGGGCCGGCCCAGGTGCACCATCTGGCGGGCCGCCCGGGAGAGCGCCTCGCCGGCGCGGGGCCGGTCACCGCCTTCCCTGGCCGCGTGTGCGGCGATGACGAAGTACTTCTGGGCCGTGGGTTCCAGACCGATGTCGTGGGACATCCAGCCCGCGAGGACGGCGAGGTTGGCGGCGACGCCCCACAGGCGCCGCTGGAGATGTTCGGGGTGGCGGTAGGAGAGCATGCCTCCCACCTCGTTGAGCTGTCCCACGACAGCCTTGCGCTGCAGCCCGCCGCCACGGGTCGCGTCCCAGGCCCGGAACACCTCGACCGAGCGCTCCAGTTCCTCGATCTCCTGCCACCCGATGGGGGCGGCCTCGTACCGGTCGAACCCGGCGGGGTCGGCACGCAGGGGATGGTCGATTCGGGGAGCGTCGGCCGCGAGGGCCGGATCGGTGTGGAGCCAGTCGTGCATGGCGCTGCTGAGTGCGGATCCCGCGGCGAGCGCGGCACCCGCGCCCACCAAACCGCGTCGGTTGAGCATGAGGTCCATTCCCGTGAATTCGGTGAGGACCGCGGCGGTCCGTTCGGGCGCCCACGGCACTCCGTCGGGATGTTCCACACTCCCGCCGCCCTGCCGTTTTCCCACACGCCCGTGCCGGACCAGACCGAGGTCCTCGATGGTCACGACACGGCCGAGACGCTCGGTGAACAGGGCCGCCAGCACCCTCGGCACCGGATCGCGCGGGATCTCTCCCATGTCGATCCACCGCCGCACCCGCGAGGTGTCGGTCGCCAGCTGCGGGTGGCCCATGGCCGCCGCCTGCCGGTTGACCAGCCTCGCGAGCTCGCCCTTCGACCAGCCGGCCAGGCCGAACAGGTCCGCCAGACGGGTGTTGGGTTGTCCGCTCACGTCAAGCCCCCAGGGTCTCGGCTGAGTTGACAGTAGCCCCCTGTCAGTTGCTCCGGGACTATTCGCCAGGGTTCGCCAGGGTGCGCCAGATGGTGTGCCACGGGACACCTGGTGTCGGGTAGGAACGCGCCACCCCGACCCGGTAGCCGTCGGAGCACTCCCCAGGGTGCAAAGGGGCTACCGGGCCGGGCAGCGCGACGAACTCTCAGGCACACGAAGGGATCTGTCTCCCCTATGTACGCAGCATCATCCTCCGTGTCCGCCCCGTCCCGGTCGCTGCGTCCCCGTCCGGGAGGCGGCGGCCCCTACCTCGACCCCGTGCGCCCGGCGGCTCCCGTACTCGGTGCCGGCAGGACGCGGCGCGCACCGGGGCTCGGCACCCAACCGCTCAGCGGGAGACTCGACTTGTCCGGCCCTCAGGGCGCGCAGCTGCGCACGGTGATCGCTTCGGTGCATCGCATCTGTCCGGAGTTCACGCCGGTTCAGGTGCTGCGCCGAAGCGGACGCTCCGTGCTCCTCGTCGGCGCGACGGGGCGCAGCACGGCCGTCGCGAAGGTCTTACTTGACCACTCCCCCATGTGGACCGAGCGCATCCGGCACGAGATAGCCGCGTATCGCTCGTTCGTGCGGCATCGGCCGCCGGTGCGGGTGCCGCGGCTGATCGCGGCGGACCCGGACAACTGCACGCTGGTGGTCGAGCGGATGCCGGGCCGGGCGGCCGCGCTGCAGCGGCATCCGACCGAGGCACCGCCGCGCGCGGACATCCGGGCGGTGCTGGGCGCGATCTGCCGGCTCAATGCGTGGCGGCCGCCGGCGGGCACGTTTGACGCGCCGCTGGACTACGCGGAGCGGATCTCACGTTTCCATGAGCTGGGTCTACTGACGGACCGGGACATGGGTGATCTGCAGAAGCTGGTGCACGGTCTGGCGCACACGGCGAGCCGACAGGGTCTGGGCCAGTTCTGTCACGGCGACGCCCTGCTGTCGAACATCCTCCTCTCACCGACTGGTCCTGTGCTGCTGGACTGGGAGCACGCGGGCTGGTACCTGCCGGGCTACGACCTGGCGACATTGTGGGCGGTGCTCGGGGACGCTCCGGTCGCACGCCGTCAGATCAGCCAGATGGCACAGTCCGCCGGCCCGGCGTCGCGCGACGCGTTCCTGGTGAACCTGATGCTCGTGCTCACCCGTGAGATCCGTACCTACGAGACGGCCGTGCAGCGTTCGATGCACGACACCACCGCGGCCACACCGGGAGGGGCCCATCCGGGCACCGTGCCGTCCGGCGAGGAACAGCGGCTGCTGCTGAGGCGGCTGCACGACGACTGCCAGCTCGCCCGCAAGGCAGTCCGAGCGGCGGTCGGCACGCGCTGACGGGGGATGTCGGTCCGCGGTGCGCCCGAGAGGGTGGCGCGCCGCGGACCTTCGTCGTATCCGGGGCACGCCATCCGATTGGTCCATCCCACTGACGCCCCGCAGGCCCGGGGGCGGCGCCACGACATCTCTCGCACCCCCGACTGACATGGGGAATCACCCTTTCCTGGGCATGATTGACGGATCGTCGGACAGCCGGTACCACTGACCCACGCTCGGCACCGCACACCCCGTCATGCTCGCCCGTCCCAGGAGGTTGCATTGCGAGGATCCCTCACCGACCGCACGCCCGCCGCTGGGCGCAGACGCGTCCGGCGGGCGGCGCTCTCCGCCGCCTCGGCGGCGCTGCTGCTGCCGCTGCTCGGCGCGGCCCCGTCCAACAGCGCGGAGCAGTCCTCCGTCACCCGGCTGCAGAGCGCCTTCGCGTCCGCGGCCGTCGAGTACGACGTCCCGCAGAGCGTTCTGCTCGGCGTGTCGTACCTCCAGTCCCGCTGGGACGGGCACGGCGGGGCGCCCAGCGTCTCGGGCGGATACGGGCCGATGCACCTCACCGACGCCCGGACGGCCCTCGCCGAGGCCCCGCACCACAGCGGGGGAACGGAGGACGCCCGCGGCGACGGCTCCCGTGCGGCGCCGGCGCGCGAGGCCGGTCTCCCGGAGGAGTCCGAGCTTCCGGCACGCCTCCGGACCCTGACGCGGGCGGCCGAGCTGACCGGCCTCCCGGCCGAGGAACTGCGCACCGACGCGGCGGCCAACGTGGCGGGCGGCGCCGCGCTCCTCGCCGCCGCCCAGCGCGACCTCGGCGCGCCACTCAGCGACGACCCGGCCGACTGGTACGGGGCGGTGGCGAGGTTCTCCGGCGCGGACGACAACGCGACGGCCACGGCGTACGCGAACGACGTCTTCGAGGTGATCCGAGGTGGCGAGCAGCGCACCACGGACGCCGGTCAGCGGATGACCCTCACCGCCGAGCCCGGCGTGAGCCCCGCCACCGGGCAACTGAGCCGGGCCGGGCTGCGCACCGCGTCGGCCGACGGCACGGAATGTCCGGGGACCGTGGGCTGCGAGTGGATCCCGGCGCCGTACGAGGAGTTCGGCGACGGGGACTACGGCAACCACGACCTGGCCGACCGCCCCGCGTCGCAGAGCGTCAAGTACATCGTCATCCACGACACCGAGGCCACCTGGGACACCACGCTCAAGCTGGTCCAGGACCCGACCTACGTCTCGTGGCACTACTCCCTGCGCTCGACCGACGGTCACATCGCCCAGCATGTGAAGACGAAGGACGTGGCCTGGCACGCGGGCAACTGGTACATCAACGCCAAGTCGATCGGCCTGGAGCACGAGGGTTTCCTCGCCTCGCCCGACGCCTGGTACACGGAGGCGATGTACCGGACGTCGGCACGCCTGGTGACGTACCTCGCCACGAAGTACCGCATCCCGCTGGACCGCCAGCACATCCTCGGCCACGACACCGTGCCGGGTACGACCAGCGGGACGATCCCGGGCATGCACACGGACCCCGGCCCGTACTGGGACTGGCAGCACTACTTCACGCTGCTGGGCAGGCCGTTCAAGCCCACGGCGGACTCCAGGAGCGGCGTTGTGACGATCGCCCCCGACTTCGCGAAGAACCGGCCGGCGTTCACGGGCTGCGTCCAGAAGGGCGAGCCGTGCGCCGTCCACGGCTCCAGCGCCGTACGCCTCCACACACAGCCGGACGAGAGCGCTCCGCTGGTCCAGGACATCGGGCTTCGGCCGGACGGCGGCGCCTCGACCATCGACGTGAACGACATCGGCTCGCGCGTCTCCACCGGGCAGCAGTACGCCGTGGCGGGCCGCGAGGGTGACTGGACGGCGATCTGGTACCTGGGCCAGAAGGCCTGGTTCAGGAACCCGAAGGCGCAGCCGACGGCCGTCAGTGCGTCCGGTACGGTCGTGACACCGAGGAAGGGCCTGACCGAGATCCCGGTGTACGGCCGCGCGTACCCGGAGGCGGGGGCCTATCCGGAAGGCGTCCCGGTCCAGTCGGTGTCGCCGCTGCCGTACAAGCTGCTGCAGGGCCAGCGGTACGTGGCCGGGGACAAGGTGCCCGGCGAGTACTTCTACTCGCCGACCTTCGACACGGCTCCGCACCGGGTCGTGGTCGGCAAGGACAAGTACTTCGAGATCCAGTTCGGCCACAGGGTGGCGTACGTACGGGCCGCCGACGTGCTGGTGTTGCCGGCGGGTGCATGAGGGAACCGGGTGTGCCGGGGTCCGGGCACCGGCCCGGACCCCGGCACCGTCTCAGCTTCCGGTTCCCCACACGTACCGCTGCCCGGCGACCGCCTTGAAGGTGGCTTCACCCCCGCGCAACAGCCCGCTGCGCACGGTGAGTTGCCGGGTCCGGGACGCGGTGAGTGCGACACGGGTGGCCCTGCCGTCGGCCCAGTCGATGTCGATGGTGGCGCCGCCCCGGGCGCGCAGGCCGCGGACCGAGCCGTCGGACCAGGCGGCGGGGAGGGCGGGAAGGATCTCGATCACGTCGTGCTGGCTCTGCAGGAGCATCTCGACGACTCCCGCGGTGGCGCCGAAGTTGCCGTCGATCTGGAACGGCGGGTGGGTGTCCCAGAGGTTGGGCAGGGTCGAGGACCTGAGCTGCTCGGCGAGCATCCTGTGCGCGTGGTCGCCGTCGCGGAGCCGCGCCCAGAAATTGATCTTCCAGGCCTTGGACCAGCCGGTCCCGCCGTCGCCGCGCGCGGTGAGCGAGACCTTCGCCGCCTCGGCCCACTTGCTGCCCGGCTCGATCTGGCGGCCCGGATGCAGGGCGAACAGGTGGGAGACATGGCGGTGGTCGTCGTCCGGGTCGTCCAGGTCGGCCTTCCACTCCTGGAGCTGCCCCCAGGAGCCGATCCTGAGCCCCGGGTCCAACCCGTCGAGCGCGGCGGCGAGCTGCTCACGGAAGTCGGGGGCATCCCCCAGGGTCCGGGCCGCCTCAAGGGTGCTGGTGAACAGGTCGTACACGATCTGCTGGGACATGGCCGCGCCTGCCGTGAAGTCCCCGTGCTCCGGCGAGTAGCTGGGCGTCACGACGAGGGTGCCGTCGCGCGGGTCGGTGCGCAGGTTGTCGAGCCAGAACTCGGCGGCCTCCTTCATCACGGGGTAGGCGGTGGAGCGCAGGTACGCCGTGGAGCCGCCGAACCGGTAGTGCTCGTACAGCTGCCCCGTCACCCACGCGGCCGCCTCCGGGAACCAGAACGCGGTCGCCCAGTCGTGCACCCCGGTGAAGCCGTACGGGTTGGTCTCGTTGTGGACGACCCAGCCGCGTGAGCCGAACATCTCCTCGGCCGTACGCCGGCCGGGGGCGCGCAGGGCTTCGACGAAGCGGTCGTACGGGGCTGTGGTCTCGGCGAGGTTGGCGGCCTCGGCCGGCCAGTAGTTCATCTGGAGGTTGATGTTGACGTGGTAGTCGGCCGACCAGGGGGGTGTGGTGCTGTGGTTCCAGACGCCCTGGAGGTTCGCGGGCAGTGAGCCGGGGCGGGAGGAGGCGATGAGGAGGTAGCGGCCGTACTGGAAGTACAGCGCCTCCAGCGCCCGGTCGGCGGGGGTCGTTCCGCCGGTGTAGTTCGCCAGCAGTTCGTTCGTGGGGACGTGCGGGGCCTGGGCGCGGATGTCGAGAGCGACCCGCTCGAAGAGGGCTTTGTGGTCGCGGACGTGGCGTGACCGGAGCTTGCCGTACCCCTTGCGGAACGCCTCGTCGACGGCTCTCGTCACCGCCGTGTGCGGGTCGTCGCCCCGGTAGTCGGGGTAGGTGTCGGCGTAGTCGGTGCCCGCCGAGAGGACGAACCACATGCTGTCGGCGTCCGTGACCGTGAGGGTGCCGTCCGCGTTCGCGGTGAGGGCGCCGCCTTCCTGGTGGACCCGGATCTGCGCCTCGAACTTCAGGCTGTTGTCGGCGAGTTCACCGCGTACGGTGATCCGGTCGCCGGTGGCCGTCGTCGTGAAGTCGGTGCGGGGCGAGGTGTAGCGCAGGGTGAGGGTGACGCCTCCGGTCAGGCGGCCGACGATGACCTCGTCCGGGTGGGAGACGAAGAACTCCCTTGAGTGGCGCCCCTGTTGGTGCGTGTACGTCACGGTCGCCACCGCGTCGCGCAGGTCCAGGGCGCGGCGGTAGTCGGTGGGGGTGTCCGTGGGCGCGCCGGGCAGGTCGAGGTGAAGGTCGCCGAACGTCTGGTGGGCGCCGTAGCCGACGCGTGACTGACCCAGGCGGGCGGTGACCGAGTCGGGGTCGAGCTTCGTCTCGGCGTCGATCCGCTCCTGGATGTCCTCGATCGCACCGGGGCGGGACTCGGTCCAGTTGCCGTGGTGGTAGCCCTGGACGGAGCCGGGGCCGCCGGTCCACAGGGTCTTCTCGTTGAGCTGAAGCCGCTCGGAGGCGAGCGTGCCGAACACCATGGCGCCGAGCGCACCGCCTCCGACGGGCAGGGCCTCGCGCTCCCAGTCGGAGGCGGGAGCGGCGTACCACAGCACCAGGGGCGCCTTCAGCTCTTCGGATACATGGGACGAATCAGCGGCTTCCGCAGAGGGCGAAAGGACTCCCTCTCTCAAGGTCAGGGCGCCGGCGCCACCAAGTGCACTCTTCAGTGTTGCTCTCCGGGACATCTCAGGCGACATGCCCGGACCGTAATGGTCGGATGACTGAGGTAACAAGGGTCATGACAAGAACGCACCGAAAGCCGACCTCCGCGCCGCGAAGGGCACGGACCGGTGCGTTCTTGACCGGTGCGTTCTCGTACGCCCGAGGGTCAGCCCTGCTGGAAGAGCTCGGCGGGCAGCGGCTTCAGGAGTGCGTACAGGTCGTCCGTGATGGGCCGGTCCCAGGCGGCGATGGTCACCAGGACGTTGTCGCTGCGGTCGAACTGGACGCAGGAGATACGGCCCTCGGAGAGCTTGAGGCGCCGCACGATCAGAAGGTTGTCGCCCTGCATCACCGGCATGTCCTCGGAGCCGACGACGGTGACCTCCTCGTCGTTCTCCAACGCGAGCAGCAGCTGGGCCACCTCGAACGGGATCTCGCCCTCGGCGGTGTCCCGCGCCGGTGAGCCCTCCGGGAGGTTGCCGATGATCATCGCGGGACCCCGGCCGCCGAACAGGTCGTAACGCAGGAAGACACCCTGACAGCTGCCGTCGGGAGCGGGCAGCAGGCCCGCGCCGAGATTGCCCGGCCAGTCACCCGGGTCCATGGCCAGTACGTCGAAGTCGGGCCCGGCGGGGGTGGCGCTGCGGCGGCGGAGGAAGGACATGCCGCCATGGTACGTGCCCGGCGGTGAAACCGGCTCCGCGCCCGGTCCCCTACCAGGAACCGCGCTTGCCCGCCGTGACCGTCTCACCTCGGCATATGCCGACCTGGTGGGCCCGCCCGCAGGACGCGCGGCGGGGCGGGCTCACTACCACCGGCCGGCGCGACGGCCACGCCCGTCATAGGGATCGGGAACCGCGCCTGCGACGAGCTCGGCGCCCTTCGTGCCTCAGGTCAGGTCGAACTCCCCTTCGCGTGCGTTCGACATGAACGCGCCCCACTCCGCGGGCGTGAAGATCAGGGAGGGGCTCTCCGGCCGGCCGCTGTTGCGCATCGCGATGAAGCCCTCGACGAAGGCGATCTGGACGTCGCCCCGTCCCCGGCTGCTGGACCGCCAATCGGCGTTGCTGAGGTCCAGGTCCGGCTTGTGCCAGCCCGCGAGCGACTGCTGCTCCATGGTGGTCTCGGCCACGTCCGTGCTCCTCCCGGTTCGTCGTCCGCCGCCAGACTAGCGATCGGTCACGGCCGCCAACAGGCCACGTGAGGGGAAGGTTCAGGAGGCCGGTGACGCGTCTCCGACCAGCCACATCGAGAAGAACTGCGATCCCCCGCCGTAGGCGTGCCCGAGCACGCGACGGGCCCCGTCCACCTGGTGTTCTCCCGCCTGTCCGCGCACCTGGAGCGCGGCCTCGGCGAACCGGATCATCCCGGAGGCGCCGATGGGGTTCGTGGACAGCACGCCGCCCGACATGTTGACCGGGAGGTCACCGTCGAGTTCGGTCACCCCCGACTCGGTGAGTTTCCAGCCCTCGCCCTCGTCGGCGAACCCGAGGTTCTCCAGCCACATGGGCTCGTACCAGGAGAACGGCACGTACATCTCGACCGCGTCGATCTCGCGGCGCGGATCGGCGATGCCCGCCTGCCGGTACACGTCGGCCGCGCAGTCCTTGCCCGCCCGTGGCGACACGCAGTCCTTGCCCGCGAAGAGCGTCGGTTCGCTGCGCATCGCCCCGCCGAGCATCCAGGCGGGCGGCCTCGGCGAACGGGCCGCGCCCGCACGGTCGGTGAGCACCATTGCGCAGGCGCCGTCCGAGGAAGGGCAGGTCTCGGAGTAACGGATCGGGTCCCAGAGCATGGGCGAGGCCTGGACCTTCTCCAGGGTGATGTCGTGTTCGTGAAGGTGCGCGTAGGGGTTCTTGAGGGCGTTGCGCCGGTCTTTGTACGCGACGAGCGAGCCGACCGTGTCCGGTGCGCCGCTGCGCCGCATGTACGCGCGGACGTGCGGGGCGAAGAAGCCCCCCGCGCCCGCCAGCAGGGGCTGCTGGAAGGGGATCGGCAGGGAGAGCCCCCACATCGCGTTCGACTCGGACTGCTTCTCGAAGGCCAGGGTCAGGACGGTGCCGTGGACACGGGCGGCGACGAGGCCCGCGGCGACGAGCGCGGTCGAGCCACCGACCGAGCCGGCCGTGTGCACGCGCAGCATGGGCTTGCCCACCGCGCCGAGCGCGTCGGCCAGGTACAGCTCGGGCATCATGACGCCCTCGAAGAAGTCGGGCGCCTTGCCGATCACGACGGCGTCGATGTCGGCCCAGGTCAACTCGGCGTCGTCGAGCGCGCGTCGGGCGGCCTCGCGCACCAGCCCCGCGATCGACACGTCCCGGCGCGCCGCCACATGCTTGGTCTGGCCGATTCCTACGACGGCCACGGGCTCCTTGCTCATGGCGCTCACGACTCCCCTTCCAGGACGGCGACGAGGTTCTGTTGCAGACAGGGGCCCGAGGTGGCGTGCGCGAGGGCGCGATCGGACTCGCCGCGGTGGATGCGGGCGGCTGCCTCGCCGATGCGGATCAGGCCTGCGGCCATGACCGGGTTGGCGGCGAGGGCTCCCCCGGAGGGGTTGACGGTGACCTCGTCGTCGAGCCGGAGCGCCTTGCGCAGGATCACTTCCTGGGAGGTGAAGGGTGCGTGCAACTCGGCGGTGTCCACAGGTCGTTCGAGAGCTCCGGCCTTCTCGGCGGCCAGCCGCGCGGACGGCGAGTCGGTCAGGTCGCGTAGGCCCAGCCCGTGCGCCTCGATGCGGTGGTCGATTCCCCGGATCCAGGCGGGCCGCGGGCACAGTTCGCGGGCCCGTTCCCCCGCCGCGAGGATCACGGCGGCGGCTCCGTCGCCGATGGGCGGGCAGTCCCCTCGGCGCAACGGGCGCACCAGGTAGTCGCCGTGTGGCACGGCGCCGCTGAGCTGGGCATGGGAGTTGGCGCTCGCGGAGGCCCGGCTGCGCGCCGCGACACCGGCCAGCGCGGGCTCGTCCGTCTCCCCCGCGTCGATGAGCGCCTGCGCCTGGAGCGCGGCCAGCGCCACGGAGTCGGGCCACAGCGGCGCCACGTAGTACGGGTCCAGTTGCCGGGTCAGCACATCGCGTACGGAGCCGGGCGAGGACTTGCCGTAGGAGTAGACCAGCGCGGTGTCCGCGTCCCCGGTGAGCAGCTTGGTCCACGCCTCGTACAGCGCCCACGCGCCGTCCATCTCCACGTGCGACTCCGAGATCGGCGGCCAGGCGCCGACGCCGTCGAGGGCCATGGTGAAGGAGAAGGCACGGCCCGCGAGGTAGTCGGAGGAGCCCGAGCAGGTGAACCCGATGTCGGCGGTCTTCAGGCCGGTGGCCTGAAGCACCTCGTGCAGGACGGGCATGAGCATCTCCACCTCGGAGAGCTCCCCACTGGTGCGCCGGTGGTCGGTCTGTGCGAAGGCGACCACGGCGATGTCCCGTACGTCTTCTACTCCCTCACGCGTCACAGCAGCTCCTTGTACGTGTCGTAGTCCGCGTCGGGTTCGCCGGTGGGCCGGTAGTGGTCGGGGTAGCGGGCGCCCTCGGTCCACACCGGTTCGACGCGCAGGCCCATGCGCACCTCGTCGTTGGGGATGCCGGCGATACGGCCGTGCAGGGCGAGATCGGCACCGTCGAGGGCGATGTGCCCGTAGACGTACGGCACTTCGATGTCGAGGTTCCTCGCCTTGATGTTGACGATGCAGAAGGTGGTGACGGTACCTCGGGGACCGACCTCGACCTGTTCTGACGTGGCGACGCCGCAGGTGGGGCAGGCGCCTCTCGGCGGGACGTACACCTTGCGGCAGGACGGGCAGCGTTCGCCCACGGTCCGCCGGCCGGAGAGCGCGGCGATGTAGTCGGACTGGGCGCGGCCGGGCGAGTAGGTGTAGTCGAGGCGGGCGGGGGCGACGATGCCGGTGACCGGTTCCTCGAACTCGCCCGTGTGGTCGCCCGGAGAGGTGGGATCACCGTCGTACGGCTCGAAGCAGGCGATGTCCGTGATGGCGCCGGTACGTTCGGCGGCCCAGCGGACACGGACGCGCATACCGGTGTGCACGGTGTCCGGGCCGGGGGCGTCGAGGGCGTGCAGGAGGGCCGTGTCGGCGCCGTCGAGCCGTACCAGGACCCAGGCGAAGGGGGTGTCGAGGGGCTGGCCGCGACGCGGGGAGTGGTTCCAGGCCCAGGTGGTGACGGTGCCGGTGGGGGCGACTTCTGTGAGGTCGCGGATCTCCTCGGCGGTGACCGGGTCGTACTCGACGGGTGGGACGAGGACACGGCCGTCACCGGTCCGCACACCGAGGACGACGCGTTCGCGCAGCCCGGTGAGGAAGGCGCTCTGCACGGGTCCGAGAGAGCGGGTGAAGGGGAACTCGACGACGAGGGGGGCTTTGAGAACTTCAGGCACGGCATCTCCTCACGGGACAGGGGCGCGGAGAACTGGCCGGCCACAACGAACCCGCGGCTGTGAACCGGCCTCCAGCGGAGCGCCTACGCACGCTTGTAGACGGGCGGTCGTTTCTCCGCGAAGGCGCGGGCGCCTTCCTTGGCGTCGGCGGTGTCGAAGATCGGCCAGCCGCGCTTGAGTTCGGCGGCGAGACCGTCGGTCTCGGTCATCTCGGCGGTCTCGTACACGGAGGCCTTGACCGCCTCGACGGCGAGCGGGCCGCAGGCGTTGATCCGCTCGGCGATCTCCAGCGCCCTGGCGAGCGCCGTCCCGTCGGGCACGGCGTGCCCGATCAGCCCGATGCCGACGGCCTCACGGGCGCTGTACGGGCGGCCGGTGAGCAGCATCTCCAGGGCGTGGGTGCGCGGGATCTGGCGCTGGAGGCGGACCGTGGAGCCGCCGATGGGGAACAGACCGCGTCCGACCTCGAAGAGGCCGAAGGTGGCGGACTCGCCCGCGACCCGGATGTCGGTGCCCTGGAGCATCTCCGTACCGCCCGCGACGCAGTGCCCCTCGACGGCGGCGATCACCGGCTTGCGGGGGCGGTGGTGGCGCAGCATCGCCTTCCAGTGCAGGTCGGGGTCGGCCTTGAGCCGTTCGCGGTACTGCTGTCCCTCCATGCCGTTGCCGGCGAGGGCCTTGAGGTCCATTCCCGCGCAGAACGTGCCGCCCGCGCCGGTGAACACGATCGAGCGGATCGAGTCGTCCGCGTCGGCCTCGGCCCATCCGTCGTACAGGCCGACGAGCATGGGCAGTGAGAGTGCGTTCTTCGCTTCCGGCCTGTTGAGCGTGAGCACCAGTGTGGCGCCCTCGCGCCGCACGGTGAGGTGTTCCGTCCCACCCATCGCCGACCTCCCTGTGTCAGAACGAGAACAGGTTGCAGGAGGCGCGGAGTCACTTCAAGGGTTTTCTGACAGGCAGTCAGATTTGTTGTGCGCGGGCCCTTCACAGTTGTGGCGCCCTTTGCTCTGATGACCGGCGAGTCGTACGGCAGCCGTGGACGTTCGGGGTGAGGAGGAGCGGTGGAGTACAACCTTGCCGACCTGTTCGAGTCGGTCGTCGACGTGGTCCCCGACCGCGAGGCCCTCGTGTACATCGACCACCCCGGTACCGGCGCGGAGCGCCGCCTCACCTTCACGGAACTGGACGCGGCGGCGAACCGCATCGGCCACCATCTGATCGACAGCGGGATACGCCCCGGTGAGCACGTCGGGCTCCACCTCTACAACGGCATCGAGTACCTGCAGACAGCACTGGGCTGCCTGAAGGCACGAGTCGTCCCGGTGAACGTCAACTACCGATACGTGGAAGAGGAGTTGGTCTACCTCTACCGGGACGCGGACCTGGTGGGGCTGGTCTTCGACGCGGAGTTCACGGAGCGGGTGGCGGCGGCGCTGCCGCAGGCTGCCAAGGTGCGGCACCTGTTACGGGTCGGTACGCCCGGGCCGGACGCGCCGTCGCTCACGGCGATGGACTTCGCCGACGCCGAGGCCTCCGGATCCCCCGAGCGGGGGTTTCCGGCACGCTCGGCGGACGACCAGTTCATCATCTGCACGGGCGGCACGACGGGCATGCCCAAGGGGGTGATGTGGCGTCAGGAGGATCTGTTCTTCTCGGGCCTTGGCGGGGGCGCGCCGACGGGTGAGCCGGTGAAGAAGCCGGAGGAGCTCGCCGAGCGGGTGGCGGCCGGCGGTGACGGGATCACCTTCTTCCCCACTCCGCCCCTGATGCACGGCACGTCGACGCTCACGGCCTTCATCGGCTTCAACTTCGGCCAACGGGTCGTCCTGCACCGGAAGTTCGTTCCCGAGGAGGTCCTGCGGACGATCGAGAAGGAGAAGGTCACCAGCATGTCGCTGGTGGGCGACGCGATGCTCCGGCCGCTGATCGACGCGCTGGGCGGGCCTTTGAAGGGCACGGACTGCTCCTCGCTGTTCAGCGTCTCGTCGTCCGGCGCGATCATGTCGGACACCGTGCGGGAGCAGTTCCAGGCACTCGTGCCGAACGTGATGCTGCTCAACAACTTCGGCTCCTCGGAGTCCGGCTTCAACGGCACGGCGACGGCGGACTCGGGCCCGGAGCGCGGCTTCCGGATCCGTGTCAACTCCCGTACGCAGGTGGTCGACCCGGCGACGTACGAGCCGGTGCCGGCCGGTGTGCCGGGCCGCATCGCGCAGCGCGGGCACGTACCGCTGGGCTACTACAACGACGTGAGGAAAACAGCCGAGACCTTCTTCCAGAAGGACGGCGAGCGCTGGGTCCTCCTCGGGGACATGGCGACCGTCGACGAGGAGGGTGTCGTCACCGTCCTCGGCCGTGGTTCCCAGTGCATCAACACCGGTGGCGAGAAGGTCTATCCGGAAGAGGTCGAACAGGCCCTCAAGGCCCATTCGGACGTGTACGACGCGCTGGTCGCCGGGGTGCCGGACGCGAAGTGGGGCAACCATGTGGCGGCCGTGGTCCAACTGCGCGCTGGAGCCGCCCTGTTGTCCCTGGAGGACATCCAGTCGCACTGCCGGACCCGTCTCGCCGGGTACAAGATCCCCCGCCAGCTGGTCGTCACGGACACGATCCAGCGCTCCCCCAGCGGCAAGGCGGACTACCGGTGGGCGCGGTCGGTGGCAGCGGCGGCGGATCGCTGAGCCGGTCGGCGTCGGCCGAAGAACTCCGCGACGCACCCCACGAACCGCTCGGGGTCGTCGAGCCACGGATAGTGCCCCGCGCCTGGCTGGACCGCGAACTCCCCTCTCGGGAACAGGTCGACGGCCCGGCGAGCGAGTGCCGGACGGGGGCCGCCGTCGAGTTCGCCGGCGTACACGAGCACCGGCGCGTCGAGTTGGGCGAGGGCCGCCCGGGTCGCCGGCGGATCGTAGGCGCCCTCGGAGCCGTACAGCTCGTAGGCCTCCTCGTTGACCTGATGCTCGTCGGCGGCCATGTGGGCCCTGGCGGCGGCGTCCCAGCGGCCGTAGAAGAAGGGCGCGTACGTCATCATGTCGTCGCCCTCGGGTCCCTGTCCGGTCCAGGCCGCCTCGAACGCCGGGTACGCGTCCTCGTACCAGGGCTCGTCCTTGCGCAGCCGGGCCGCCTCCAGCCTGTCCTCGACGGTCGCCGGCATCCCGACCGCCCAAGGCGTGGCCGTGATCAGGGCGAGTCGCCGCACCCGCTCCGGATACCGGGCCGCATAGCGCATGGCAAGGCTCCCGCCCGCCGAGTGCGCGAGCACGTCCATCCGCTCCAGGCCCAGCCGCACCCGCAGCGCCTCCACGTCGTCCACGAGCCGGTCGCACCGGTACGTCGCCGGGTCCCGTGGCACCGCCGACTGCCCGGTGCCGCGCAGATCGAGCAGCACGAGCTGCCGATGGGCGTCCAGCCCTCCCAGATCACCGAGGTACTCGGAAGCCCGCATCGGCCCACCCGGCAGCACGACGAGCGGCCCCCCGTGCCCCTTGAGGTGGTAGGCGAGTTCGGTCCCGTCGGGCGCGGTGAAGGTCGGCATGCCACAGAGCCTGACGGCCCGGGGGCGATCATCGCAACGGAGTTCTCCTCCGACGAGAGGGGGCGGGGCGGCACGGGAAGAAAGTACGGGCAGGTGCCTTGCCTGAGGGCCGGTGGGCTGGATTACTGATCACCGGCCGAGCGACCGAATGATCGGTCGAGCAGCATGACGTGAGACCGGCGAGGGAGAGTGCCCATGGTGGACGCGGCGGGGCTGCTGGACGCGGGGGAACGGCTGGACGCGCCTCAGTTGCGAGCTTTGCAGGTGGAGCGGCTACGGGCGTCGTTGCACCATGCGTACGCCAACGTGGCGTTCTATCGGGAGGCGTTCGGCAAGGCCGGGGTGCATCCCGACGACTGCCGTACGCTCGCCGATCTGGCTCGCTTCCCGTTCACCACGAAGGAGGACCTTCGGGAGCACTATCCGTACGGGATGTTCGCCGTGCCGCGGGAGCGGATCCGGCGCATCCACGCGTCGAGCGGGACGACCGGAAAGCCCACCGTCGTCGGGTACACCGAGAACGACCTGTCCGTGTGGTCGGACATGGTGGCCCGTTCGATCCGGGCGGCCGGGGGACGGCCCGGTGACACGGTCCATGTGGCGTACGGGTACGGCCTGTTCACGGGCGGCCTCGGCGCGCACTACGGCGCCGAGCGGCTCGGGTGCACCGTCATCCCGGCGTCCGGCGGCATGACGGCACGTCAGGTGCTGCTGATCAAGGACCTGAAGCCCGGGGTCATCATGGTGACGCCGTCCTACATGCTGACTCTCCTGGACGAGTTCGAGCGCCAGGGCTTCGATCCACGCGGCACGTCACTGCGGGTGGGGATCTTCGGGGCCGAGCCGTGGACCGAGGAGATGCGGTGGGAGATCGAGGAGCGGTTCGCGATCGACGCCGTCGACATATACGGGCTGTCGGAGGTGATGGGGCCCGGCGTGGCCCAGGAGTGCGTGGAGACGAAGGACGGGCTGCATGTGTGGGAGGACCACTTCTTCCCGGAGGTCGTCGATCCGGTCACGGGTGAGGTGCTGCCCGAGGGTGAGATGGGCGAGCTCGTGTTCACCTCCCTCACCAAGGAGGCCATGCCGGTGATCCGGTACCGGACCCGGGACCTCACGCGACTGCTGCCGGGCACCGCTCGTACGTTCCGGCGGATCGAGAAGGTCACCGGACGCAGCGACGACATGGTGATCCTGCGCGGGGTGAACCTGTTCCCCACCCAGATCGAGGAGATCGTCCTCCGCACCCCGGGCATCGCCCCGCACTTCCAGCTGCGGCTGACCCGCGAGGGCCGCCTCGACGCGCTCACGGTGCGGGCCGAGGCGCGGGCCGGGGCCACGCCGGAGCTCCGGGACGAGGCCGCACGGGTCATCGCGGCTGCCGTGAAGGACGGGATCGGGGTGTCGGTCGCGGTCGAGATCGTTGAACCGGAGTCCCTGGAGCGGTCCGTGGGAAAGATCAAGCGGCTCGTCGACCTGCGTCCGCGCTCGGACTAGCGGGAGCAGCCCCCGCGACAGGCTGCTGGTCCCGGCTTCGGCTGAGAATCCCAGCCCCCGGACTCAGCGATTCAGCCCCGCCCCGCTCCCTCCAACGTCACCCCGCACCCCCAGCGTCGCCGTCACCGCACATTCGAGCCCCGCTCCTCCGCGAACCGGTCCCGCAGCTCTCGCTTCAAGATCTTTCCGCTCGCGTTGCGCGGGAGTTCGTCCACGAACAGGACCCTCTTGGGGGCCTTGAAGCCGGGGAGTTTCTCGCGGGCGTGGGCCAGGAGGTCGTCCTCCGTCACCTCGCCGCGGGGGACGACCACGGCGGTCACGGCCTCGATCCACTTGTCGTCGGGGAGGCCGATCACCGCGACCTCGGCGACCTGATCGTGCGTGTAGAGGGCGTCCTCGACCTGGCGTGAGGCGACCAGTACACCACCGGAGTTGATGACGTCCTTCACCCGGTCGACGATCGTGAAGAACCCCTCGGCGTCGCGCACGGCGAGGTCCCCGGAGTGGAACCAGCCGTCACGGAAGGCCTCGGCCGTCTCGTCCGGCTTCTCCCAGTAGCCCTCGCACAACTGCGGCGACTCGTAGACGATCTCGCCCTGCTCCCCGTCGGGCACGTCCTGGCCGGACTCGTCGACGACCCGCGCCTCGACGAACAGCACGGGCCGTCCGCAGGAGTCCATCCGCCCCTTGTGTTCGTACGGCCCGAGAACCATGGCCAGAGGGCCGATCTCGCTCTGCCCGAAGCAGTTGTAGAAGGCCAGCTTGGGCAGCCGCTCCTTCAGCCGCTCCAGAACGGGCACCGGCATGATCGACGCCCCGTAGTACGCCTTGCGCAGTCCGCTCAGGTCGCGGGTGGCGAAGTCGGGGCGGTGGGACAGACCGATCCACACGGTGGGCGGGGCGAACACGCTGTCCGCGCGGCCGGTCTCGATCAGGTCGAAGAGCGTGTCGCCGTCCGGTGCGTCGAGGATGACGTTCTCGGCGCCCACCGCCAGGTACGGCAGCAGGAAGACGTGCATCTGCGCCGAGTGGTACAGCGGGAGCGCGTGCACGGGCCGGTCGCCCGCCTGGAGGTCGAGGGCGGCGATCGCGCTGAGGTACTCGTGCACGAGCGCCCGGTGCGTCATCATCGCGCCCTTGGGGAGCGCAGTGGTGCCCGAGGTGTACAGCAACTGTGTGACGTCCCCGGCGCGCGGCTCCTCCCCGTCGTACGGGGCGGTGGTGTCGAGCCGTGCGAGCAGTGAGTCGTCGGTGTCGCGCAGCGCCAGGGTGCGGACGGAGCCGGGAAGGCGGTCCGCCAGGTGCGGGTCGGTGAGGACGAGTGTGCTGCCGGACTGGTCGAGGATGTACGTCAGGTCGTCGCCGGTCAGGCTGTGGTTGACGGGGACGTGGACCAGCCCGGCGCGGGCGCAGGCCAGGAAGGCGATCAGGTACGCGTCCGAGTTGTGGCCGTAGGCGCCGACGCGGTCGCCCGGGGCGAGCCCGGTGTCGCGCAGCACCTGGGCGGCACGGGAGACGGCGTCCTCCAGCGCCGCATACGTCCAGGACCGCTCGCCGTAGTGGACCGCGACGCGGGCCGGGGTCCGCCGGGCGCTGCGCCGCAGCACCCCGTCCACCGTCACGCTGCGACCGGCCGCCACCGTCATGCCCTGCTCCTTCGTCCCGCTTGCCTTGGCGTGATCCTCGTTGCGCCGCAGGAGCAGGGTCAAGCGCGCCGCGCGCATGGCCTGAAGTGGCTCAACTTCGGCCAGGGGATGCTGAGTCCCCTTCAAGGAAGATCGCAGACAGCAACAACCGCTGGACACCACGGAACGCTCAACCGTCCCTGTTCTCAACGACATTGGGAGGCATCATGCGCACCCGTCTGAGACAGTTCGTCGTCTCGGCTGTCGCCCTGTTCACGGCATCGGCCATCCTGCCCTCGGCCGCCGCGGACGAGTCGGCACACGGGCAACGCCCGTCCCACGGCGGCCTGTCCGCCGACATCCGCTACACCGAGTACGGCATACCGCACATCGTGGCGGACGACTACACGAACCTTGGCTTCGGCACCGGCTGGGCGCAGGCCGCCGACGAGGTGTGCACGCTCGCCGAGGGCTTCGTGACCCTGCGCGGCGAGCGCTCGCGGCACTTCGGCGCCGACGCGGCCGCCGACGGCGAACTCTCGGCGGCCGGTACGAACCTGACCAGCGACCTGTACTTCCGGGGTGTCCGCGAGAGCCGCACCGTGGAGAAGCTGCTGGCCGAACCCGCCCCGGTGGGACCGAGCCGCGAGGTCCGGGACATGATGCGCGGCTGGGCGGCGGGCTACAACGCCTGGCTGAAGCAGAACAAGATCACGGACCCCGCGTGCGCGGGCGCCTCCTGGGTCCGGCCGGTCACCGAACTCGACGTGGCCGTCCGCGGCTACGCCGTCGCCGCGATCTCGGGCGAGGGACGCTTCGTGGACACCATCACGACCGCGCAGCCGCCCTCCGGATCCGCCGCCACCACCGCCGGCGGCTCGGCGGCCTCGCGCGCGCCTGTCGCGAAGGCTGTCGCCGGCGCGGCGCGCGAACTGTGGGGCACCGGCGACATGGGCTCGAACGCGGTCGCCTTCCGCGGCGACACGACGGCGAACGGGCGCGGGCTGCTGCTGGGAAACCCCCACTATCCCTGGCAGGGAGCGCGCCGGTTCTGGCAGTCGCAGCAGACGATCCCCGGTGAGCTGAACGTCTCGGGCGGCACGCTGCTCGGCATTCCGACGATCTCCATCGGGTTCAACGCGAACGTGGCCTGGAGCCACACCGTCTCGACCGGCATTCCGGCCAACTTCCACCAGCTGACGCTGGATCCGGCCGATCCGACGACGTACCTCGTGGACGGAAAGCCGGAACGCATGACGAAACGGAGCGTGACGGTGCCCGTCAAGGACGGCACGCCGGTGACCCGCACCCAGTGGTGGACCCGCTACGGCCCTGTCGTCACCTCCCTGAGCCCCCAGGTCCCGCTGCCGTGGACCACCACGAACGCGTACGCCCTGTACGACCCCAACGCGGCGAACCTGCGCTTCGCGGACACCTCACTCGGCTTCAGCAAGGCGCGCAGCACGGACGACGTGCTGAAGTCCCTCGCCCGGCACCAGGGCATCCCCTGGGTGAACACGATCGCCGCCGACCGCGCGGGGCACTCCCTCTACACCCAGTCGCAGGTGGTTCCCCGAATCACCGACGAGCTGGCGGAGCGCTGCTCGACGGCGCTCGGCAGGACGACGTATCCGGCGTCCGGGATCGCGATCCTCGACGGCTCGCGCGGCGACTGCGCCCTCGGCAGCGACCCCGACGCCGTACGGCCGGGCATCTTCGGGCCGTCGAGGATGCCGACGCTCAAGGACGCGCCGTACGTGGAGAACTCGAACGGCACCGCCTGGATGACCAACGCCGACCGGCCGATCACCGGGTACGAGCGGATCTTCGGCACGGTGGGCACCGAGCTCGGTCTGCGCACCCGCGGCGGCATCGAGGACGTGGCGGCGATGGCCGAGCGGGGGGATCTGACCGTAGGTGACCTGCAACGGCAGCAGTTCGCCAACCGGGTACCCGCGGGTGACCTCGCCGCCGAGGACGTGGCGCGGGCGTGTGCCGCGCTGCCCGGCGGTACGGCGACGGGCAGCGACGGCAAGGCCGTGGACGTGTCGGGGGCGTGCGGGGTGATCAAGGCCTGGGACCGCACCATGGACACCGGCAGCCGGGGAGCGCTGCTCTTCGACCGGTTCTGGCGGAAGCTGCCCGCCGACCGGCTGTGGAAGGTGCGGTTCTCGGCGGCGGACCCGGTACGTACGCCGAACACACTGAACACGGGCGCACCCGAATTCGCCACGGCCCTCGCCGACGCGGTGGCGGAACTGCGGGCCGCGGGCATCCCCTTGGACGCGAAGCTCGGCGCGCACCAGTTCGTCGTCCGTGGCGGCAAGCGCGTCCCGGTGCCCGGCGGCTCGGGGAGGGCCGGGGTGTGGAACGTCCTTGAGCCCACGTGGAACGCGGCCGGCGGTGGCTATACGGAGGTGCCGTTCGGCTCCAGCCACCTCCAGGCGGTCGGCTGGGACGGCAGCCGCTGCCCGGTGGCACGCACCCTCCTGACGTACTCCCAGTCGTCGAACCCGAACTCGCCGCACTACAGCGACCAGACGCGGCTGTTCTCCGGTGAGCGGTGGGTGACGTCGCGGTTCTGCGAGAAGGACATCCTGAACTCGCCGAAGCTCAGAGTGGTCCGGGTGAGCGAACAGCGCTGAGTCGTGTGAAGCGCGCTGAAGTGCGGGAGTGTGGTGCCGCTGCCCGTGGCGGCACCACACTCTTCCCACTCCCCCGGGCCGGGCTCCGCACATCGGCCGGCGCCAAGGCGACTGTCACACCGTCCTGGCCCGTCCCTCCCAGTACGGCTCGCGAAGCCGTCGTTTGTAGAGCTTGCCGTTGGGGTCGCGGGGCATTGCCTCGATGAAGTCGACGCTCTTGGGGCGCTTGTATCCGGCGAGCCCGCGCGCGCAGTGGTTCAGGATCTCCTCAGCGAGCGTCGGGCCGGGCAGGAATCCCGGGGCGGGCTCGACCACGGCCTTCACCTCCTCGCCCCAGTCGTCGTGCGGGATGCCGAACGCGGCCGCGTCGGCGACGGCGGGGTGGGTGAGCAGGGCGGCCTCGATCTCGGCCGGGTAGATGTTGACGCCTCCGGAGATGATCAGGTCGATCTTCCGGTCACGGAGGAAGAGGAAACCGTCCTCGTCGAGGTAGCCGAGGTCGCCGACGGTGAAGAGGTCGCCGATGCGGTTCTTCTTCGTCTTGGTCTCGTCCTTGTGGTACGAGAATCCACCGGTGCTCATCTTCATGTAGACGGTGCCGAGTTCACCGGGCGGCAGTTGGTTGCCGTCGTCATCGAAGACGGCGAGCTCACTGATGGGCCAGGCCTTGCCGACGGTGCCGGGCTTCTTCAGCCAGTCCTCGGCGGTGGCGAAGGCACCGCCTCCCTCGCTGGCCGCGTAGTACTCCTCGACGCTGTGGCCCCACCACTCGATCATGGCCCGCTTCACATGGTCCGGGCAGGGGGCGGCACCGTGGATGGCGTGCCGCATGGACGACACGTCGTACGACTGCCTGATGTGGTCCGGCAGGGCCAGGAGGCGGTGGAACTGTGTGGGGACCATATGGGTGTGCGTGCACCGGTGGGTGTCGATGAGACGGAGCATTTCCTCCGGTGTCCACTTGTCCATCAGCACCAGCCGGTGCCCGATGTGCAGGGACGCGCCCGCGAACTGCAGGACCGCCGTGTGGTAGAGCGGCGAGCAGACGAGGTGGACGTTGTCGTCGTACGGCTGGATGCCGAAGATGGCGAGGAAGCCGCCGAGGTACGACTCCTCGGGGAGCCTGCCGGGCAGCGGGCGCCGGATGCCGCGCGGGCGGCCGGTCGTGCCCGAGGTGTAGTTCATGACCCAGCCGAGAGTGCGGTCCAAGGGCGCCGACTCCGGCTGTCCGTCGAGGAGTTCGCCGTACGGGCGGAAGCCCTCGACCGTGCCGACCGCGTACCGGTGGCTGCCGGGCAGCCCGGCCTCGTCGGCGGCGTGGTGCGCGGCCTCGGCGAACCTCTCGTGCGCGATCAGCACCTTGGCGCCCGAGTCGGACACGATCCAGGCGATCTCGGGGCCCACGAAGTGGTGGTTGACGGGGACGAGGTAGAAGCCGGCCTGGCTGGCGGCCAGGTACGCGGTGAAGAACTCCACGCCGTTCGGGAGCACGACCGCGAAGGCGTCGCCGCGTTCCAGTCCGGCCGCGCGCAGCCCGTGGACGAGGCGGTTGGCGTCCGCGTGGAGGCGTCCGGCGGTCCACTCCTCGCCGTCGGGCGCGACGATGACGGTGCGGTCCGGGTCCGCGGTGGCCTGGGCCCAGAAGCCGTGGGGGGCTTGGCTCACTGTTCGGTGCTCCTTCCGGCGATCCGGTTGACGCGGTCGACGGCCTTCTCGAAGCCGCGCGTGAGGTCGTCGAAGACCGCCTGGACGCTGCGCTCGCTGTTCATCCGGCCGACGATCTGCCCGACCGGGGTGCCGAGGAGCGGCTCCACCTCGTACTTCTGGATGCGGGAGACGGCCTCGGCGACCAGCAGGCCCTGCAGCGGCATGGGGAGGGCGCCCGGCCCCTCGGGGTCGTCCCAGGCGTCGGTCCATTCGGTACGGAGCTGGCGCGCGGGCTTTCCGGTGAGCGCGCGGGAGCGGACGGTGTCGCCCGATCCGGCGGCGAACAGCTTCTCGATCAGCCTGGGTGAGGGGAGCTCGGCCTCGGTGGTGGTCAGCCATATGGAGCCCAGCCACACACCCTGGGCGCCGAGAGCGAGTGCTGCCGCCACCTGCCGGCCGCTGCCGATACCGCCGGCGGCCAGGACGGGCAACGGGTCGACGGCGTCCACGACTTCAGGGGTGAGCACCATGGAGGCGATCTCTCCGGTGTGGCCGCCGGCCTCGTAGCCCTGCGCGACGACGACATCGATGCCCGCGTCCGCGTGCTTGCGGGCGTGCCGGGCGCTGCCCGCGAGCGCGGCGACGAGTACGTCCTGCTCGTGGGCGCGGTCGATGACGTCGGTGGGCGGTGAGCCGAGCGCGTTGGCGAGCAGCTTGATCGGGTAGTCGAAGGCGACGTCGAGCTGGGTGCGGGCGACCTGCTCCATCCAGCCGGTGATGCGCCACCCGGAGGTCTCGCCCTCGGCGAGTTCGGGCACGCCGTACCGGGTGAGGGTGTCCTTGACGAACTGCCGGTGGCTCTCCGGGATCATCGCCTCGACGTCGGCCTCGGTGACGCCTTCCACCTTCTTGGCCGGCATGACGACGTCCAGGCCGTACGGTCGGCCGTCGACATGGGCCTCGATCCAGTCGAGGTCACGTTTGAGTTCGTCGGGGGCCGTGTAGCGGACCGCGCCGAGCACCCCGAAGCCGCCGGCCCGGCTGATGGCCGCGGCGACGGCGGGGAACGGCGTGAAGCCGAAGACGGCGTGCTCGACTCCGAGTGTCTTGCTCAGCTCCGTCTGCATGGGCGCAGGATGCCGCAGTCCTCCGGACGAAGGAAGGGGTTTCCTGATGCCCCGTCAGATTTATGGCGACGGATCCCGGCCCGCCACGGCGGCGCCCTGGTCTTCCAGTACCGCCATCGCCGCGTTGTGGCCGGGCACCCCGCTGACTCCGCCGCCGCGCACCGCGCCCGCGCCGCACAGCAGGACGTTCGGGTGTCGGGTCTCCACACCCCAGCGGCCGGTGCCGTCCTGGGCGTAGGGCCAGGAGAGCTCGCGGTGGAAGATGTTGCCGCCCGGCAGCCGCAGGCCGTGCTCCAGGTCGAGCGGGGTCTTGGCCTCGATGCACGGGCGGCCGTCGGCGTCGGTGGCCAGGCAGTCGGTGATCGGTTCGGCGAGGTGCGCGTCGAGCTGGGCGAGGGTCGACTTCAGCAGTTCCTCGCGCACGGAGTCGTTGTCGTGCGCGAAGAGCCGGGCAGGGGTGTGCAGGCCGAAGAGGGTGAGCGTCTGGAAGCCCTGTTCGACCAGGCCGGGGCCGAGGATGGTCGGGTCGGTGAGGGAGTGGCAGTAGATCTCCGAGGGCGGGGCCGCGGGCAGCGTACCGGCCGCCGCCTCGGCGTGCGCGATCGCCAGTTGCTCGTAGCCCTCGGCGATGTGGAAGGTCCCGGCGAAGGCGTCGCGCGGGTCGACCGATGTGTCGCGCAGCGCTGGCAGCCGGGTGAGCAGCATGTTGACCTTGAGCTGCGCTCCCTCGGCGGGAGTGGGCGGCTCGTCCCCGATGAGGGCGGCCAGTTCCTGGGGGGAGGCGTTCACCAGGACATGGCGGGCGGCGACCACGCCCTCCGCGTCCGCCGTGCGGTACGTGACCTCGGCGGCCCGCCCGTCGGTCTCGATCCGCACCGCCTCGTGCCCCGTGGCGAGCACGGCACCCGCGTTCCTCGCGGCCGTGGCCAGCGCGTCGGTGAGGGCGCCCATGCCGCCGACGGGTACGTCCCAGGCGCCCGTTCCGCCGCCGATCACGTGGTAAAGGAAGCAGCGGTTCTGTGACAGGGCGGGGTCGTGGGCGTCGGCGAAGGTGCCGATCAGGGCGTCGGTGAGGACGACGCCGCGGACCAGGTCGTCGGTGAAGCGCTCCTCGATGGCCACGCCGATCGGCTCTTCGAAGAGCGCCCGCCAGGCGCCCTCGTCGTCGACGCGGGCGCGCAGCGCGTCGCGGGTGGGCAGGGGCTCCGTCAGGGTGGGGAAGACCCGCTGGGCGACTCGGCCCGTCATGTCGTAGAAGCGCTGCCAGGCCTCGTACTCGCGGTCCGAGCCGGTCAGCCGCGCGAACGCCTCCCGCGTGCGCCGCTCACCACCGCCCACGAGGAGTCCGGTGGGGCGCCCGTCGCGTTCCACGGGCGTGTACGAGGAGATCGTGCGCCCGCGGACCCTGAAGTCCAGGCCGAGGTCGCGGACGATCTTCCGGGGCAGCAGGCTGATCAGGTACGAGTAACGCGACAGCCGCGCGTCGACCCCGGCGAACGGCCGCGTGGACACGGCGGCGCCCCCGGTGGTCGCCAGCCGCTCCAGCACGAGCACCGACCGACCGGCGCGGGCGAGGTAGGCGGCGGCGACCAGCCCGTTGTGGCCGCCGCCGACGATCACGGCGTCGTACGACCGGCGTCCCCCACGGACGGATTCCACACGCACGGATTCCTCAGGTACGGATTCCTCATGTACTGGCATGGCTCTGTGTACTGGCATGGCCCTTGGTAACACGCGGCGATCCGGACCGGCCAGAGGGACGGGGCAGGTGGCCCAGCGACTGCCGGGAACCCCGGTGCCCTGCCGGACCGTCCCTCAGGGCTGCTGTCGCAGCGCCGCCACTCTGCGGTACAGCTCCACCGCCTCCGTGCCGCGTCCCAGCTGCTCCAGGCAGTGGGCCTCGTCGTTGCGGCTGGCGAGGGCGTCGGGGTGGGCGGCGCCGAGGACGCGCTCGCGGGCGTCGGCCACCCGCCGGTACTCGGTGAGGGCGTCGGGCCAGCGGCCGAGCCAGCCCAGGCCGACGGCGACCTCACGGCGGCTGACCAGGGTGTCCGGGTGGTCGGGACCGAGGACGCGCTCGCGGATGGCGGACACGTCGCGGGACTCGGCGAGGGCCTCCTCCCAGCGGCCGAGCCGGCCGAGGTTGACGCCGAGGCCGTGGCGGGCCCGCAGGGTCTCGGGGTGGGCGGGGCCGTGTACGCGGGTCCGGTCGTCGACGAGGGCCCGGTAGAGCGTGAGCGCGTCGGCGCTGCGGCCGAGCCGGCCGAGGCTGATGCCGACCTCGTAGCGGCTGGCGAGGGTGTCCGGGTGGTCGGGGCCGAGGGCCTGGGCGCGGGACTCGGCGACCTCCTGGTACATGCGCAGGGCCTCCGGCCAGCGCCCCAGCTGGCCGAGCAGGTAGGCGACCTCGTACCGGGTGACGAGGGTGTCGGGGTGGTTCGGGCCGAGCACCCGGGCGCGGGCGAGGGCCACGTCGGAGGCCATCTCGTACGACTCCTCCAGGCGCCCCAGCCGGCTCAGGTTGAAGGCGAGGTTGTGGCGGCAGCGAAGCGTGTCGGGGTGATCGGGCCCCATGACGTGCTCGCGCGCCGCGAGGACGGAGGCGTACGCCTGGTGGGCCTCGAAGTGCCGGCCCAACTGGCCGAGCACGTACGCCGTTTCCTGCCGGACGGTGAGCGTGTCGGGGTGGTCGGGGCCGAGCGCCCGCTCCCGGATCCGGGCGACGTGCGTGTACTCGCGCAGGGCGTCGGCGGGGCGGCCGGTGCGGCTGAGGGTGAAGCCGACCTCGTAACGGCTGGCGAGGGTGTCGGGGTGGTCGGGACCGAGGACGTGCTCGCGTTCGGCGGCGACCGCGCGGTGCACCTCGCCCGCCTCCGTCCAGCGGCCGAGGCGGCCCAGGCTGAGGCCCGCGTTGTGCCGGCCGGCCAGGGCGGTGACGACTTCCGGTGGCGGGGTGGGGCGTTCGGTGCGGACGGGTTCCTCGGCACGGCCCGTGGCGGGGCGGACGATCCAGTCGCCGGTGAGGCCCGCCGAGGCGTCCGGCGGGGTGGTGCGCAGTCCTCTGCCCGCCGCCTTGTGGCCCGTGGTCATACCCCGGGTCCAGGACGGCAGGCGGGGCTCGCGGGACAGGGGCTGCTCGGGGCGCGGCGGGGCCGACGGCGCGACCAGGTGCGCCTGAGCCGAGGACGTGACGGGGCGCGACACGGCCGTCGGGACGCGGAAGGACGCCGTGCGGCCCTCATGGATCCTGCGCCCCAGCTCCCGGGCGTCCTGCGGTCGTTCTCCCGGCTGCTTGGCGAGCAGGTCCAGGATGATCCGCTCCACGTACCCGGGCAGTTCGGAGCGGTGGCTGCGCGGCGGCTCCGGCGGGGTGTCGCGGTGGCCGACGAGGACCGCCCACGCGTCGTCGAGGTCGAACGGCGGTACGCCGGTGGCGATCTCGTACAGCACGCACCCGAACGAGTACAGGTCGCTGCGGTGGTCGACCTGGTCGCCGCCGATCTGCTCCGGCGACATGTAGTGCGGGGTGCCCATGGCGATGCCGGTGCCGGTGAGGCGCGAGGTGAAGCCGATGTCGTGGCCGAGGCGCGCTATGCCGAAGTCGCAGATCTTCACCGTGCCTTCGGTGAGCCGCATGATGTTCGCGGGCTTCAGGTCGCGGTGCACGATGCCCTGCTGGTGGGTGTACGCGAGGGCGGCGGCGGCCTGGTCGGCGATCTCGACGATGTCGTCGACGGGCAGCGGGTGCTGCTTGTTGTCCTCCAGGAGCTGGCTGAGATTACGGCCCTCCAGGAGCTCCATGACGAGGTAGAGCACCCCTTCGGCCTCCCCGAAATCGTGGACGACGGTCACTCCGCGGTGCTGAAGTGCGGCGGCCACACGGGCCTCGCGGCGGAACCTCTCCCGCAGGACCCGCGTGAAGGCCTGGTCGTGCTGCGTGTTCAGGGGATTGAGGCACTTCACGGCGACGTGCCGGCCCAGTGACTCGTCTCTCGCACGCCAGACCTCGCCCATCCCACCC
>NZ_VMNX01000180.1 GCF_009377235.1 Streptomyces acidicola
GCCCCCTCCCCCACCAGCCCGTACTCGCCGGCCAGTGACACCACGGCCGCGTCGCCGCCGAGGGAGTGGAAGCCGCCGGCGCAGTCCGTGGCCGAGGGGAGCGTGGCCGTGCCGGGCACCGGGAGGAAGCCGATCTCGCCCGTGCCGCCGGAGGCGCCGCGGCGGAGGCGGCCGTCGAGGACGACGGCGGCGCCGGTGCCGAGGCCGAGCCACAACAGGACGAAAGTGTCGCGGTCGTCGGCGGCACCGTCCCGCTGCTCGGCGAGTGCGGCGAGGTTCGTCTCGTTCTCGACGATCACACGGGCCGGCAGGCGCTCACCGAGCGCCGCGACCAGACGGCGGTGCCATTCGGGGAGACCGGAGGAGTTGCGGAGTTCGCCGGTGGCGGGGTCGATGAGGCCCGGGGCTCCGATGCCCACGGTGTGCAGCGGGTCGGCCCCCGCCTCCTTGGCCGCGCGCTCCACCAGTGCGACCGCCTGCTCCACCGCGGGTCCGGTTCCGGTGTCGTCCGCGATCGGCAGGGACGCCCGGCCGAGCTCCGTACCCAGCAGGTCGGAGATGACGACGGTCACTCCCTCGGTGCGCACGTCGAGGGCCGCCAGGTGTGCGCGGTCGGCGACGATCCCGTAGAGGCGTGCGTTCGGGCCGCGGCGCTGCTCCCCCGACTCGCCCACGATCTCGATGAGACCGGCCGCCATGAGGCGCTCCACGAGGTCGGCGACCGTGGGCCGGGACAGTCCGGTGAGCTGCTTCAGCCGACCTGCCGTCAGCGGGCCCTCCTGCTGCAGCAGCCGCAGGGCGAGCCGGTCGTTGATGGCCCGGGCGGTGCTCGGTGATGCGGGCATGCCGGGATCCTTCCAGATGAGTGACGGCGCACGGCCGGTGGCCGTTGAGCGCCCCTTTCACGCCTATCTATCAGGCAGGGTTCCTGATAGTTTACGCGGCGCGATGATTTCGGTGACGGCGGGGCGCTGTGTGCTCCGGTCCGGGAAGGAGATGAGGATGGGCGAGGTGGTCTACGACGAGCGCACGGTGCGGCGGGCCCGGTATGCCGTGGCTGCCGTGTTCGCGGTGCACGGTGCGGTCACCGGGTCGTTCGCCACCCGGGTGCCGTGGATCCAGGACCACGCCTCCGTCAGCCCGGGCGAGCTGGGTCTCGCGCTCGCCTTCCCGGCGTTCGGCGCGTCGGTGGCGATGCCCCTCGCGGGGCGGATCAGCCATAGCTTCGGCGCCCGCACGGCACTGCGCGGCCTGATCTCGCTGTGGACGCTCGCCCTGGTCCTGCCGTCCCTCGCGCCGAACCTGTGGACGCTGTGCCTGGCCCTGTTCGTGTACGGCGCCACGGCCGGCATGGCGGACGTCGCGATGAACGCGCTGGGTGTGGACGTCGAGAACCGCCTGGGAAAGTCGATCATGTCGGGTCTGCACGGCATGTGGAGTGTGGGTGCGCTGACCGGTTCCGCGGCCGGCACGCTCGCCGCGCACCTGGGCTCGGACGCCCGCCTGCACCACGCGCTGGCCGCGGTGACACTCACCGTCCTCGCCCTGGTCGCCTGCCAGTGGGTGCTCGACCTGAGGCCCACCCAGGACGAGGAGCCGCCGCCGCACTTCGCGCTGCCGCCCAGGTCGGCGCTGCTCATCGGCGCGGTCGGGTTCTGCGCGGTGTTCGCGGAGGGCGCGAGCATCGACTGGTCGGCCGTCTACCTGCGCGACCAATTGGGCACGTCGGCCGGTCTCGCCGCCGCGTGCACCACCGCGTTCATGCTGACCATGGCGCTGGCCCGGATCGCGGGTGACGCGATCGTGAACCGCTACGGCGCGGTGCGCACGGTACGGGCGGGCGGTGTCCTGGCCGCGCTGGGCGGGCTCCTCGTCGTCGTGGCGGGGCACCCGGCAGTCGCGATGGCGGGCTTCGCTCTGATGGGTCTGGGCATCGCGGTCGTCGTACCGCTGTGCTTCGCGGCCGCCGGGCGCAGCGGCCCGAACGCGAGCCTGGCCATCGCGGGCGTCGCCACCATCACGTACACCTCGGGTCTGATCGCCCCGAGCGCGATCGGCACCCTGGCGCAGGCGACGAGCCTGATGGTGTCGTTCGGGCTGGTCATGTTCCTGGCGTGCGGTCTCGTCGTCCTCGCGGGCGTGCTGCGCTCGGGCGAGCGCGACCGGCCGAAGGTCACCGCTCCGGGTGGTGACCCGGCGGCTCAGCGCGCCAGGTCGTAGGCGTACCCGGGTGAGAACGACCCCGCCGCGCCCTTGCAGCCGTCCGACTCGCCCGGCAGCTTGACCCACAGATAGGCGTCGACGCGTGCCTCTCCGGTGCTGAGGGTCGGCGCCTGTCCCAGCTTGCGGCCGGCCGGGTCGCACCACTCGCCGTCGGCGGGGGCGCCGTTGCCGTTCCGGCTGGTGTCGATGACGGCGCCCAGGCCCGCGGGAGCGTCGAGGGCGTCCAGCACCTGCCGGGTGTAGGTCACCTCGGCGTTCGTGCGGTTGAAGTTGGACACGTTGCTGAAGACGCCGTCGGAGGACTCGGCCGAGGCGGCGCCCGCCTTGCCGAGGAGTGCGGCCTGTTTGTCCGGCGCGTTCCACTCGGAGTGGCCGGCGTCGTAGTACACCCGGGCCTTCGGGTTCGCCTCTTTCAGGACGCGGCCGGCACGGGCCAGCGACGCGAACCGGTCGACGCGCTCGGCGGACGAGAGGCAGTCGGACTGGGCAATCGAGTCGGGCTCCAGGATCACGATCACCTCGTCCGAGCCGAGCCCGGCGGCGAACCTGTCGATCCACGCGTCGTACGCGTCGAGATCGGGCGCCCCGCCCTGTGAGGCACCGCCGCAGTCGCGGTCCGGGATGGCGTACGGCACGACGACCGGCACCCGCCCCTGCTCGGACCCGCCCGAGGTGACCGCGCTGACCCGGGCGGTGATGTCGGACGGCGTGTAGTCGGCGAACCAGACGGCGGCCGGATGGTCGGCGATCCGGGACTTGATGACCTCGTTCCGGGGGTCCGTCGGGTTGCCGGCGACCCAGTCGACGACCTGGGAGTCGGGGTACCGGTAGAGGCGGGCCGACGCGGCGACGGTCTCCTTCGTCTTCGTCGCGGTGGGCGTCGGGCTCGGCTTCGGGGACGTCCTCGACGGGGACGGGGCGGCCGACGAGGGCGACGCGGGCGGCGGGGAGGGCTCAGGCGCACTGGGCACGGCGGGCTTCGGCCGGAGGCTGGGCGAGCGGGTCGCCTGGGGGCGCGCCTCGTCGGACCCGCGGTCGTCGTCCAGTGCGGAGACCATCCCGGTGATGCTTCCGACGGCGGCCACGACGCAGGCCGCGGCGACCATGGCGCCGCGCCCGGCGGCGCGCCTGCGCTCGGCCCTGCGTGCGGCCAGGCGCTGGGCACGTAAGCCTGACACGTGGTGCACACCTCACTTTCCGCCGTGGGCGTTACCCCGATCCGGGGACGCGCCCGGCCCGGCGCTCCTGGCGTCAGCCTAGGGCTGGGACCCTGCCCCTATGGCGCAGTTGGAAGATCTCACCACTCCCGTCGACGGAGTCGTCGCCCGTATGCATGTCCTGGACACCACCTTGCCGCGACACGACGGGGTCGCCGTCTTCAACCGTGTCTACCTGGCCGTCACGGAGGCGATCGACCGGTGCATCGACACCGGGGGGTTCCCGGACGTCCGGGCGGCGATCACGCTGGATGTGCGGTTCGCCGAGCGCTATCTGCGGGTGGCGGAAGGAGGGCGTCCGCCCGCCTGCTGGCGGCCGCTGCTGCTGTTCCGGCGTCATCCCGGCGTACAGCCACTGCAGTTCGCGCTCTCGGGCATCAACGCGCACGTCGGGCACGATCTCGCGCTCGCCGTCGTGGACGCCTGTCGTACGCTCGGCTGCGAACCCGCCGAGCTGGAGGACGAGTTCGAGCTCGTGGGTGACATCCTCGTCTCGCTGGAGGAGCGCATCCGCGAAGAGCTGATGCCGGGTCCCGACCTCCTCCAGATCGCCGATCCGCTCACGCACCTCGCCGGCTCGTGGAGTCTGGAGCGGGCCCGTGACGCCGCCTGGTCGGCGGCCCGCGCGCTGTGGGCCCTGCGCGGACTGCCCGACCTCGCAGAGGAGTTCACCGAGCGGCTGGACGCCGCGGTGGGGTTCGCGGGACGGATGCTGCTCACGCCACTGCCGGGCTGATTCGGCCACTCCTGCACCCGATCCGGGCGCCTGGCCCCAGAAATCCTGGATGCAGTTTTACGTTCAACAAAGGCACATCTCTCGCGAAGGAGCTTGAGCATGGCGACGCGACTCGGACTCGGTCTTCCTCAAATGCGGCAGTACGACATCGGCAAGGACGTACCGGAGGTGGCGCGCACCGCCGAACAGATCGGTTACGACAGCCTGTGGGTCTTCGAACGGGCACTCTTCCCCGAGCCGGCCACGCAGGGCCTGTACGGCATCGAGGGCCTGCCCTGGCCCGACGAGTACCGCCACGTGGCCGACCCGCTGGTCACCCTCACCCTCGCTGCCGCCGCCACGGAGCGCGCCCGCCTCGGGTCGAGCGTGCTGGTGGCCCCGCTGCATGTGCCGTTCCAGCTGGCCAAGGCCCTCGCCTCGCTGGACGCGGCGAGCGGCGGCCGGGTGATCGCGGGCCTGGGCACGGGCTGGTCGCACGACGAGTACGCGGCCGCCTCGGTCCGCCCCTTCGAGGAGCGCGGCCAGATGCTGGACGAGGTGATCGAGGTCTGCCGCGCGGTGTGGGGCGCCGACCCGGTGTCGTACGACGGGCGGATCACGAAGATCGCCCCCGCCGCGGTGGGCCCCAAGCCCGCCCGGCCGATTCCGATCCTGCTCGCCGCTGCCTCCAAGAAGGCCCAGCGGCGGCTCGTCGACCACGCCAACGGCTGGCTGCCGGTGGCCATCGGCGTCGATCAGCTCGCCGCGCAGTGGCGTAAGTTGCAGGATCTCGCGGCCGAGCGCGGGCGCGAGGAACCGATCCAGACGGTGCTGCGGGCGAACGCGGTCTGGACGCCCAAGGCCTACGACGGCGCGAACCGTCAGCCCTTCCAGGGCGACGTCCCCCAGATCGTCGAGGATCTCGCGGCCTACGGCGAGCTCGGCCTCGACGAGATCCTCATCGAACTGCAGGGCACGCCGCGGGACGCACAGGAGCTCAAGGACCTCGCCGCCGAGGTGTACGAGGGAGCGCGGGCCGCCGGGGTGTGAGACCCCGTCAGTCCTCGGGGAGTTCGACGGGGGCGATCTCGTCGAACACGTCGCCGGGCCCGGGGTTCGCCGGGTCCGTCGCCCCGCCGAAGTGACGCATGACGCCCCAGACCGCGTTCAGCGCGGTCTGGACGGCGCCCTCGGCCCAGCCCGCCGTCCAGGAGATGTCGTCACCGGCGAGGAAGACACCCCGCTGGTCCGCCGGCAGCCGCTCCTGCACGAAGTGCGTGAACAGGCGCCGCTGGTAGCGGTAGTGGCCGGGCAGGTTGGCCTTGAACGCGCCCATGAAGTACGGCTCGTTCTCCCAGGACACCGTCACCGGGCTGCCGATGATGTGCTTCCTGATGTCGACGCCCGGATAGATCTCGCCGAGCGACTTCAGCATGACCTCCATCCGCTCGTTCGCGGACAGGGGCAGCCACTTCAGGCTGTCGTCGCACCAGGTGTACGACAGACAGATCACGGCGGGCCTGTCCGGGCCGTCGTCGAGGAGGTAGGTCCCGCGCGTCATACGGTCGGTGAGGGTCATCGACATGACGTCACGGCCGGTCGGGTTTCCGCTGTCGTCGACGGCCTTGTCCCGCCAGAAGGGCCGGTCGACCGGTACGAAGAGCTTGCTGGACTCCATGTAGTGGGTGCGCTCGATGGCGGTCCAGTGGTCGATCGGGAAGAGCGACTCATCGCAGTCGATCTTCGACAGCAGCATCCAGGACTGGGCGGTGAACACGGCCGCCCGGTACGTACGGATGTCGCCGTTCGCGTCCGTCACCGTGACCCGGTTGCCCGCGGTGCGGTGCAGCCGGGTCACGGCCGGGCGCGGCTCGCCGTTCACGTGCAGCGACTTCAGCGAGGTCCCGTACGGCCAGTGCACGATCTTCCCGGGCTCGCGCTCCCACAGGCGCAGCGGCAGCTGCTGCGAGCCGCCGACGATGCCGCGGTGGTGGTCGTCGGCCTCCGTGTAGACGACGCGCAGGATCTCCAGGATGGAGTTCGGGAAGTCGGTGTCCCAGCCGCCCGTGCCGAAGCCGACCTGGCCGAAGATCTCGCGGTGCCGGAAGGATCTGAAGGCCTCCGACTCGCACAGGAAGCCGTAGAAGGTCTGGTTGTCGAGCTTCTCGACGAGGTTCGACCAGATCTCACGGATGCGCGGGACGTCACGCTCACGCAGGGCGCGGTTCATGTCCGAGAAGTCGGCTCCTTCTTCGAGACACTTGTTCCAGGCATCGGCCACATCCCGGTAGACCTGCGGCAGATCGTCGATCGTCTCCGCGTAGTGCGACTCGCCCTTGAGGTCGACGACGGTCGAAGGAGTGACTTCCGCAAGGGGGTTGGGGAAGGGGCGGGTCTCCAGGCCGACCAGGTCGATGTAGTGCTGGAGCGCCGTGGAGGACGGCGGGAAGCGCATCGCGCCCATCTCGGCGGTCAGGGACGGGTCGCAGCCCTCGAACCCCACGGTCCGCAGCCGCCCGCCGATCCGGTCGGCCTCGTACACGACGGGCTTGAGCCCCATCTTCATCAGCTCGTACGCGGTCACGATCCCGGACAGCCCACCGCCGATGACCGCGACCTCCGCGCCGTGCTCGGTCGCGGGGATCTGGCCCAGGCCCGCTGGATGGGCGAGGAAGTCGTCGTACGCGTACGGGAAGTCCGGCCCGAACATGGTGATGGGCGGCGGCTGGTCGTCTGCGTGCCGACCGGGGTTGGGCACCGTGGACGTCATGGGGTACGGGCTCCTTGCACAGGGAGACTGGGAGAAGGCTGGGGACTGAGGGAAGACAGGGGAAGGCTGACGGCGCGGCAAAGGCCGGCGGTTCAGGTGAGGGACCCGTACAGGCCTGGACGTCGGTCCTCCAGATACGGGTTCGCCCGGCGGGAGGCGGCGAGGCAGGCAGGGTCGACGTCGGCGAGGAGCAGTTGCTCGCCACGGCCGGCGCGGGCGTGGACGACCCCGTCGGGACCGGCCAGCGTGGAGAGCCCGACGAAGTCGAACTCTCCTTCTCGGCCGACCCGGTTGACGTACGCGACGTACATCTGGTTCTCGAAGGCGCGCACCGGGACCATCGACTCGGCGACGAACCGGAACGGGTGCATCTGGGCCGTGGGCACCAGGAGGAGGTCCGTGCCGGCGAGGGCGTGGGCGCGGACGTTCTCCGGGAACTCGACGTCGTAGCAGATCATGATCCCGAGGCGGAGGCCGCCCAGTTCGGCCTGGACGACCGGCTGCTCCCCCGGTGTGAAGTGGTCGCGCTCGAAGCAGCCGTACAGGTGGGTCTTGCGGTAGTTCGCCAGCCGGATGCCGTCGGCGGAGACGAGTTGGGCCGAGTTGAAGACCTGGTCTCCGGCCCGCTCGGGGTAGCCGTAGGCGACCGCGAGGCCGTGCCGCCGGGCGGTCTCCGCGATCGCGTCGGCAGAGTCCCCGTCGGCGGGCTCGGCCAGCCGCGCGATGCCGTCGCCGATCGCGTATCCGGTGAGGAACATCTCCGGCGCCACCAGCAGCCCGGCTCCCGCGGCCGCCGCGCGCCCCGCGGCCTCGTGGAGCACCTCGAGGTTCTCGGCGACCGCGCCGGGGCGGCCGGAGCTCTGGAGCAGGGCGGTGCGCATGCGTGTTCCTCACCTGGGCAAAGGGGGGTTGGGGGCCGTCTGCCGGGCCACTGAGACGCTACGGTCGGCCGGCTCGGCCGGACAAGCAGCAGCCGTTGCGCGCCGGTGAACGATCCGTTGCGTGGCACACGGGTCCGGCGGCGATTCGTTGTGCGACGGGAAAGACACCCGTCCACGACTGGCACCGGCGACTTCACCGTCGTGCCGTGACACCCGAGCTTCCAGCCGCCAGCAGCAGAGCGGTCACCAGGTACGGCGCCGCGAACACGGCGAAAACGGTGCCGTGCGCGTGGGCCGAGCCGAGCATCGCGTACGCGCCGTACACGGTGATCGTGGCGAGTTCGGTGCCCACACCGGCGACCGAGGTCAGGGTGGCCCGTCCCGAGCTGTCGATGCACTGCTGGAGCCGGACATCGGCCAGCACCGTGGCCAGTTGGAAGCCACCGAAGGCAAGGGCCACGAGGGCGAGACCGGACGGTGTCCGCGCCACCGCGCCCACGGCCAGGGCCAGCGCCGAGCCGGCCAGCAGCCCGGCGAGCCCGGCCGTGCCCAGGCGTTCGCCCGCCCCGGCCAGCAGGCTCCCCACTGTGGCTCCCGCCCAGATCAGCAGGAGCAGGTAGGGAACCGTCTCCTCGGCCACACCCGTGTCCCGCGCCAGCAGCGGTGTGTACTCGTCGAGCGCACCCCACACGGCGCCGACGGCCGGAACGAGCAGCAGCGCACCGCGTACGGAACGATCGCGGCGGGCTTCCGCGAGTCCCGTCCGCAGGGTGGTGAGGGTCGTGGCCCAGCTGTCACCCCGAACGGTGGCGGTCCGGTGTTCCGGGAACCGGCTCGCCACGGCCGCGGTCAGCAGACAGGCCAGCACGGTGGCCAGCCCCACGGCCGGGTACCCGCCGAACGCGAGCACCGGCCCGGCCAGCGCCATGGACGTCACCACTCCGACCAGCCCGGCGGCGTGGGCCCGGCCCATGACCCGCGCGTAACGGTCGACCGCGCCGAGCCGTTCGAGCTCCTCGTACACGAGCGCCTCCAGCGCACCGGAGCCGAGGGCGCCCCGGATGCCCCAGAGCACGAATCCGGCGGCGAACGCCTCGTACGAGGGGACGAGCACCCACAGGGCGAAGCCGACGGCGCCGAGGAGCGGCCCGAGCCACAGCAGCGTCCGCCGGGAGACGGCGTCGGCCCAGGCCCCGGACGGGACCTCGACGAGGACGCCGGTCAGCGACCACAGCATGAACAGGGAGGAGATCTGCCAGACGGACAGACCGGTGTCGACGAACAACAGCGCGTACACCGGGTAGAGCAGGACGAGGTCGTCGAGGAACGAGTAGCCGTACAGCGTGGCCGTGAGCCGCCGGACACCGGTGGCAGGCACGCGCTCGGGTGAGAGTGTCATGAGGCCTTCCCGCAGGGACAGTTCGGACGCCGGATGAACGGCGCCCGAGGCGGCCCTCGGGAGGCACGGCTGCTGGATCAATGTCGCCAGGTCATGTGACCGATCTTAAACGGGGGTCCGCGCCTCTGTAAGGGGCGCGGGGCTGTTCTGTAAAGGGCGCGGGGCTGTATCGAGGTGCCCCGCGTTGTACCCCCGCGTTCCTAGGCCGGCGCTCCGGACGAGAACCTCCGCAGCAGCGGCGACAGCACCAGCACGGACTTGGTCCGCTCCACGAACGGCTCCCCCGCGATCCGCTCCAGCACCCGCTCGAAGTGCCGCATGTCGGAAGCGAAGACCTGCACCACCGCGTCGGCCTCACCGGTGACCGTGGAGGCCGCCACGACCTCCTGGTACCGCTCCAGCCCGCGCTGGATCGTCTGCGGCGACGTGTTGCGCCGGCAGAAGATCTCGACGAACCCTTCGGTCTCCCAGCCGAGCGCGGCGGGATCAACACGCACCGTGAAGCCGGTGATCGCTCCGGTGGCTCGCAACCGGTCCACGCGCCGTTTGACGGCGGGCGCGGACAGGCCGACCAGCTGGCCTATGTCGGCATACGAGCGGCGGGCGTCCTCGGCCAGGGCGTGCACGATGCGTTCGTCGAGATCGTTCAGCACTGCGGGTGGTTCACTTCTCCGGAGTTGCAGGACGGGAGCGGCGACAGCCGTGACTGAAGTAGAACACGAGCCCGGCCGGCACCTTCCCCTCCAGGTCGGTCAGCTCCAGCTGGCGTGCAGCGGCTGGCCCTCGGCGTAGCCGGCGGCGCTCTGGATGCCGACGACGGCCCGCTCGGCGAACTCGTCCAGGGACGCGGCGCCCGCGTAGGTGCAGGAGGAGCGGACGCCCGCGATGATCGAGTCGATCAGGTCCTCGACGCCCGGGCGGGCCGGGTCGAGGAACATGCGCGAGGTGGAGATGCCCTCCTCGAACAGGGCTTTGCGAGCACGGTCGTAGACGGACTCGTCGGACGTGCGGTTGCGGACGGCACGCGCGGAGGCCATGCCGAACGACTCCTTGTAGAGGCGCCCGCCCGCATCCTGCTGGAGGTCGCCCGGCGACTCGTACGTCCCCGCGAACCAGGACCCGATCATGACGTTCGACGCGCCGGCCGCGAGGGCCATGGCGACGTCGCGCGGGTGCCGTACGCCGCCGTCGGCCCACACGTGCTTGCCGTACTTGCGTGCCTCGGCCGCGCACTCCAGGACGGCCGAGAACTGGGGGCGGCCCACTCCGGTCATCATGCGGGTGGTGCACATGGCGCCGGGGCCGACGCCGACCTTGACGATGTCCGCACCGGCCTCGATGAGGTCACGGACGCCCTCGGCGGCGACGACGTTGCCCGCCACGATCGGCACCGTCGGATCGATCGCCCGGACCGTCCCGATGGCACTGATCATCGACTCCTGGTGGCCGTGCGCCGTGTCGATGACGAGGGTGTCGACGCCCGCGTCGAGGAGCTGCTTGGCCTTGCCCGCCACATCGCCGTTGATACCGACGGCGGCGGCTATGCGCAGCCTGCCGCCCGCGTCCGTGGCGGGGGTGTAGAGCGTGGCGCGCAGGGCGCCCTTGCGGGTCAGGATGCCGGCCAGCCTGCCGTCGGCGTCGACGGCGGGGGCGTAGCGGCGGTTGGCGGCGTCGAGGGTGTGGAAGGCCTCACGCGGGTCGATGGTCGCGTCGAGGAGCAGCAGGTCCCTGGACATGACCTCGGCGAGCTGCGTGAAGCGGTCGACGCCGGACAGGTCGGTGTCGGTGACGACGCCGACCGGCTTGTGGTCCTCGTCCACGACCACGCCTGCGTTGTGGGCCCGCTTCGGCAGCAGCGCCAGGGCGTCGGCGACGGTCTGGTGGGGGCCCAGGACGATCGGGGTGTCCAGGACGTGGTGGCGGCCCTTCACCCAGGAGATGACCTCGGTGACGACCTCGATCGGGATGTCCTGTGGGATGACGACGAGCCCGCCCCGCCGGGCGACGGTCTCGGCCATGCGACGGCCCGCGATGGCGGTCATGTTGGCCACGACGATCGGGATGGTGGTGCCCGACCCGTCCAGGGAGGCGAGGTCCACGGCCTGGCGGGAACCGACCGCGGAGCGGCTCGGCACCATGAAGACATCGTCGTAGGTCAGGTCGTACGCGGGCTGGATGTCATTGAGGAAACGCACGTGCTGCACATCCCAGTCGTTCAGAGGTGGCCCCCGGACAGGTCAGTCGGAGGGAAGAGCACGTACTTCATTTTCCCATGACGGCCGGTATGCGTGGGGCGGACGGATCGTCCAGAGTGGCCTGGGCGGCCTAGGAGGATCCTCCGAGAGCGAGCACCACCTGCAGCGGGGTCTCCGTGTCGCGCCAGCGGTCTCCCGCCTCGCCGAGCACCTCCTGCGCGATGCCCCAGTCGTGCGGCGCCGCCAGGGCGAACTCCTGCCAGCCGGTGACCACGACCAGCCGCCCCCGCGCGGCCGGGGCCCACGACAGGTCGCCGAGGCAGTCGGCGAGGGCGTCCCAGTTCCGGCCGAAGTAGTCGGGCAGGTCCAGGGCGCGGGCGCAGCGGTCCATGAAGGCGGACTTGTCGGTGACGCCCGCGAGGTCCAGCTCGATGTGCGCCCAGCCACTGGCGACCAGCGCCTCCGCGAGCGTGCCGTCGCTCATCTCAGCCTCGTCCTGATCGAGTCGTAGTGATCACCGGTCCAGCACACTGCGCTGGGGGTGCGCCCCGGAAGGGGCGCGGTGCTGTGCCGCATGTGCGGCTCCGCCGCGACGGGGGTCCCCACACGGACCCCGACCCGGCGGACAAGGCCCACCGGCTACGCGCGGAGCGCATCGTCCGGGTCCGTACGGTTGAGCGCGGACCGTGGTGCCGGTCCCGCCATCAGCAGGGCGTCCGCCGCCGCCGTGTCCGTGACGAGGCTGGTCACCAGCCCCGACCGCAGCACGGCGTCGATCGCCGCCGCCTTACGCTGCCCGCCCGCGATCGCGACGACCTCGGGGATACGGCGCAGCTGGTCGGCCTTGACGGTGATGCACCGCTCCCCCAGGTCCCGTCCGACCCGGCGTCCCTCCGCGTCGAAGAGGTGCGCGGACATCTCGGCGGCGACACCGAGGGACGCGTAATGGGCGCGCTCCTCCTCGGTGAGCATGTCGTGCACCGTCGAGATGCCCGCCTCCCAGGAGCCGATGGAGACGCAGGCGACCGTGACCTTGTCGAAGTACTCGAAGGCTCGGGCGATGCCGGTCTGGTGGCGCAGCGCGGCCGCGGTAGCAGCGTCCGGCAGCAGCATCGGCGCGTAGATGGGGTGGGCGTCTCCGCCGGAGACCTGAGCGGCCCGGCGGACGGCCTCCACGGAGCCGCGCTCGGCGGTCCCGGCGTCGTACACGCCCGTCAGCTGCACCACCGTGCAGGGCGGCAGCCGGTCGAGGGCGGCCGCCATGTGGATGGTGGAGCGCCCCCAGGCGAGCCCGAGGACGTCGCCCTCGGTCACCAGTTCGCCGAGGAGATCCGCGGCGACCTCACCGAGGTTCTCCGGGTCGGGCGACTCCTCGGCCTCGGCCGGCGACTCGACCACCACGGCGTGCCTGAGGCCGTAGCGGGCGCGCAGCGCGTCGGAGCGCTCGGCGTCCAGCTCGGCGGGGACGCGGATCTCGATGCGCACGAGATCTCGTTCGAGAGCGGTCTCCAGGACCCGGGCCACCTTGAAGCGGCTGACGCCGAACTCCTCGGCGATCTGGATCTTGGACTTTCCCTCAAGGTAGAAGCGGCGGGCCATCGCCGCCGCCTGCACCAGCTCAGCGGGTCCCATCCGCATGGCTGACCGGCCCGCCGACATACCCGACACGGCCATCTCCTCACTGCTGTTCACACTCTGGATACGCCGTTCATCCTTGCAGATCCGACGTATTCGATCAGCCCGGATGGGTGGCGTTCACGTGGTCTTGGCCCAGTCGTCGCGCGTCCACCGGATTTCCGCGCCCACTGATCGGACGTTCCCGCGGCTCCGTGGGTTTCCTGATCAACGCTCCGCAACCCCTGTGAGGTTCCTGAACGCGGCCGTGCTCCTGCGGCTGCAGGCCCGGTGGGTGCTCAGTGGGCGCACGCCCAGGCCGCCGTGGCCGTCGCCGACCGGGCCTGGGCGCGCAGGGCCCGTACCGCCTCCGCCGGGTCCTCGGCCCCGTACACAGCCGAGCCGGCCACGAACACGTCCGCGCCCGCGTCGGCGCAGCGCTCGATGGTGGAGGCCGAGACGCCGCCGTCGACCTGGAGCCAGAGTTCGAGGCCGTGCTTGGTGATCAGTTCACGGGTGCGGCGGATCTTGGGGAGCATGATGTCGAGGAACGACTGCCCTCCGAAGCCCGGCTCGACCGTCATGATCAACACCATGTCGAGCTCGGGAAGCAGGTCCTCGTACGGCTCGATGGGCGTCGCGGGCTTCAGCGCCATGGAGGCCCGGGCGCCCTTGGCCCGGATCTCACGGGCGAGCCGCACGGGTGCGGCGGCCGCCTCGGCATGAAACGTGACGGAACCGGCACCCGCCTCGACGTACTGGGGCGCCCAGCGATCGGCGTTCTCGATCATCAGGTGGCAGTCCAGCGGGGTCTCCGTCGCGCGGGCGAGCGACTCCACGACCGGCACGCCGAGCGTGAGGTTCGGGACGAAATGGTTGTCCATGACGTCCACATGGAGCCAGTCGGCCCCTTCGACCGCCTTCGTCTCCTCGGCGAGGCGGGCGAAGTCGGCGGACAGGATGCTGGGGTTGATCTGCACGGCCATGCCCTAAGCCTCCCATGTCCCGCGGAGGGCGGGGGCATCGGTCCCGGGTGGGACCGGCAGTGCGGAAACCACGGGCCTGATCAGGCGATCCGGCGGATGAGGGCCAGATACATCGCGTCCGTGCCGTGCAGATGCGGCCACAGCTGGACGTCCGGACCCTCACCCAGGTCCGGTACGCCCTTCAGCAGCGGCCGGGCGTCGATGAGGTCTGCCGCGGAACCGTACTGCTTGAGCACGTCATCGACGACCGCGCGGGTCTCGGCGAGATGCGGTGAACAGGTGGCGTACCCGACGACCCCGCCGACGCGCACGGCGTCGAGTGCGGTCCGCAGCAGGGCGCGCTGGAGCGGTGCGAACCCGTCCAGGTCCTCGGGCCGTCTCCGCCAGCGTGCCTCGGGCCGCCTGCGGAGGGCACCGAGTCCCGTGCAGGGTACGTCCATCAGCACCCGGTCGAAGATGCCCGGCCGCCACGGCGGGCGCGTACCGTCAGCGGCGATGACCTGATACGGACCGGGATTGCCGTCCAGTGCCTTCGCGACGAGCCCGGCCCGGTGGGGCTGCTTCTCGGAGGCGAGGAGCACGGCGCCCCGCTCTGCGGCGAGCCCGGCGAGCAGGGCGGCCTTCCCGCCGGGTCCGGCGCACCCGTCCAGCCACGCCTTGTCGGGGCCCTCCAGGGGCGCGGCCGCGAGGGCGAGCGCGACGAGTTGGCTGCCCTCGTCCTGCACGCCCGCACGGCCCTCGCGTACGGCGTCGATGGCGCCCGGCTCGCCGCCCTCGCTGAGCCGCACGGCATACGGCGACCAGCGCCCCGGCGTCGCGGCCTCGTCCCCGAGGGAGTCGAGCAGCTCACCGGCGGTGGCGCGCCCCGGCCGGGCGACGAGGGTGACCTCGGGGCGCTCGTTGTCGGCTTCGAGAAGCCGCTCGACGCCCTCGCGGCCGCCGCCGAGGGAGTCCCACAGGGCGGAGACGACCCAGCGGGGATGCGAGTGCACGACGGCGAGATGGTCCTCCGGGTCGTCCTCATAGGGCGGCGCGACCCGCTCCAGCCACCCGTCGAGGTCGTCCTGCGCGACCTTCCGCAGCACGGCGTTGACGAACTTGGCGCGCCCGTCACCGAGGACGACACGCGCGAGCTCGACGGAGGCTGATACGGCGGCGTGGCTGGGAATCCGCGTCCCGAGCAACTGGTGCGCACCGAGACTCAGCACGTCCAGCACGGGCGGGTCGACCTCCCGCAACGGCCGGTCGACACAGGCCGCTATGACGGCGTCGTACGTGCCCTGCCGCCGCAGCGTCCCGTACACCAGCTCGGTGGCCAGCGCCGCGTCACGCCCGTCGAACTTGTCGGGTCCCTCTTTTTCCCGCGCCTTGCGCAGCAGCGGCGGCAGCACGAGATTCGCGTACGCGTCCCGCTCGTCCACCGCCCGCAGCGCCTCGAAGGCGAGGATGCGGACGGGGTCCTTCTGGGGCCGGCGGTAGGGCTTGCCCGGCCTGCGCGGCCGACGGGACTGCTCACTCACGAAAAAGGTGCTCCGGAAATCAGGGTGGGGACACGCGTCAAGCGACGCGTCAAGCGTACGTCGCGCCTGGGCAGGCGGGAGTTTGACGACCGTGGCCTACGCCCCGAGGGTCTCTCCGTCGACGATGCGCACCCCGCGGGCCCAGTCCGCCGCCCGCATCGGCTTCTTGCCCTGGGCCTGCACCCACAGCAGCTCGACGGCGAACGAGCCGGTGCCCGCGTACACGTTGTTCTTGCCGACGGCGAGGGCGCCCGGGGCGAGGTCGCCACGGTCCGGCACGAGCGCGACCTGGATGAGCTTGAGCCGCTCGCCCCGGAACATCGTCCACGCGCCGGGCGCGGGCGTGCACCCGCGCACCACCCGGTCGACGCGCAGGGCCGGAGCGGACCAGTCGACGTGCGCGTCCTCCACGGTGATCTTCGGCGCGAGGGTGACGCCCTCGGCGGGCTGCGGTACGGCCTTGAGCGTGCCGTCCTCGATCCCGTCCATCGTCGCGGCCAGCAGCCCGGCGCCGGCGAAGGCCAGCCTGGTGAGGAGGTCGCCGCTGGTGTCGGTGGGGCGGACTTCCTCGGTGACGGTGCCGTAGACGGGACCGGAGTCCAGCCCCTCCTCGATCAGGAAGGTCGACGCCCCGGTGATCTCGTCCCCCGCCATGAGGGAGTGCTGCACGGGGGCGGCTCCGCGCCAGGCGGGCAGCAGCGAGAAGTGCAGGTTGACCCACCCGTGCGCGGGGATGTCGAGGGCGACGCGTGGCAGCAGGGCGCCGTACGCCACCACGGGAGCGCAGTCCGGCGCGATCTCCCGGAGCCGGGCCAGAAACTCCTCGTCCCGGGGCCGGCCGGGCTTCAGCACCTCGATGCCGGCCTCCTCCGCCCGCTGCGCGACGGGGCTCGCGATCAGCCGCCGCCCGCGCCCCGCCGGCGCGTCCGGCCGCGTGACGACGGCGGCCACCTCGTGCCGCCCGGAGGCGATCAGGGCGTCCAGAGCGGGAACGGCGACCTCGGGGGTACCGGCGAAGACGAGCTTCATGGGTGACTGTCGGCCTCTCGGGCGGGAGTTCGGATCGGCCCCGGCGTCTCCGGCGACCGGTGTGCGGGGCAGCACACCAGTCTATGGCGGTGTGCTGCGAGTCCCGACAGCGCACTCGCAGGGGCGGCCGCGGCGGAAAGCGCGACCTCAGGGGGCGTACGCAAAACGCCCTTACGCCCCGCAGCGTGACCACAAACCCGGAGGCGCGTTGGTCAAGAAAGAGTTGACCAAACAGGCCGCATTCGCGGCCCATCCTTCAACGCCGGTTCGAGAGGCTTGTTCATGGCCGACCACGCAACCCACGACGCCCAGGCTCGGGCCAGCCTGCACTTGCTGGTGCGGGACATCGAGCGGGTCCGCCGGCAGGTGGACGCACTACGCACCCTGACCGCCCAGCTGGGCAATGTCTACCGCCCGCGCCGCTCCGGCCCCTCCACGGGATTCGTCGTCTACGGACGTGCCCCCGCCCCGACCGTCCGCCTCGCCCAGGAGCTGCGGGACAGCGTCGAGACCCTGGTCACGGCCGCCGTGGACTTCGACCGCTCACTGGGTTTCTCGTGGGACGCCGTGGGATCGGCGCTCGGAGTCACCAAACAGGCGGTGCACCGTCGTTACGGCGCCCGCCGCGCCGCCACCCAGGCCGCGGCGGAGGCCGAGCGCACCGCGGAGCCGTCAGGCACGCGCACGGTCAATGTCGGCACCGGCATGCCCGGAGTGCCCACGGTCCCGGCCGCCCGCTCGATGCCGACGCAGCCCACGGCCGGCAGCCCGACCCTCCGTGACGAGGTAAGGCCGACGGCCTTCCCGGGCCCCCGCAACGGCTGACCCACTTCCCGCCCACTGCCTCCCGGTTCCGAACCGGGAGGCAGTGGCACACCCGGCACCCGGCACCCGAACCACCGCGGCACGTCTCGATGATCAGCCGATGTCAAGCGGATCGATCCGAACCCGCGCCGCCTCAAGCCCACTTCCCCCACGCGCCATTCGAGCCGCCAGCGCACTCTTCAGCGCGGCGGCCAGCGCGGCCCCGCTCCCCGGCGGTACCCGGACGAGCGCCCGCTCCCACCGCTCCCCCGGTGGTGGCGCCCCCACCTTACGAGGCCGCCCGGCATCCGTGACGGGTATCGGAACAGGGCCCAGCACCTCGGCATCACGCGGTAGTTCGGCATCGGCCAGGAGCTCGGCCACCGCCTCCGCCGTACCCGACACCGCGGCCATCCGCGACACAGGCGGAAATCCCAGCTCGGCCCGCTCGGCCAGCTCCCGCACGGCGTGCCCGACAGGGTCCCACCGTACGAGCGCCTGCACGGGGCGCAGCGTCGGTTCGGCGACGACCACGACCGTGCCGCCGGCTCCCTGGTCCCGTACGAGCGCGGAGGCCCCGATCCACCGCCGCAACGCGTCCTCCCCGGCCCGCAGATCGGGGCGGCCGAGCATGGCCCAGCCGTCCAGCAGCAGGGCGGTCGCGTACCCGCCCTCGGCGACCGGTTCGGCGCCCGGCGTGCTCACCACCAGTGCGGGCGCCCCGGACACGGTGTCCAGGACCTGCTCCCGGCCGGAGGTCCGCACCGGCACCGTGGGGAAGGCCCGCCCGAGCTCCTCGGCGGTCCGCCGCGCCCCGACGACCTGCGCCCGCAGCCTAAAGCCCCCGCACTCCGGACAGTGCCAGGCGCCCTCCTCGCGCCCGCACCACCCGCAGCACAGAGCGCCGCCCCCGGCGTCCTGGGCCTGAAGTGGTCCGGCACACCAGCGGCACCGCGCCGGTTCCCGGCACCGCGCACACGCCAGCCGAGGCACGTACCCCCGCCGCGGCACCTGCACGAGCACCGGCCCGTGCCGCAGCCCGTCCCGGACCACCTGCCAGGCGAGGCTCGGCAGCCGGGCCGCCCGTGCGGCCTCGTCCCGCGCGAGCTCGGCATCGCCCACGGTCCGCACGAGCGGCGCGCTGGCCCGCACCTGCTCCCGATCGGCGACGAGCGGCGCGGCCCAGCCGCTCTCCACGAGCTGCGCCGCCTCGACGGTACAACTCCAACTCCCCAGCAGAAAGGCGCACTTGTCCCGGGAGGATCGCAGTTCCAGCACCTCGCGCACATGCGGAAACGGGGCGCGGTCATCACTGTGACTGGAATCGCCGTCATCCCAGACGACCACCAGCCCGAGATCACGGACGGGTGCGAACATGGCAGCCCGCGTCCCCACCACGGCCCGCACGGCCCCCCGCCGCACGGCCAGCCACTCCCGGTATCGCCGCTCCGGCCCGGCGTCGGCGGTGAGGACAGCATGCTGCCCCTCGCCCAACAGCTCCCGCAGTGCGGAGTCCACCCGCGCGACGGGGCGCCCGGCAGGCAGGACGACGAGCGCCCCCCGTCCCGATGCGAGCGTGGCCTGCACGGCCCGCGCTATCTCCTCGGCCCACCGCGGCCCGGGCAACGCGGTCCACACGGCACGAGGCGCTCCCCCCGAGGCCAGGGCCTTCAGGAAATCCGCTCCCCTCCCGTACCTCCGCCAGGACCCCGGCTCCGGCGCTACGGGTGGCGGAGGCGGATCGCCCGTCTCCCGGGCCTCGGCCTTCCCATGGCGCGGCGGAACGGCCAGCTGCAGCACATCCGCCAGGCTCCCCGCATACCGGTCGGCGACGGCCCGGGCGAGCCCCAGCAACTCGGGACCGAGGACGGGCTCGGGCGACACGACCTGCGCCAACGCGGCGAGCGGCCCGGCGTAGTCCGACTCGGCGACCCGCTCGATGAGAAACCCGTCGATCAGCGAGCCGCCCTCTCGCCTCCCCTCCCGCACATTCCGCCCCC
>NZ_VMNX01000181.1 GCF_009377235.1 Streptomyces acidicola
AAGAGACAGTCCCCCGACACCGCGTGGCCACCGCCCGGTGCCGAGCCCATCGATCTCACCGACTGCTACGACCACCTGGCCGAGCTCGGCTTCGACTTCGGGCCGGTCTTCCGCGGCCTGACCGCCGCCTGGCGACGCGGCACCGAACTCTTCACCGAGGCCACCCTGCCGAGCCCTGCGCACAGCGACGCCACGGCCTTCCTGCTCCACCCGGCCCTGGCCGACGCCGCCCAGCACGCCGCCACCTACGGCGACCTCGGCGCCCTCAGCGAGGGCGGCCTGCCCTTCTCCTGGGAGGGCGTCCGCCTGCACGCCACCGGCGCCACCGCCCTGCGCACCCGCATCGCCCGCCTGGACGACGACACCGTCACCGTGACGGCCACGGATCCCGCGGGCAACCCGGTCCTCACGGTGGACGCCCTGGTCACGCGCCCCGCGACAGCGATCTCCCGCAACGTCCCCGACGCCCTGTTCACCGTCGACTGGCCGTCGGTCCTCGGCGAGGTCACGGCCGGGGACCTTCAACTCGCCGTCATCGGCCCCGACGCCGACGACCTGGCCGACATCCTGCGCGCCTCCGACATCACCGTCACCGCCGCTCCCGACCTCGCCACGCTCGAAGCGGCACGCCCCGTAGTCCTCACTCGCATCGCCTGTGAGACGGGCGACGTGCCCCTCCTCAACGCCCTGCGAGCCACCACCGAACACGTCCTCAGCCTCGTCCGGTCGTGGCTGGCGGACCCCCGCTTCGCCGAGTCCCGCCTCGTCGTGGCCACCCAGGCCACCGGTGACCTCCCGGCCGCCGCCGCACGCGGCCTCCTGCGCACCGCACAGACCGAGAACCCCGGCCGCATCACCGTCCTCCACGTCGACGGCCCCGTCGACGGCGACCTGCTGCGCCGTGCCCTGACCACGGCCGAGCCCGAAGTACGCGCCGACGCCGAGGGCCTGCGCGTCCCCAGGCTCGTCCGAGCCCCGCGCGCCGCCGGACAGCCGCCTGCCTGGGACGTCTCCGGCACGGTCCTCGTCACCGGCGGAACCGGCGGCCTCGGCGCCCTCGTCGCCCGCCACCTCGTGACCCGGCACGGCGCCCGCGACCTCCTGCTCGTCTCCCGCCGAGGCCCCGACGCGCCCGGCGCCGACCGGCTCACCGCCGACCTCACTGAACTCGGCGCCCGGGTCCGCGTCGCCGCCTGCGACATCGGCGACCGCGACGCCCTCGCCCGACTCCTCGACGGCGAGCACCTCACGGCTGTCGTCCACATCGCCGGCACCGTCGACGACGGCGTGGTCGGCGCCCTCACCGCCGAACGCCTCGACACTGTGCTGCGGCCCAAGGCCGACGCCGCCTGGCACCTCCACGAACTCGCCCTCGACGTCGGCACGTTCGTCCTGTTCTCCTCCGCCGCCGGCACCCTGGGCGGCGCCGGCCAGGCCAACTACGCCGCCGCCAACGCCTTCCTCGACGCCCTCGCCGCACACCGCCACGCCCTCGGTCTGCCCGCGCTCTCTCTCGCCTGGGGCCCCTGGGACGTCGCGGGCAGCGCCATGACCGGAGACCTCACCGACGTCGACCGGGCACGCCTCGCCCGCTCCGGTTTCCCCTTCCTGACTCCCGAGGACGGCCTGGCCCTCCTCGACGCCGCCCCCGCCACCGGACACTCCACCGTCCTCCCCATCCGGATCGATCTCGCCGCGCTGCGTGCCCGGGACGACGTCCCCGCACTCCTCAGCGGCCTGGTCTCCCACCGCCCCACGCCGGGCCGCACGACGCTGCCCACGGCCGCGTCCGCCACGGCTCCGGCGGACGGCCTCGCGCGACGGCTCGCCCCGCTCGACCCGGCCGACCGCAGGGACGCGCTCCTCGACCTGGTCCGCGAGCAGGTGGCCGCCGTCCTCGGCCACCAGGACGCCCAACGCGTCGAGCCCAGCCGGGCCTTCCGGGACCTGGGCTTCGACTCCCTGACGGCGGTGGAGCTGCGCAATGCCCTCGGCACGGCGACGGGCCTGCGCCTGCCCGCCACCCTGATCTTCGACCACCCCACCCCCCGGGCGCTGGCCGAGCACCTGCTGCCGAACCTGTTCCCGGACACCGCCACGGGCACGACGGCACAGGTAGCGCCATCCACGACGACTCACTCCGACGATCCGGTGGTGATTGTGGGTATGGCCTGCCGTTACCCCGGTGGCGTGGAGTCGCCGGAGGACTTGTGGCGGCTGGTGTCGGAGGGCGGGGACGCGGTGGGGGAGTTCCCGTCCGACCGTGGCTGGGACCTGGGACGCCTCTACCACCCCGACCCCGAGAACCCGGGCACCTCCTCCACCCGCCAAGGAGGATTCCTGTACGACGTCGGCGATTTCGACGCGGACTTCTTCGGGATGAGTCCGCGGGAGGCGTTGGCGACGGATGCGCAGCAGCGGTTGTTGCTGGAGTCGGTGTGGGAGGCGATCGAGCGGGCTGGTATTGATCCGTCGTCGTTGCGGGGCAGTCGGACGGGTGTCTTCGCGGGTGTGATGTACAACGACTACCGGGAGTTGTTGCCGGGGGAGGAGTTCGAGGCTTTCCGGGGCAACGGCAGTGCGCCGAGCATTGCTTCGGGCCGGGTGGCTTATGCGCTGGGCTTCGAGGGGCCTGCTGTGTCCGTGGACACGGCGTGTTCGTCGTCGTTGGTGGCTCTGCATTTGGCTGCGCAGGCGTTGCGTGGTGGTGAGTGTTCGTTGGCGGTGGCCGGTGGTGTGACGGTGATGTCGACGCCGACGACGTTTGTGGAGTTCTCGCGGCAGGGTGGGCTGGCTCCGGATGGCCGGTGCAAGGCGTTCTCGGATGCGGCCGATGGGGTTGGCTGGGCTGAGGGTGTGGGTGTGCTGTTGTTGGAGCGGCAGTCGGATGCGGTGCGGAACGGGCATCGGATTCTGGCGGTCGTTCGGGGTAGTGCCGTCAATCAGGACGGTGCGTCGAATGGGTTGACGGCGCCGAATGGTCCTTCGCAGCAGCGGGTGATCCGGCAGGCGCTCGCGTCGGGTGGGTTGTCGGCTGCTGAGGTGGATGTAGTCGAGGCGCACGGTACGGGTACGACCTTGGGTGACCCGATCGAGGCGCAGGCGTTGCTGGCGACGTATGGCCAGGATCGTGAACGGCCGTTGTTGCTGGGGTCGGTGAAGTCGAACCTGGGCCACACTCAGGCCGCTGCCGGTGTTGCCGGTGTGATCAAGAGCGTGCTGGCGATGCGGCATGGCGTCGTCCCGCGCACCCTGCATGTAGATGCTCCGTCGTCGCATGTGGACTGGTCGGCGGGTGCGGTGGAGCTGGTGCGGGAGCCGGTTCCGTGGCCGGAGAACGATCGCCCCCGCCGCATCGGCGTGTCCTCCTTCGGTGTGAGCGGCACCAATGCCCACCTGATCCTTGAACAGGGGCCCGTGGAGACGCAGGCCGAGGGCGCCCCGGACCCGTCCGGGACCGTCCCTTGGGTCGTGTCCGGCAAGACGGCGTCAGCGCTCGATGCGCAACTCGATCTTCTGCGCTCGGGTATCGAGGGCTCCGCCCACGACCTCGGCCGTGTACTCGCGACCGGCCGGACCCGGTTCTCGCACCGGGCAGTGTTGCTGGCGTCCGCGCAGGGCGTCACCGAGGTGGCCAGGGGAGTGGCGGCCGAGGGGCCGTTGGCGTTCGTGTTCTCGGGGCAGGGCGCTCAGCGTCTCGGCACGGGACGGGAGTTGTGCGCACATTTTCCGGTGTTCGCCCAGGCTCTGGACGAGGTCCTGGCCGAGCTCGATCCGCGTTTGCGTGACGTCATGTGGGGCGACGATGAAACCGACCTGAGCCGTACGGAGTTCACTCAGCCCGCGTTGTTCGCCGTTGAGGTGGCGCTGTATCGGTTGGCTGAATCCCTGGGCGTACGGCCGGACTTCGTGGCCGGTCATTCCGTCGGGGAGATCGCTGCCGCCCATGTCGCGGGCGTGCTCTCGCTGCCGGACGCGTGTGCGCTGGTGTCGGCGCGGGCACGGTTGATGCAGGCCCTGCCGGAGGGCGGCCTGATGCTCGCGGTCGAGGCCACGGAGGGCGAGGTTGTCCCGCACCTCACCGACGACGTGAGTATCGCAGCGGTCAACGGCCCCACTTCCCTGGTGCTCTCCGGCACGGAGGAGGCCGTTCTCGCAGTGGCCGCCACCCTGCCCGGTCGCCGCACCACCCGCCTTCGCGTCTCCCACGCCTTCCACTCCCCGCTCATGGCCCCGATGCTGGACGACTTCCGCGCCGCGATCTCGGACCTCCACTTCACCGAGCCCCACACCTCTCTCGTCTCGACCCTCACCGGCGCCCTCACCACCCCGGACACGACCGACTACTGGGTCCAGCACGTCCGCGGCACAGTCCGCTTCGCCGACGCCATCCGCACCCTCACCGACCACGGCGTCACGCGCTTCCTGGAACTCGGCCCCGACGGCACCCTGACCGCCCTCATCGAGCAGACCGCCCCCGAGGGCGCCCTCGTCATCCCGGCACTGCACAAGAACCGCCCGGAAGAGGAAGCCGCTCTCACGGCTCTGGGGCGCCTGTTCACGCACGGTGTGCCTGTCGACTGGTCGGTTCTCTTCGCCGGGACCGGCTCTCGACTCCCCGACGCCCTCCCCACCTACCCCTTCCAGCGGCAGCGCTTCTGGCCGGAGCCCTCCCTGTCGGTGAAGGACGCCCACGCCCTGGGCGTGGAGCCCGTCGGACATCCGCTGCTCGGCGCGGCCGTGCCCCTGGCCGGTTCGGATGGCCTCGTGCTGACCGGTCGGCTGTCGCTCGCCTCGCATCCCTGGCTTGCCGACCACACGGTGCACGGCCGCTCCCTGCTGCCCGGCGCCGCACTGGCCGAACTCGCCCTGCGCGCGGGTGAGGAGTACGCCTGCCGACGCCTCGCCGAACTGACGCTGGGCACGCCACTGGTCGCCCCCGACGGGGGTGCCGTACGCCTTCAGGTCACCGTCGGCCCCGTGGGCGCCGACGGGCGTCGGCCGGTGACCGTGCAGTCCCGTCCGGAAGGTGATCCGGAAGCGTCCTGGACCGTCAACGCCTCCGGGCAGCTGGAGGTTGGTGGCGAGGAAGTACCGGAGCCCGACCTGGAGTTGGCGGTGTGGCCGCCGGCCGATGCCGAGCCGGTCGCACTCGACACCTTCTATGCCGACCGGGCGTTGACGGGATTCGGGTACGGGCCTGCCTTCCAGGGGCTGCGTGCCGCCTGGCTGCGTGGTGACGAGGTCTTTGTCGAGGCCGAGCTGCCGGAAGGTACGGAGCCGGGTGGCTTCGTGCTGCACCCGGCCCTGTTCGACGCCGCTCTGCACGGTACTTCGCTGCTGGTGGGGGACGGTGTCGTGCCGTTCTCGTGGGAGGGCGTCGCGCTCCATGCCGAAGGGGCCCTGGCGGTCCGGGGCCGGTTGTCCCTCGTCGCGCCGGACCGTGTCCGGGTGACTCTCGCCGACTCGACGGGACGGCCCGTGGCCGGTGCCGACGCGCTGGCTGTCCGTGCCGTCACGGCGGGGCAGTTGGCCGCGGGGGGCGCGGCCGGACCGCTCTACCGGGTCGAGTGGGTGGTGCCGGCCGCAGATGAGGCCCGTGACCCCGGCAAGCTGTGTGTCTCCGGGGACGGTGACGGCACGCTCACCGCGGTGATGCGGGAGGCCGGCCTCGTCCTGGGCGAGGACGGCGCGGAGGCGGATGTCCTGGTGCTGCCGACGCCCGTGCCGGAGGTGCGGTCCGCCGTCGCGGATGCCCTGGCGCTGTTGCAGGGTGTCCTGGCTGAGGAGTCCGAGCGCCGCATGGTCCTGGTCACCCGGGACGGTGACGATCCCGCCGGGGCCGCCGTGCGCGGGCTGTTGAGGTCGGCCGCCGCCGAGCATCCCGGTCGACTGGCCATGCTCACCCTCACCGAGCCGGAACCGCCGGCGCTGCGCAGCGCACTCGGCTTGCTCCTGGACGGGGCCGAGCCCGAGGCCGCCGTGCGGGGCGGGGAGGTTCTGGTGCCCCGGCTGGGGCGGTTGCCGGCGCCCGTCGGTGAAGGGCAGTCACCGGCATGGGGCCGAGGCAGTGTCCTGGTCACCGGTGGCACCGGAGGGCTCGGTGCTGCCGTGGCACGGCATCTCGTCGCGCGGCACGGTGTGCGGGATCTGCTACTGGTCTCGCGTCGAGGTCCGGACGCGCCGGGGGCCGTCGATCTCGTCGCCGAACTGTCGGAGGCCGGTGCCCGAGCCGAGGTTGTGGCCTGTGACGTGGGCGACCGGGACGCCTTGGCAGGGCTACTGGTCGGGCGGACCGTCGGTGGTGTGGTGCACACGGCCGGGATCCTCGACGACGGCGTGGTCACCGCGCTGACCGAGGAGCGCGTGGCGGCCGTGCTGCGGCCGAAGGCTGACGCCGCCCACCATCTGCACGAACTCGTAGATGCCGATGTGCCGTTCGTGGTGTTCTCGTCGGCGGCCGGAGTGCTCTCGAGCGCCGGTCAGGGCAACTACGCCGCCGCCAACGCCGCCCTGGACGCGCTGATGCGCGAGCGGTGTGACGCGGGGCTGCCGGGGCTGTCGCTGGCCTGGGGCCCGTGGGAGGCCGCAGCCGGAATGACCCGGGAGCTCACCGACACCGACCGGGCCCGCATGACACGCACCGGGCTGCGGCCCCTCTCCACAGCGACCGCGCTCGCCCTCTTCGACGCCGCCCTGGCCCACGACGAACCCGTCGTGCTGCCCCTGAGCCTCGACACCCGGGCGCTCGTCGCCGCCGGGCCCGCCGTACCGGCCGTGCTGCGCGGACTCGTCAAAGACAGTGTCCGTGCCCTCGATCGTGATCGCGACCGGCGCCGTACCGCCGCGCCGTCCGCGTCGGGCGATGCCGGGCTCGCCGCGACACTGCGGCCGCTCGGGCCCGAGGAACAGCGGCGCGAGCTGCTCGGCCTGGTGCGCGGGCAGATCGCCCGCGTCCTCGGGCACCGCCGCGCCGACGCCGTGGACCCCCGACGGCCCTTCCGCGAGCTGGGATTCGACTCACTCACGGCCATCGAGCTGCGCAACGGCCTCGCCGCCACCACCGGTCTGCGGCTGTCCGCGACCCTTGTCTTCGACCACCCGACCGCCGCCGACCTCGCCGCGCATCTGCACGAGCGGCTCACCGGCGGCCCGGTCCCGGCCGTGGACGCGGCCGAAGCGGACGCCCGGCGGACCGCCACCGACGACGACCTCGTGGCGATCGTGGGCATGGCCTGCCGTTTCCCCGGCGACGTCGCGTCCCCGGACGACCTGTGGCGGCTGGTGACCGACGGCGTCGACGCGGTCGGCGACGTTCCCGCGGAGCGCGGCTGGGAGGAGGCCAGGCGCGGCGGATTCCTCAGCCGCGCGGGCGACTTCGACGCCGACTTCTTCAGGATGAGCCCGCGCGAGGCACTCGCCACGGACGCGCAGCAGCGGCTGCTCCTGGAGGTCTCCTGGCAGGCCGTCGAGGACGCGGGGATCGACCCGGTGACGCTGCGCGGCAGCCGTACCGGAGTCTTCGCCGGCGTCATGTACGGCGACTACGGCACGCTCCTCAGCGACGAGCGGTACGCGGGCCTGCGCGGCGCCGGCAGCGCGCACAGCGTGGCCTCCGGCCGGGTGGCGTACTCCCTCGGCCTGGAAGGACCGGCCGTCACCGTCGACACCGCCTGCTCCTCCTCGCTCGTGGCCCTGCACCTGGCCGCCCAGGCGCTGCGCGGCGGCGAGTGCTCCCTCGCGCTGGCCGGCGGTGTGACCGTGATGGCGACCCCCTCGACCTATGTCGAGTTCGACCGCCAGGGCGGCCTCGCCGCCGACGGCCGCTGCAAGGCGTACTCCGACACGGCCGACGGCGTCGGCTGGGGCGAGGGCGTCGGCCTGGTCGTGCTGGAGCGGCTGTCCGACGCCCGCCGGGGCGGGCACCGTGTGCTGGCGGTCCTGCGCGGCTCCGCCGTCAACCAGGACGGCGCCTCGAACGGCCTCACCGCGCCCAACGGACCCGCTCAACAGCGCGTCATCCGCCAGGCGCTGGCCGCCGCCGGGCTTTCCCCGGCCGACGTGGACGCCGTCGAGGGCCATGGCACCGGTACCCGGCTCGGCGACCCCATCGAGGCGCAGGCCCTGCTCGCGACGTACGGACAGGACCGCGCGCACCCGCTGCTGCTGGGCTCGGTGAAGTCCAATATCGGGCACACTCAGGCCGCCGCCGGAGTCGCCGGCGTCATCAAGACGGTGCTGGCCCTGCGGCACGGGATCGTGCCGCGCACCCTGCATGCCGACATGCCGTCCACGCACGTGGACTGGGAGTCGGGTGCCGTGCGCCCGGTGCGTGCGGACACCGTGTGGCCGGACACGGACCGGCCACGCCGGGCCGCCGTCTCCTCCTTCGGCGTCAGCGGCACCAACGCCCACCTCATCCTGGAAGCCGCCCCGCCCCAGCGGCAGGAGCCCGAGCGGGAGCCCGCCGCCGTGACACCGGCCGTGGTTCCGTGGGTGATGTCGGCCCGCACCGCCGCCGCCCTGGACGCCCGTACGGCCCGACTCGCGCACCGCGACGACATCCTGGACGTCGGCTTCACCCTGGCGGCCACCGCCGGCACCGCCTTCGCCCACCGAGCCGTGGCCCTCGCCACGAGCACCGGCAGCCCCGTCGAGGTCGCCCGGGGAATCGCCTCCGAACCCGGCGCGACGGGCTTCCTCTTCTCGGGCCAGGGTGCTCAACGTCTGGGCGTGGGAAGCGAGTTGTACCACCGCTTCCCGGTCTTCCGTGCCGCTCTCGACGAGACGCTGGCGCTGCTCGACCCTGGTCTGCGCGACGTGCTGTGGGGCACCGACGAGGCGGCGCTCAACCGGACCGGTGCCGCACAGCCCGCCCTCTTCGCCGTAGAGGTCGCTCTGTACCGGCTGCTGGAGTCCCTCGGACTGCGCCCTGACGTCGTGGCCGGGCACTCCGTCGGCGAGATCGCCGCCGCGCACGTCGCCGGAGTTCTGACCCTGCCCGACGCATGCCGCCTGATCACGGCCCGGGCAACCCTGATGGACGCCCTGCCGGAGGGCGGCGTCATGGTCGCCGTCGAGGCCGACGAGGTCGACGTACGGCCCCACCTCGCCGCCGGAGCGTCCCTCGCCGCTGTCAACGGGCCCGCATCCGTGGTCGTCTCCGGCGACCCGGCCGCCGTCGAGGCCACCCTCGCCGCGCTCCCCGGCCGGCGCACCACCCGCCTTCCGGTCAGCCACGCCTTCCACTCGGCGCACATGGACCCGATGCTGTCGGACTTCCGCGCCGTACTGGACACCCTGGTGTTCCAGGCGCCGAGCCTGCCGATCGTGTCGACCTTGACCGGAGCGGTCGCAGAGGAGGACGAGTTGACCGACCCCGGCCACTGGGTACGGCAGGTGCGCGAGACCGTCCGCTTCGGGGACGCCGTCCGCGCCATGGCCGACACCGGGGTACGCACCTACGTGGAGGTCGGCCCCACCGCCGCGCTCTCGGCACTCGTCGAGTCGATTCTGTCCGAGGACTCCGACACGGACACGGACATGGGCCCGGGGCCGGACCCCGAGGGCGACCTGGACGCCGTCGCTGTGCCGGTGCTGCGGTCCGGTCGGCCCGAGGAGAGCACACTGGTCACCGCGCTGGCCCAGGTGTTCACGACCGGTGTACCCGTCGACTGGCCCGCGCTCTTCGCCGGGACCGGCGCCCTCCGTACACGGCTGCCCGGCTACCCCTTCCAGCACCGCCATTACTGGCCGGCCGCCGGTGTCCCGCACGGTGACGTCCGTGGCACCGGACTGACGGCCGTGCACCATCCGCTGCTGGGAGCGGTGGTGCCTCTCGCCGACACCGACGCCGCCCTGTTCTCCGGTCGCGTCTCGACGGCGACCCATCCCTGGACGACGGGGCATCGCGTCGCCGGCCAGGTCGTCCTGCCCGGCACCGCGCTCACCGAACTCGTCGCCCGAGCCGGCGCCGAACTCGGTCACGGACACATCACCGAACTCACCCTCGCACAGCCGCTGGTGCTGCCCGACAGCGACGCCCTGACCCTTCAGGTGTCCGTCGCTGAGCCCGACGACGCCGGCCTCCGACCCGTCACCGTCTCCTCCCGGAACGACGGCGACCCCGACGCGCCCTGGCTGCGCCACGCCGTCGGCAGGCTCGCCGCCGACACCGCCGCACCCGGCTTCGAGTCGGGATCCGCAGCGGAGTCGGGATCCGCAGCGGCGGCCGTCTCCTGGCCACCGGCCGACGTGGAGCCGGTCGACCTCGACACCTTCTACGCCGAACTGGCCGACACGGGCCTCACCTACGGCCCGCCGTTCGGGGCGCTCACCGCCGTCTGGCGGCGCGGCGCCGAGGTATTCGCCGAGGCCGCCCTCCCCGACGACACGGACCTCGACGGCTTCGGCCTGCACCCCGCCCTGTTCGACTCCCTGCTGCACGCCGCCGCCTTCACGGGCGGCACTCCGGGGCTGCCGTTCGCCTGGCGTGACGTGGACCTGCACGGCAGCACGGGCGCACGCGTGCTGCGCGCTCACATCGTCCGCGACACGGACACGGACACGGACACGGACACGGACGCGGACACGGACACGGACGCGGATACGAACGTTGTGCGCCTCACGGTCACCGACCCCTCGGGCACACCGGTGGCCGCCGTGGGGTCCCTCGTCACCAGGCCGCCATCCCCTGCCGGCAGTACGACGGTCCCCAACGCGCTGTTCCGGCGGACCTGGGCGCCGGTGGCGTACTCCGAAGCGTCGCCGACTCCTCGTCTCGCGGTACTCAGCACAGGTTCCGTCCCGGCCTGGGCGCCACAGGACGCCGAGATCCTGCCCGGCCTGGACGACGCCCTCGACGGCACCACGGCGGCACCGGATCTCGTCCTCACCGAGATCACCGCCGGGGAACTGCACACTGCACTCCGTCACACCCTGGAGCTCCTCCACACGTGGCTCACCGCTACGCCGTACGCGACGTCGCGCCTGGTCATCGTGACCGCCGGCGAGGAGTCCCCGGTCCTCGAAGCCGTCCGGGGCCTGATCCGCTCGGCGGCGAACGAACACCCCGGCCGCCTGGCCCTGCTCACCCGCGACGAGAGCGAGTCCCCACTTCCCTCCCCGGCCCGACTCCTCAGCGCCTACGAGACAGACGGCGAGACGGAGGTCGCCGTACGCGGTACGGACCTGATCGCACCCCGCCTGACACGCCACGAGCCCGGCACGCCGGACGACCACGGCCGAGACGTCTGGACGGGCCCGGGCAGCGTGCTCATCACGGGTGGCACGGGCGGCATCGGCGCGGCCCTGGCACGCCATCTCGTCACCCACCACGGGGCCCGCGACCTGCTGCTCGTGTCCCGACGAGGCACGGGCGCCCCCGGTTCCGCCGAACTACGCACGGAACTCACGGAGTCCGGCGCCCACGTGGAAATCGCCGCCTGCGACGTGGCCGACCGCGACGCACTGGCGGAGCTGCTCACCGGCCGCACCATCGGCGCCGTCGTCCACACGGCCGGCGTCCTCGACGACGGCGTCCTCACCGCCCTCACACCCGAACGCCTCTCCGCGGTTCTTCACCCCAAGGCCGACGCCGCCCGACACCTGCACGCACTCCTCCCGGACGTCCGGGCGTTCGTCCTGCTCTCCTCGGCAGCCGGCACCTTCGGAGGTACGGGCCAGGCCAACTACGCCGCCGCCAATGCCTACCTGGACGGCCTCGCCGCACACCGCCGTGCCCTCGGCCTGCCCGCCGCCTCCCTCGCCTACGGGCCGTGGGCGATGACCGACGGCATGACCGGCGATCTCGACCACTCCGACCGCGAACGCCTCGCACGCTCCGGCTTCCGTCCCCTCACCGTCGAGGAGGGCCTGGCCCTGTTCGACGCGGCAACGACCGGTACGGACCCGGTCCTTCTGCCCGTACGGCTCGACCACACGGCGCTGCGGGGGCGTGCCGACGTCCCACCGTTGCTCCGCGGCCTGTTCCGCAGCCGCACGACCCCTGCCGGCGCAGGCGACCTTGCGCGCCGCCTCGCCGGGAAGACCATGGAGGAACAGCGGGCCCTGCTCCTCGACGTGGTGCGCGCCCGCGCCGCAGCCGTCCTCGGTCACGACGACGCCGGCTCCGGCTCCATAGAGCCCCGACGCCCCTTCCGAGACCTGGGCTTCGACTCCCTGACCGCGGTGGAACTGCGCAACGCACTCGCCGCAGCGACCGGGCTTCGCCTGCCCGCCACCCTGGTTTTCGACCACCCGTCGGCCGAGAAACTGGCCTCCCACCTGCGTGAGCAGCTGACAGACCCCGAGTCGGCGCCCGAGGTGGCGCCGGCCGCGATGCCCCTCGCTGACGATCCGGTGGTGATTGTGGGTATGGCCTGCCGTTACCCCGGTGGTGTGGAGTCGCCGGAGGACCTGTGGCGGCTGGTGTCTGAAGGCGTGGACGCGGTGGGGGAGTTCCCGTCCGACCGTGGCTGGGACCTGGAGCGCCTCTACCATCCCGATCCGAACCACACCGGCACCTCCTCAACCCGGACCGGTGGTTTCCTGACCGACGTTGCCGGGTTCGATCCCGAGTTCTTTGGGATGAGTCCGCGGGAGGCGTTGGCGACGGATGCGCAGCAGCGGTTGTTGCTGGAGTCGGTGTGGGAGGCGATCGAGCGGGCGGGTATTGATCCGTCGTCGTTGCGGGGCAGTCGGACGGGTGTCTTCGCGGGTGTGATGTACAACGACTACCGGGAGTTGTTGCCGGGGGAGGAGTTCGAGGCTTTCCGGGGCAACGGCAGTGCGCCGAGCATTGCTTCGGGCCGGGTGGCTTATGCGCTGGGCTTCGAGGGGCCTGCTGTGTCCGTGGACACGGCGTGTTCGTCGTCGTTGGTGGCTCTGCATTTGGCTGCGCAGGCGTTGCGTGGTGGTGAGTGTTCGTTGGCGGTGGCCGGTGGTGTGACGGTGATGTCGACGCCGACGACGTTTGTGGAGTTCTCGCGGCAGGGTGGGCTGGCTCCGGATGGCCGGTGCAAGGCGTTCTCGGATGCGGCCGATGGGGTTGGCTGGGCTGAGGGTGTGGGTGTGCTGTTGTTGGAGCGGCAGTCGGATGCGGTGCGGAACGGGCATCGGATTCTGGCGGTCGTTCGGGGTAGTGCCGTCAATCAGGACGGTGCGTCGAATGGGTTGACGGCGCCGAATGGTCCGTCGCAGCAGCGGGTGATCCGGCAGGCGCTCGCGTCTGCGGGGCTGAGCGCTGGGGATGTCGATGTCGTGGAGGCGCATGGCACTGGCACCACGCTTGGCGATCCGATCGAGGCGCAGGCGCTTCTCGCCACCTATGGTCAGGATCGTGAACGGCCACTGCTGCTCGGGTCGGTGAAGTCGAACCTCGGTCACACCCAGGCCGCTGCCGGTGTTGCCGGTGTGATCAAGAGCGTGCTGGCGATGCGGCATGGCATCGTCCCGCGCACCCTGCACGCCGACGCCCCGTCCTCGCACGTGGACTGGTCGGCGGGGGCGGTGGAGCTGGTCCGAGAACCGGTTCTTTGGCCGGACGGTGACCGCCCTCGCAGGGCCGCCGTCTCCTCCTTCGGCCTCAGCGGCACCAACGCCCACGTCATTCTCGAAGCCGGCCCTGGACAAGAGCCCGCCCGCGACGACAGCGAGCGCACAGTCCCCCTGGTCGTCACGGCACGTTCGGAAGCGGCACTGGACGCGCGAATACGGCAACTCCAGCCGTGCGAGCCGTCGGTCCACGTCGGTTTCACGGCGGCGACCGGCCGGGCTTCCTTCGCTCGCCGCGCGGTGCTGCTGGCGTCCGCGGAAGGGGTGACGGAGGTGGCCAGGGGAGTGGCGGACGAGGGCCCGACGGCATTCGTGTTCTCCGGCCAGGGCGCCCAACGCCTCGGCATGGGCCGGGAACTGTACGACCGCTTCCCGGTGTTCGCCCAGGCCCTGGACGAGACCCTGACCGAACTGGACCCGCGTCTACGCGACATCATGTGGGGTGATGACGAGCAGGCTCTGAGCCGTACGGAGTTCACTCAGCCCGCGTTGTTCGCCGTTGAGGTGGCGCTGTATCGGTTGGCTGAATCCCTGGGCGTACGGCCGGACTTCGTGGCGGGTCATTCCGTCGGGGAGATCGCTGCCGCCCATGTCGCGGGCGTGCTGTCGCTGCCGGACGCGTGTGCGCTGGTGTCGGCACGGACACGGTTGATGCAGGCCCTGCCCGAGGGCGGACTGATGCTCGCGGTCGAGGCCACGGAAGCCGAAGTCACCCCGCACCTCACCGACGACGTGAGTATCGCAGCGGTCAACGGGCCCACTTCCCTGGTGCTCTCCGGCACGGAGGAGGCCGTTCTCGCAGTGGCCGCCACGCTCCCCGGCCGCCGCACCACCCGCCTTCGCGTCTCCCACGCCTTCCACTCCCCGCTCATGGCCCCGATGCTGGAGGACTTCCGCGCCGCGATCTCGGACCTCCACTTCACCGAGGCCCACACCTCTCTCGTCTCGACCCTCACCGGCGCCCTCACCACCCCGGACACGACCGACTACTGGGTCCAGCACGTCCGCGGCACAGTCCGCTTCGCCGACGCCATCCGCACCCTCACCGACCACGGCGTCACGCGCTTCCTGGAACTCGGCCCCGACGGCACCCTGACCGCCCTCATCGACCAGGTGGCCCCGGACGCGTCCGTCACGGTCTCCACCCTCCGCAAGAACCTTCCCGAAGAAGAGGCGCTGGCCGTCGCGCTGGGGCGCCTGTTCACGCACGGTGTGCCTGTCGACTGGGCGGCCTACTTCGCCGGGACCGGCGCCCGACTCACCGACGCCCTCCCCACCTACCCCTTCCAGCGGCAGCGCTTCTGGCCGGAGCCCCGTACGGGCCTCGGCAGCGGTGACGTGCGTTCCGTCGGTCTCGTGCCGGCCGGGCATCCCGTGCTCGGTACGGCGATGTTGCTCGCGGACGGCGGCGGCGCGGTGCTCACCGGCCTCCTGTCGCCGCAGGCGCAGCCCTGGCTCGCCGACCACATGGTGCTCGGCCGCACCTTGGTGCCCGGTGCGGCCCTGGTCGAGCTGGTGATCCGGGCCGGTGACGAAGTCGGCGCCGGGCGTATCGAGGAACTGACGACGGTCGCCCCGCTCGTACTGCCCGATGACGGCGCACCCGTCGGACTGCAGGTACGGATCGGCGGCGCCGACGAGGACGGGCGGCGCACCTTCGCGCTGCACGGACGCCCCGAGCGGGCCGGCACCGACGCCTCCTGGACGGTGTACGCGCACGGCATGCTCACCCACGCCCCTGTCGAGGGGGCGGTTCCGGGCACGGACGTGTGGCCTCCGAAGGGCGCTGAGAGCATCGAACTCGGCTCGCACTACGACATGTTGGCAGACGCCGGTTTCCACTACGGGCCGTCCTTCCGCGCACTGCGCCAAGCCTGGCGGCGGGGCGACGAGGTGTTCGCGGAGGTGTCCTTGGACGCGGACACGGACGTGGACTTGGACGCCGACCCGGAGACGGCCACGGACACCGACGGATACGGCGTCCACCCGGCCCTCCTCGACGCCGTACTGCACGCGGCCGGCTTCACGGGCGCGGGCGGCGACGACGGCACGGCACTCCCCTTCTCATGGGAGGACGTGGCCCTCTTCGCGTCGGGTGCCAGGACCGTGCGCGCCCGGCTGGAGCGGACGGGGGAGCGGACCGTGCGTATCGCGGTGGCCGACACCGAGGGCGGGGCCGTCCTCAGCGTCGGCGGGCTGACTGTACGGCCCGTCGACGCCGACCAGATGGCCGGTGCCGGGTCCGCCGCCGCTCCGGACGCGCTGCTGCGGACGGCGTGGGCACCGGTCGGCGAGCACGCTGCCGACGCGCCCGCCGAGATCGCCGTACTCGGAGAGCTGCCCGCGGATCTCGCCGGGGAACTGGCCGCGTCCGGCGTCAAGGCGGTGGAGTACGACGAACTCGCCGCCGTAGCCGCCCAGCACAGCCTGGTGCTCGCTCCGGTACGGGAGACCGGCGCCGATCCGGCCGACTCCGCCCATGCCCACGCGCGTGCGGCGTTGTCCCTCGCCCAGAGCTGGCCGGCCGACGAACGCCTCGCCGGGGCACGGCTCGTCGTCCTGATGCGCGGGGCCACCACCGGGGCGGAGCCGGGTGCCGCCGCGGCATGGGGGCTGCTGCGGTCGGCGCAGAGTGAGCATCCCGGTCGGATCAGCCTTCTCGACGTGCCCGGGAATCCGTCCGGCCTGGTCCGTGCGTTGAATGTCATGGAGCCGGAAGTGGCCGTGGTGGACGGCGAGGTGCTGGTACCACGGCTGGAGCGGGTGCCCCTCGATGTCAGCGGCGGCCGGTCGGACGTCGGCCCCCACTTCGCCGACGGCGGCACCGTACTCGTCACCGGCGGCACCGGAGGCCTCGGTGCTCTTCTCGCCCGGCATCTCGTCGCTCGGCACGGCGTGCGCGACCTGCTTCTGTTGTCCCGGCGCGGGGCCGAGGCGCCCGGCGCCGCGGATCTTGTCGCGGAACTCGCCGGGCAGGGCGCCCGCGTCGAGGCTGTGGCCTGCGATGTCGCGGACCGGGACGCCCTCGGCGCCGCCCTCGCCGGGCACCACGTCGGCCATGTCGTGCACGCGGCCGGCGTACTCGACGACGCCACCGCCACGCAGCTGACGCCCGAGCGCGTCGCCGCCGTCCTGCGGCCCAAGGCCGACGCCGCCCGGCATCTGCACGAACTGCTGCCGGACGTACGCTCGTTCACGGCGTTCTCCTCCGCGGCCGGCACTTTCGGCAACGCCGGTCAGGGTGCGTACGCCGCGGCCAACGCCTTCCTCGACGCCCTCGTAAGGCACCGTCACCGCGCCGGTCTGCCGGGCCGGTCCCTGGCCTGGGGGCCCTGGCAGCGGTCGGACGGCATGGCCGGCGCGCTGAGCGCACGTGACGTCGAGCGGATGCGTGCGGCCGGGTTCCCGCCGCTGCGCACCGACGAGGGCCTGGCGCTCTTCGATCGGGCGGCCTCCGCCGCAGAACCCGTCCTGCTGCCGGTGCGGATCGACGTGGCCGCGCTGCGCGCCCGCGACGACGTACCCGCACTGCTGCACGGCCTCGTCCCGGTACGCCGTTCGGCGGCCCGGTCCACCGACCCCGGGCTCGTCGCACGGCTCGCGATGCTGGACGAGGCCGAAGGACACGTGATCGTAATGGAGTTGGTGCGGGAGCAGGCCGCCCGCGTCCTCGGCCACCGGCCCGGCGGCACGACCGAGGTGGAAGCGGTACGCGCCTTCCGTGACCTCGGATTCGACTCGCTGATGTCGGTGGAGCTGCGCAACGCGCTGAGCACCGCCACCGGTCTGCGGCTGCCCGCCACGCTGGCCCTGGACCACCCGACGCCGGAGGCGGTCGCCGGGCATCTGTACACGCTGCTCGCACCCGAGACCGAGCGGACCGGCGCCGAGGGCCTGCTGACCGCCCTGGAACGCGTCGAGCAGATGATCGCGGCACTGCCGGAGCCGGCCGCCGACGGCGTGGCGCACCGGCAGATCGCGGGACGGCTCGACGTCCTGCGCACACGCTGGTCGGCGCTCGCCACGGCAGCGACCGCCGCACCGGACGTGGACGTGAACGACCCCGAGAAGGCGACGGAGTTCGACATGGACAACCTGTCGGACGACGAGATGTTCGCCTTCCTCGACGACGAACTCGGCGATGGGTGACCGAAGGGTGGAGAGCTTCCACTGATGTCCCCAGCCGCGCCCCGCCTAGCGTGGGCGAACCGGTACACGAACGGCGGACCAGCGGCACGGCCGGGTCCCTGAGCCGAAGAGGCGATGAGACGTGGGCATGGTCAAGACGGACGACGGTCCGGCCATCGAGGTGCGTGATCTGGTACGCGCCTATCGCGGCCGGGGTGGTGAACTCATCAGAGCCAACGACGGGTTGACGCTCAGCGTGCCGCGCGGGCAGGTGTTCGGCCTGTTCGGTGCCAACGGCGCCGGCAAGACGACACTCGTCCTTCAGATGCTGGGGCTGGTGCGCCCCACGTCCGGCTCCATCACCGTCAACGGCATCGATGTGGTGCGCCACCCCGAGCTGGTGAAGTCCACCGTCGGCTTCCTGCCGCAGCGCGGTCTGTCGATGCGGCTGATCGAGGCTCGCCGGGCCCTGCACTACACGGGGCGGCTGCGCGGCCAGAGCGAGGCGGACGCCCGCCGTCAGACCGAGGAACTGATCGAGGAGCTGGGTCTCGGGCCGTACGCGGACCGGCAGGTGGAGCGGCTCAGCGGTGGCCTGATGCGGCTGGTGAACTTCGGCATGACCCTGATGGGCCGGCCCGAGCTCATCGTGCTGGACGAGCCCACCAACGAACTCGACCCGCACAACCGGCGGTTGATCTGGGACATCGTGCAGCGCCGGGCCGCCGAGGACGGCACGACGATCGTCCTGGTCACCCACAACGTGCTGGAGGCGGAGAAGGCGGTCCACCGCGTCGCCGTCATGCACGGCGGCCGTATCACCGCCATGGGGACCCCGGGCGAACTCAAGGAACAGACCGGCGCCCAGGCGCGGTTGGAGCTGTTCGTCCGCGACGGCGGCAGCCTCACCGAGGCGGAGGCCGCCCGGCTCGGCCGGATCGGCGTCGTCACGCCCGGCGACCGCAGCGGCAGCTACCTCGTGACCGCGCCGCCCGACCGGATCCAGCCCCTGCTGGAGGTCCTGGTCACCGACGTCGGCGTGACCCGCGTCGACGACTTCCGCTTCGCCCGGCCCACGCTGGAGGACGTCTACCTCAGCCTCAAGCCCGCACCCGTCGGCGAACCGGGGAACCCGGCCGGGGCCGAGCCGGCAACCGAGCCCGAGTCGGCGTCCGGGAGCGGGATGGCTCCCGAGATCGCCGACTCGCCCGAACAGTCGCCCCCGGTCAAGGAACTCGCCACGGTCGGTGCCGCCGGTGCCGAACCCGAGGCCGCCCCCGACGCCACCCCGCCCGGGACCACAGCACC
>NZ_VMNX01000182.1 GCF_009377235.1 Streptomyces acidicola
CCCCCACGCTGCCCACCCGGGCAGCGCACAGCCGCACCGGCATCATGCGCCACCTCCACGAGGCCGCCCGCGGAGCACACTGCTGACCACCGTGCCCGGGCCCCGGCCGGAGCGAGCGCCGGCGAGGCCCCGGACCACGGATCAGAACTGTCGCCCGTGCCGCCGGTGTCCGTGAAGCCACTGTGTCTGCCAGACGTACGCGGAGATCCGATGTCGCCGCTGCGCTGAGGCGGGCCGCACCTCGCTGAGGGCGGTCCGTCCCCTACAACTCGGGTACCAGCCACCACTGTTGTGTCATTCCCAGGGTGGAGGGGAGGTGCAGCCCGGCGAGGGATCCGCATGCGTGGCCGGTTCCTGAAAGATCTTTCCTGTCCGAACACGCGACCGGAAGGATCGATATCGTGCGCAGACGACGTCTCGCGCCCCTGTTGGCCGTGAGTGTCACGGCAACGCTGGCTCCCGTGCTTGCCACCTCGACGGCCACCGCTGCTCCGGCCGCCACCCCGTCCACCGCCTCCTCGTCCGCCGCCACGGGTGCGCTGAACCAGTATGTGAAGCAGAAGCCGCAGTGGAAGCGGTGCGAGGCCGACGCTCCGGCGGAGTTCGAGTGCGCCACGATCAAGGTTCCGCTGGACTACCGGGTTCCCGGGGGCAAGCGGATCGACTTAGCCATATCCCGGATCAGGAGCACCACGCCCGACAAGCGGCACGGTGTCCTGTTCTCCAACCCCGGCGGCCCGGGGGGACAGGGGCTCTACATGCCGCTGGGGTTGCAGGAGCGGCTCCCCGAGTCCGCACAGCAGAAGTACGACCTCATCGGCTTCGACCCGCGCGGTGTGGGACAGAGCAGCCCGGTTTCCTGCGATCTGGAGCCGGAGGAGGAGAACTGGCTGCGGCCGTACAAGGAGGAGACGTTCGACAAGGACGTCGCCTGGGCACGCGACGTCGCGAACAAGTGCAAGGAGAAAGCGGGCGACACGCTCCCGCACATCACCACGCGCAACACGGCGCGCGACATGGATCTGCTCCGGGCGATCCTCGGTGAGAAGAAGATCTCGTACGTGGGTTACTCGTACGGCACCTACCTGGGCGCCGTCTACACCCAGCTCTTCCCGGGACGGGCCGACCGGTTCGTGCTGGACAGCGCGGTCGATCCGGCGCGCGCCTGGCGAGGGATGATCCAGTGGTGGGCGGAGGGCGCCGAGCCCGCGTTCGACCGGTGGACCGAATGGGCCGCCGAGCGTTCGGAGAAGTACGGCCTCGGGGACACCCCGAAGGAGGTCGACCGGACCTTCTGGGACCTGGTCGCGCAGGCCGACGAGAAGCCCATCGAGGTGGAGGGGCAGCCGACCACCGGTGATGACATCCGCAGCGGCATGCGCGCGGCGGTCTTCAGCCCGGAGTACGCCACCGAGGGGGTCGTGGAGCTGAAGAAGGCCGCGGCCGGTGAGCCCGCCTCCGTGAACAGGCTCGCGGCGTTCGCCGGATCCGAGGGGACCGGGACTGCGGGCGCCGCCGTCGATGCCGCCGAGGTGCCGTCCGACAACATGACGGCGAGCTTCTGGGCCGTGGTGTGCGGTGACAACTCGGCCGCGTGGTCCCGCGATCCTGAGAGCTACCGGCAGGACGCCATCGGGGACAAGGGCCGTTACCCGCTGTTCGGTGACTTCGCGTCCAGCATCAAGCCTTGTGCGTTCTGGGACAAGTCCGTGGAACCGGCGACCAACGTGAACAACAGGGTCGGCTCACTGGTCGTCCAGAACGAGTGGGACTCGCAGACTCCGCTGCCCAGCGGTCAGGCCCTGCACGCCGATCTGAAGGGCTCGAAAATGGTCACCGTCCTCGGCGGCGAGGGCCATGGCGTCTACCCGAACGGCAACGCGTGCACGGACGGCACGGTCACCGACTACCTGTTCAGCGGCAAGCTCCCGGCGAAGGACGTGACCTGCGAGGCGACGGCCGACTCGAACGCGGAGGCACGGAAGAACCAGAAGCGGGACGTGCTCCCCGGGTCTCCGCTCCCGGAGCGTGCCCCGGACCGTTTCTGAGCCCGGTCGCATGGCCCATTGCCGCATGGCCTATTGCCGCATGACCCATGCCGCATGGTTCATTTGCCGCGTGGCCCACTGAAGGTGGGGCGGGACCTCCTGGTGGGGTCCCGCCCCATCGTGCGACTGGTCTTACCCGACGTGCAGCATCCGGTAGCGGCTGGGACTTGCCCCGTACGCTCTGGAGAACGCTCGACTGAAGACAGCCGCATCCCGGAAGCCGTATCTGGTGGCCACTTCGGTGACCGGGGAATGCTGTGATCCGGGAGCGGTGAGCGCGTGTCGGGATGCTTCGAGACGTCGTTCCTTGATCCAGGCGTGCACCGTGAGGTCGTGACGGGCGAAGAGCCGGTGCAGCGTCCGAGGCGAGAGGAAGAACTCCTGAGCGATCCGCTGGGGGCCAAGGGCCGGGTTGTCGAGATGCGTTTCAATGTAGGCCCGGACTCTCTGGAACAGGTCGGTCTCCCCGGTCGTCTGGTCGACGTGTCCCGCTTCCAGAGCCGCGGTGATGGTGAGTTCTGCTATTTCGTCGGCCAGTCGCGCGGAGTTGGCGACTGACAGCCCTGTCCGGTTCATGACCAGTTGGCCGAGCATCGGCGAAAGGATCAGACCGACCCCTTCGCGGCTACAGAGGGTATGCGCAGTCAAGCGCCGGCCTTCCGCATCGGACAGCGGCACGGTTTCGCGGGGCCAGGTGAATACCAGCAGCCGCCAGTCTCCGGCCAAGGACCAGGTGAAGGGCCGCGCCGTCTCGTAGAGGGCGAAGTCGCCGTCGGTGAGGGTGCAGGTCCGTCCGTCCTGCTCAAGGTGTCCGGTGCCACGTTCGACCAGGCCCACCTGGAGCAGGCTGCGGTTGTCGTGGGACAGCAGCCGGGGTGTGCGCGTGAACGTCTGCGGCGTCGAGGCGACGGCAGAGGCCGTGAGGTGTCCGATCTGCCTCGTGTGCACCGTCCCGGTGAGCGCGGAGGCATCCGAGGGGGCGATCTGGAGCGAGACAAACCTCTCCCAGATGACGTCCTTCCAGGCGCCCAAGGAAGTCACCTCATCGATGAGGGCTCCCGGAGTACCGGTCGGGAGCGCCAGACCGCCCTGGTCCGCGAACTCCATGTGCACATGGTATGCGCGCCGGAGACTGCCTGGTCAAACGAGATGTTTTACGACATGTCACGCAGGGGCAAGTGGGTGTCTCCGACGGTCAAGAAAAGAGCCGTTCGGATCCGTAACGTCAGTGCCACAGGGCACGTCATGGGAGCCATGGTCCTCGGGATCAAGGATCTGGACCTCAGCACACAGCGCTTCCGCGCCACTCAGGACAGGGACACCATGCACCAGAGCCACACCACCTGCAGGCCGGAGGGCGCGCCTTCTTCCCATACGGGCGCCTCTGGCGGGAAGCGTCTGACGCGCGGACCGACTCTGCCGGCTCAGCTCCCCGCCTCCGGCACGCCCCAGGGAGTGATCTGCTGGCTTCTGCCGGCAGAGCCCGCCACCGTGCCCGGGGCCCGGCACCGGGCACTGGACATGCTCCGGGCGTGCGGCCTGGACGCGGAGGGGGATGCCGCTGCCGCACTGGAAGTGATCGTCTCCGAGCTGGTCACCAACGCGGTGCTGCACGGCGCGGGCGCATGGCTGACCCTCGGCATGGGCATCCGCGGTCGTGAGGTGTGCGTGGAGGTCCAGGACGGCTCGGCCGCGCCGATCGTGAAACGGGCGGCCGCGTGCGAGGGGGAGAGCGGGCGGGGCCTGGCGCTGATCGCGGCGCTGGCGTCGAACTGGGGGACGCGGCTCGTGCCCGGTGGCAAGACGGTGTGGGCGACCCTCGTCCTGCCCCTCTCGGCCCGCCGGGCCGCGCGGTAACCACGTACCTCGTGTGGTCAGGGTTCGATCAGTCCGACGCGGATGGCGTAGCGGGTGAGTTCCAGGCGGTCCTTCAGGCCGAGTTTCTGGAGCAGGTTGGCGCGGTGGCGTTCGACGGTCTTGGGGCTGATGACGAGAAGGCCGGCGATCTCCTGTGAGGTGTGGCCCTCGGCGACGAGCTTGAGGATCTCCTCCTCGCGGTCGGTGATGGCCCTGGCGGGCAGGGCGCGGCCTTCCCGGGCGAGGTCCAGGTAGTTGCGGATGAGGGCTTTGACGGCTCCGGGGTAGAGGAAGGGCTCGCCGCGCATGGTGGCCCGGCAGGCTTCGACGAGGTCCCGGTCGGCGACGGATTTGAGGACGTAGCCGGAGGCTCCCGCGGCTAGGGCTTCGAAGAAGTACTGCTCGTTGTCGTACATCGTCAGGATCAGGATGCGCAGGTCCGGCTCGGTGCGGGAGAGCTCGCGAGCGGCCTGCAGGCCGGTCAGGCGGGGCATGGCGATGTCGAGGATGGCCAGGTCCGGGCGGTGGGTGCGGGCCTGAGTGAGGGCCTCCGCGCCGTTGTCGGCCTCGGCGATGACGGTGAGGTCGGGTTCGCTGTCCAGGATGAGGCGAACCCCGCGACGGACCAGGGCATGGTCGTCGGCGAGGAGGATTCGGGTGGGCGTGTGCTCGTTCATGGTCAGCGGGTCCGGTCGGGAACGGGGGCGGATACAGGGGCAGGGGCCGGGGCAGGGACAGCCAAGCGGACTTCCGTGCCGCCTTCAGGGCCAGAGCCCACAGCGAGGTCCGCGCCGATCAGCAGCGCGCGTTCGCGCATGCCGCGGATACCCGCGCCTTCGGGGGCGTCTTTGATGCCGTGCCCGTCGTCGCGGATGCGCAACTCCACGCCGGTCGCCGTGCGGTTCAGGGCGAGTTCGGCGCGGCGGGCGTGTGCGTGGCGAGCGGTGTTGGTGAGCCCTTCTTGGGCGACGCGGTAGAGGACCAGTTCCGTTTCGTGGCCGAGGCGCGGCAGGTCCGCGTCGAGGTGGTGCTGGACGGTCAGGCCAGGGCTGGTGAACTCGGTGGTGAGGGCTTTGAGGGCGCTTGCCAGACCGAGTTCGTCCAGGACTCCGGGGCGCAGGCGCCGGGCGATACGGCGGATTTCGTCCAGGCTGCCCCGGGTGGTCTCCTGCACCTGGTGCAGTTCCTCGCGCAGATCGGACGGGGCATGTCCGGCGACGCGTTTGAGCTGGAGCAGCACGGCGGTGAGGGTCTGGCCCACCTCGTCGTGGAGCTCCTGCGCGATGCGGCGGCGTTCGGCCTCCTGGGCGGACAGGGCACGGGCGCTGCTGGTGGCGCGTTCTTCCTCCAGGCGGTCGAGCATGGTGTTGAACGTGGCGATCAGCTCGGCGACCTCTCCCTGGCCGGCGACCACGGGACGCTGTCCCGGGCGGAGCAGGTCGATGGTCGTCATGACGCGAGTGAGACGTTGCAGCGGGGAGAGGGTGACCCGCAGCAGCAGCCCGTTGGCGATGAGCATGACACTCAGGCCCACCGTGAGAACCGCGGCCTCAGTGAGCAGTACCGGGGTGGAAACGGTCACCGGTCCCAGCAACAGGGCGGTGGCGGTGATGAGCACCACGGCGTTGAGCAGGAAGATTCTCCAGAACAAGGGCACCGGGTACCGCCTCCTCGACGTGGTCCTCACTCCCCGTACCGCCTCCCCGGGCAAGTGGACGGTGGGCCTGCTGGTCACTGAAGTCTGCCTGGGTCCGAGGCAGTCGTCTGTTCCAGCCTGGGCGCCGGCCGGGGTGGGTGTCCATCGGGTCTGGCACCCATTTCACATCGTGGCTACAGGTCTGGCCTGCCCGTATTTGGGTGCCAGACCCGATGGTGGCCGCGGTCGGCCGCGGGTGAGGGTGTAGCCGATCCCCCCTTCTCGGATCACGAGAGGAGCCCGGCAGCCATGCACGTGCCACCCCGGCGTCCTGGCCACACCGAGGCCGTTTCCGGCCCGGTCCTGCTGGTGCTGCTGTTGCGTCGTACCGCGGCGAGGTGGGTGCGCCGCATGGCGGGCGCCGGCACGGCCGGAACGGGTCGGCGCGGTGTGGGGGAGGGGGCGCCGTGAGTGTGGCGGCGTGGCTGGTGTTGTTCACGGGGCTGGACGGGCCGCACCCCTGACCGCAACGTCCGACTGCCGCCCGGTGCCGGGAGGGAAGCGTCATGGCCGAAATCGACGACCAGCGGCTCCACGAGATCGAGGCCCGCATGCACCGCGACGATCCCCGGTTCGCCCACGCCCTCGGAGCCGGCAAGCCCTGTCGCCCCAGCGAGTACCGGCACACACGGGCCTGGCTGCTCCTCGCCGTCGCCCTGGTCGTGCTGGGCACCGGCACTGCCCTGGCCCACGGGTTGCTCATCGCCGCCGGCCTGGTTCTCGCAGGTGTGGCCGGGGAACTGTTCGACCCCGAGCGGGCCGTGCGCAGGCACCGCAACCGTCCGCCCCGGTCCTGACCGCAGCGATGACATGAGGACCCGTCGCGCACCTGGAGTGCGGCCGACGCCCCAGCACCCCTCCCCGGCGGAACAGCGTCAGGCGGACACCTGTTCGCCCAATTGCCGCGATCCGCGGGCCATTTGCTGATGGTGTGTGGCTACACATTCCTTATGCGTCATTAGTCGTACGGTAAACTCCTTTACCGAGCCAGGATGCTCTATTGAGCGGCCAATTGCTCATTCTTAGGGGATTGCATTTCCGGCGGGGCTGGATCTCGCTGCGACGGGGGGACGTGACATGGGCCGTGCTGTCCACGCCTTTGCTCTGCCCGCCACCGTGCCCTCCTGCCGCCCGCCCGTCCCTGCTGTCAGGGCCGCGCGCATCCACAACACGGCTCGTGACAGCGTGCCCGAATCGGGCAGCACTGTTCCCGGCGTCTGACCTTCCGGTCCGACGCACACGCCAGGCGCTCCCTGACTGAATCCACATCCACCCGACCGGCGACCTGCAGATGACGGCCTGCCGATGCGCACGCGGCCTGCGACCACCTGCGGCACCGACACCCGGTCAGGCATGCCCGGACCCCGGATGACGTCATCCCGCTCGCCCGGCCACATCGCGCCGACCCCACCCGCAGCACCCGCAGCACCCGCTCACCGCCCGTTGCCGAGAAGGCACAGAAGCCGTCGCCGAACCGAACCGGAGGACCGACGCCCGTGCACGACACCACCGCCATGCTCATCGAACTCGGGGCCATCATCCTCGCCCTGGGGCTGCTGGGGCGCCTCGCCGGACGGGTGGGCTTCTCACCCATACCCCTCTACCTTCTCGCCGGACTCGCCTTCGGCCACGGCGGCATCCTGCCCCTGCAGGCCAGCGAGGAGTTCGTGGCCACCGGCGCCGAGATCGGCGTCATCCTCCTGCTGCTCCTGCTGGGCCTGGAGTACAGCGCCTCCGAACTCGTCACCAACCTCAAGACCCAGTACCCCTCCGGCGCGGTCGACTTCGTCCTGAACGCGGTACCCGGCGCCGCGATGGCGCTGCTGCTCGGCTGGGGGCCGGTCGCCGCCGTCGCGCTGGCGGGCGTCACCTGGATCTCCTCGTCCGGGGTCATCGCCAAGGTCCTCGGCGACCTCAGGCGGCTCGGCAACCGCGAGACACCGGTGATCCTCAGCATCCTGGTCCTGGAAGACCTCTCCATGGCGGTGTACCTGCCGATCCTGACCGCCCTGCTCGCCGGGGTGAGCCTGGCGGGCGGTACCGTCACCCTGCTGATCGCCCTGGGCACGGTCGGAGCCGTCCTGTATCTGGCGCTGCGGCACGGCCGGCTGATCAGCCGTGCGGTCTCCTCCGAGAACGCGGAGATGCTCCTGCTGGTCGTGCTCGGCCTCACGCTCCTCGTCGCCGGCATCGCCCAGGAACTCCAGGTCTCCGCAGCCGTCGGTGCCTTCCTCGTCGGCATCGCCCTGTCCGGCGAAGTCGCCGAGGGAGCCAGCAACCTCCTCACCCCGCTGCGGGATCTGTTCGCCGCTGTCTTCTTCGTCTTCTTCGGCCTGTCCACCGACCCCGCCGACATCCCGCCGGTTCTCCTGCCGGCGCTCGCCCTCGCCGTCGTGACGGCCTTCACCAAGATCGCCACCGGGTACTGGGCCGCTCGTCGCGCCGAGATCTCGGTCAAGGGACGTTGGAGGGCGGGCGGAACGCTGGTCGCCCGCGGCGAGTTCTCCATCGTCATCGCCGGACTCGCCGTGGGCGTCGAACCGCGCATCGGCCCTCTGGCCACCGCCTACGTCCTGATCCTGGTTGTCCTCGGCCCGCTCACCGCCCGCTGGACCGAGCCCCTCGCGCGCCGCGTCACCCGTACCCGGCAGGAGCCGCTGGAGGCCGCCGTGGTGGCCGAACCCGTCGAGGCAACGGCGCACGCCAACCGCTGAACGCGCAGGAGCGGGGCATGCTGGTGCGGCATCGCGCAGGCTCCAGCTCTCCCCACGGCCGCGCCAGAACGGCCGACAACATCCGAACCGAGGGGGAAACGACATGACCGTCCAGACCGCCGACGAGACGTTCCTCAAGGGCTTCGAGCGGATCCTCACGGACGCCGCCACCACGGGCCGCCGCCTGACCCGCGACGAGATCGAGTCCCGTCGCGCGCTGGGCGCCAGGGCGGCCGAAGCCGGGCACGGCTGGCGTGCTCTGGTGCGCGCCCACATCACCGCCGGCCGCGAGCGCCACCCCGCGGCAGCCGATCCGGACCATGTCCTGACCGTGATCGAGCAGGCGGTCGATGCCTTCGCCGACGGATACGAGCGTGCCCAGCGACTTGTCGTCCGCAAGGAGGAGGCGGCCCGGCGCGAGTTCATCGACGACCTGCTCCACAGACGCGGCGACCCCGGCCAACTCGCCTCGCGCTGCGAGCGGTTCGGGCTGCGCCTGTCCCGCGGCCATGCGGTCGCCGTGGCCGAGGGGCCGGAGGCCTACGACGAGACCGACCCCGTCCCCCGGCAGGTGGCGGACGACTTGTTCGCACGGTTCGAAAGCCGCCGGATCCTGTTCACCACGAAGGACGGGCGCATGGTGTGCATCGCCCCCGGTGACCAGCAGGACGTCCTCGTCCACTTCGCCAAGCTCGTCTACGCCGCCACCGGCGCCAGCCAAGTCGCCATCGGCCGCCCCCGGACCGGTACCGTCGGCATCGGCCACAGCTACGAGGAGGCCCTCAACGCCCTGGACGTCGCCCAGCGCATGGGCCTCGACGACCCGCTGCTGCGCGCCGCCGACCTGCTGGTCTTCCCTGTCCTGGCCCGGGACCGGCAGGCGCTGGTGGACCTGGTGGACCACACTCTGGGGCCGCTGGCGCGGGCGCGCGGCGGAGCGCAGCCGCTGCTGGACACCCTCACCGCGTACTTCGACAACGGCTGCGTGGCCGCCGCGGCCGCCCGTCAGCTGTCACTCAGCGTGCGCGCGCTGACCTACAGGCTGGAGCGCATCCATACGCTCACCGGCAGCGACCCCACCGACCCCGCCCACCGCTACACCCTGCAGACCGCCGTGCTCGGAGCCCGGCTGCTCGACTGGCCGAACAGACCCCTGTGAATCGGCTTCAACGGGCCCCGTGAACAGGCTTCATCGGTGAGGGCGCCGGGACGCGGGGCGGCGTGGCCACGGCTCGTCTGCGCCCCTGTGACGCCATGTCAGAAGCCTGTTATGTTCCCAGCGATGTGCCGGGAAGTCTGGTCGGCGATCTTGACGGAAGCAGGCGGCCGAAGCAGGCGGAGGAAGCTTTGCCGATCGGGGGTCCGGAAATGACGCTCAGCGCGCTCTTCAGGGTGGTTGGTGGAGTGGTGCCCCTCCCAGCACCGCCTCTCACCAGCCTGACCTGGGGGTGCGGTACCGAGTGATCACGTTGCCTCAGCCCGCACGCGGCGTACCGCGTCCGGGACACATGATCGTGTGCGGCGACGACACGCTCGCCGAGCGGCTGGCCGCCGAACTCGCCACGGTGTACCGGGAGCGGGTCACGCTCGTCGTACCGCCCTCACGACGGCCCGGCGCCACCACCGGATGGTCACGCGCCGCGGCACTGCTCGCCCGGGTGCAGGCCGCCATGAGCCGTACGGAGTCCTCGGCCACCTCCGGCGACACCGCGACGCCACGCATCATCGAGGCCGACGCACTCGACGAAGCCGCCCTGGACGAGGCGGGCGTACGCGAGGCAGCAGCACTGGCCCTGGTCCATGACGACGACGAGACCAACATCCACGTCGCGCTGGCCGCCCGCCGCCTCAACCCCCGGCTGCGCCTGGTCATCCGGCTCTACAACCGCAGGCTCGGCCAGCACCTGGAAGAACTCCTCGACCAGGCCGCCACCCTCACCGTCCCCGGACTGGACCCCGAGGCCCTCGACACCTCCACCACCGTCCTCTCGGACGCCGACACCGCCGCGCCCGCACTGGCGGCCACCGCCGTCGCCGGCACCAGCAAGGTCGTTCAGGCCGACGGACTGCTCCTGCGCGCCGTGGAACGCACCCCAGCCGGCCACGCCCAGGATCCCGGCCTGTGCACCCTCGCCCTGCTGTCCTCGACCACCAACGACCCGGCAGGAGCGGAGGGTTCGGACGCCAGCGGCCGGGAGGCCCCCATCCTGCTGCCCGATGACGACACGATCGCCGGCGCCACCGGACACGACACCGTCGTCCTCGAAACCGTCACGCACACCGCCTCAAGCTCCGGCCCGCGACGGCTGGCGAGACGCGGACTGCCGCTGAGTTCGCTCTTCTCCCGCCGACTGCGCTGGTCAGTGGCCGGGCTCGCGGCCTGTGTCCTGGGAGTGGCCGTCGCGACCTGGCTGACCACCGGCGACCATCCGCTGCACGCCTCGTACCTCACACTCCTCGATCTCTTCGCGATGGGCGACCCGGCGCTCGGCGAGCCCTCGGCACGCCAGGTGCTCCAACTCCTCGCCGGCCTGGCCGGACTGCTGCTCATGCCGGTGCTGCTCGCGGCCGTCCTGGAAGCGCTCGGCGCCTTCCGTACCGCGTCCGCGCTGCGCCGGCCGCCGCGTGGCCTGTCCGGCCACGTCGTCCTGCTCGGTCTCGGCAAGATCGGCACCCGGGTGCTGGTCCGGCTCAGGGAACTCGACATTCCCGTGGTGTGCGTGGAAGAGGACCCCGAAGCGCGAGGCATCCCGCTCGCCCGCCGTCTGCGCGTCCCCACCGTCATCGGTGACGCCACGCAGGAAGGCGTGCTGGAGGCCGCCAAAACGCATCGCGCGCATGCTCTGCTCGCTCTCACCAGCATCGACACCACGAACCTGGAAGCAGCCCTCTACGCACGCTCCGTCAAACAGGACCTGAGAGTGGCGCTGCGGCTGTACGACGACGACTTCGCCACCGCCGTCTACCGCACCCTGCGCACCGCCCACCCCCGAGCCCTCACCCGCAGCCGCAGCGTCTCCAGCCTCGCGGCACCCGCCTTCGCCGGGGCCATGATGGGCCGCCGGATCCTCGGGGCCATACCCGTCGAACGCCGCGTGCTGCTCTTCGCCGCTCTCGATGTCGCCGGGCACCCGCAGTTGGAGGGACGTACGATCGCCGAATCCTTCCGCCCCGGAGCCTGGCGTGTCCTGGCCCTGGACACGGCCGGGCCGGACGAGCGGCGGCCCGACCTCTCCGCTCCGCCCGCGCCCGACGGCGCCGACCGTCCCGGCGGACTCGTATGGGACCTCCACCCCGGCTACGTCCTGCGAGCCGAGGACCGTGTGGTCCTCGCCGCCTCCCGCCAGGGCCTGGCCGAACTCCTCGGCCGACAGCCTCGACTCCGCGTACGAACCACCGACACGTAACGGCGCCGTGCGGTGGCGCGCCGGTGGCCCCGCCTACCGCCGTGCCGCAGGATCGCGGGGGCCCGGCAGGTCCGCCCCGGGAATGACCAGGTCCGCCCGGTCACGGGTGCCCGCGACGAGATCCGCGTTGCGCTGGTCGGTGCCCAGGACCCAGGCGACCGCCGTGTCGTGCGGCTTGCCGAACTCCTCGTGCCGTGCCACGAGTCGGCGGATCCTGACCTCCTCGTCCGCATCGCAGAACCACACTTCGTCCAGCTCCGGACGCACGCGCGCCCAGGAACCGGTCTCCAGCAGAAGGTAGTTGCCCTCGGTCACGATCAGGCGGGCCGACGGTGGCACGGGGAGGGCACCCGCGATCGGCTGTTCCAGTACGCGCTCGAAACCCGGCGCGTACACCACCTCGCCGGTCTCCTCGCGCAGCCGCCGCAGCAGTGCCGCGTACCCGGCCGCGTCGAAGGTGTCCGGCGCGCCCTTGCGGTCGCGGCGGCCCAGCCGGTCCAGTTCGACATCGGCGAGGTGGAAGCCGTCCATCGGGACGTGAGCGACCCAGGGCGGTCCGTCCCCGTTGAGCTCGCGCACCAGGTGTTCGGCCAGCGTAGTCTTGCCCGCGCCGGGGCTGCCGGTGATACCGAGGATCGCCCGGCCGCCGGGGCGGGCCAGGGAAGCGGCCCGCCGCAGAAGGTCGTCGACGGTCATGCGCGGACGCCGCTCACTGCCAGGTGCTGGGCGATGAAGCCGCGCGCGTGACGTGCCAGGTCCTCGCCGTCGGACCAGAGGTTGCGCCAGATGGCGAGGTCGGCGGAGAGCCCCGGTGCCACCACGGCGGAGGAGAAGGACTCGAAGGTGATGGGGCCGCGGTAGCCGATGTCGGCGAGCGCGTGGAAGAAGGCCGTGAAGTCCAGATGGCCGGAGCCGAGGTAGCCGCGGTGGTTCTCGCCGATGTGGACGTAGCCGAGCCGGTCGCCCGCCTCGCGCACGGGCCGGACCAGGTCGTCCTCCTCGATGTTCATGTGGTACGTGTCCAGGTGGATCAGGACGTTGTCCTCGCCGATGTCGTCGGCGAGGGCGAGCGCGTCGCGGGCGGTGTTGACGACGTTCGTCTCGTACCGGTTGCAGACCTCCAGGCCGAGCGTCATGCCGAGCCCGTGGGCCTCCTGCGCGAGCCGCCGCAGGACGGAGACGACGTTGGCGCGGCCCGCGCTGCTCAGCGGGGCGCCGTACTTGCCGAGCGCGCTGTAGAGGGCGCCCGTGAAGTGCGTACCGCCCAGGCCGTGAGTGACGGCGAGCGAGTCGTGCAGCAGTTTCTCGCCGCGCTCGACGACGGCCGGGTCGGCGCTGGAGACATCGGCGTCGAAGGCGAGACCCCGCGAGCACGCGACCTTCAGGCCCGCGTCGGCGATCTCCTTGCGGGCCGCGCTCACGTCGAGGTTGACGGAGTCGTGCAGTGACAGCTCCAGCAGGTCGAATCCGGCGGCCCTGGTGCGCTCGACGGCGTGGCTCACCGAGGCGGGCGAGGTGTCGCCCACCCAGACGAGGGCGTGCACTCCGATCGGGTTCGGGGCGGAGGTCGCTACGGTCTTCGCGGCGGTCATGGAAGGGGACTCCTCAGTCAATCCGGGCTCCCGTGATGAGGGAGACGATCTCGTCGCCGGTGGTCTCGGCGGTGCGCCGGCCACCGACGCAGCGGCCGGCGCGCATCACCCACACCTGGTCGCTGAGCCGCATGACCTGTGCGAAGTTGTGGCTGATGAGCAGCACGGTGTGGCCGTCGTCGCGCAGCCCATGGATCAGGTCCTCGACCTTCGCGGTCTCCTGGACGCCGAGGGCGGCCGTGGGCTCGTCCATGATGACCAGCCGCGAACTGAAGCCCGCCGCACGGCAGATGGCGACGGCCTGACGCTGTCCGCCCGACAGCCGGCGTACGCGGGAGTCGACCGCGGGCACGTTGACCGCGAGGGCGGACACCATCTCCTTGGCCCGCTTCTGCATGGCCCGCCGGTCCAGGAAGGCGACGGGGCCGAAGCGGCGCACCAGCTCCCTGTTCAGAAACAGGTTCTGCCAGACCGCGAGGTCCTCGACGAGCGCGAGGTTCTGGTGCACGGTCTCGATGCCGGCGTCGCGGGCGTCCTCGGGCGAGTGGAAGTCGACGGGCGAGCCGTCGAAGAGGATGCGCCCGCTGTCGGGACGGTGGACGCCGGAAATGCAGCGCACGAGGGTGGACTTGCCGGCGCCGTTGTCGCCCACGAGCGCGGTGATCTCGCCGGGCCGCAGGGTGAGGGACACCTCGGAGAGGGCCCGTACGCTGCCGAAGGACAGCGAGACGTCCTCGCAGGCGATGAGGGGTTCGGCCACGGCGGCCGGCCCGTCGGAGGGCAGGGGGTGGGTCATCGCTGGAACCTCGTGAGGAAGGCCGCAAGCACCACGACGATGCCGACGGACAGCGGCTGGTAGAACTGCGAGACGCCGAGCAGGGTCAGCCCGTTGACCAGTGCGGTCAGCAGCAGCGCTCCGATCACCGGGCCGATGATCGTGGCCCGCCCGCCGAAGAGGCTGACCCCGCCGAGCACCACGGCCGCCACGGAGTTGAGCAGGAACGAGGTGTTGGCGGCGGGTTCCGCGGCGCCGACCCGGGCCACCAGGAGGATGGAGCCGAGCCCCGCCAGCACACCGGAGATCACATACACCGCGATCTTGATGCGGGCCGTGCTGATGCCCATCGCGGACGCCGACTCCGGTGCGCCACCGGTGGCGAGCACATGCGTGCCGAACCTGGTGTGGAACAGCACCACATGCGCCGCGACGGCGACACCCGCGGCGATCAGGAACGTCCAGCCCAGCACTCCGAGACCGCCGGTGGACAGCTTCAGCAGCGATGCGTCGACGACGGTCACGGGCTTGCCGTCGGACAGGATCAGGGCGAGTCCGGACGCCGCCGACAGCGCGCCGAGCGTGACGATGAAGTCGGTGATCTTCCCGCGCGCCACGATGAGCCCGTTGGCCACACCCACGGCGGCCGAGGCCGCCACCGCCAGCAGACACGCCGGGCCGAGCCCCCAGCCCGCCTGGTAGGCCTGGCCGAAGGCGACCGCCCCCAGCGTCATCGCCGACGCGATCGACAGGTCGATGCCGGAGGTCGCGATCACGAACGTCTGGCCGACGGCCAGGATGATCAGGATCGCCGCCGCCACGAGCATCGACTGGATGTTCCCGACGCTCAGGAAGGTCGAGTTGGCGCTCTGAAAGACGATCACCAGCACGACGAGCCCGACCAGCGCGGCCCAGTCGGCCCAGAAGCCGACGTCGCGCAGGCGCGCCGCCCAGGCCCGGTGGTCCGGCCCTCGCTGAGGAGCCGCGAGTGTTGCGTCAGTCATGGTCTTCCGTTCTTCCGGCGGCACGGCTGCCGGGTTACTTGTCGGGCGTCGTGAACGGGTCGTCATAGCTGCCGAAGGGCTTCGGAGTGCTGGCCAGCGCCTTGTCCGCGTCGGCCTTGGTGACGAGCTCCACAGGCGCCTTGACGTTCTTGGGCAGGGTCTTGCCCTTGGCCGCCGCCTGGCAGGCCTCCACGCCCATCTGCCCGATGGTGTACGGGTACTGGGCCACCGTCGCGTCGAGCGTGCCCGCCTTGACGGCCTCCAGCGCGTCCTTGATGCCGTCGACGCTGATGACCTTGACCTTGCCCGTCCTGCCCGCGTTCGCTATGGCCCGCGCGACACCGAGGCCCATGTCGTCGTTGGCGACGAAGAAGCCCTTGAGGCCCGGGTGCGCGCGCATCACGTCGGTGGCGGCGGTCAGCGCCGTCTGCCGGTCCCAGTCGGCGGCGACGGTCTGTACGACCTTCAGGTCCGAGCCGATGCCCTGCTTGAAGCCGTCGACGCGGGCGCCGCTGGTGACGTCACCGGCGATGCCGCCGATCACGGCGACGTCACCGCCCTGCGGCAGCAGCTTCACCATCTGCGCGCCGGCCGTCTTTCCGGCGTCCACGTTGTCCGTGCCGATGTACGTCGCGGGCGTCGCGTTCGCCGCCTCGGCGGCCTTCGCGTCGATCGGGTTGTCGATGTTGACGATCGTCTTCTTCGCCATGGCGACCTTGGCCAGCCCCTGCACCAGGTTCGTGGCGGAGATCGGGTTCACGATGAAGCAGCCGTACGACTGCCCGGAGAGACCGGCGAGCTTGTCGGCCTGGCCCGTGGTGTCCGTGATCGAGTTGGCGGCCTGCACCTTGACCGAGACGTCGCCGGCCTTCGCCTGGGCGCCGATGCCCTGCTCCATGCTCTGGAAGAAGGGGTTGTCCAGTCCCTTGATCACGGCGGCGTACTTGGTGCTGCCTTCCGCCCCCGAGCCCGACGAGTCGCCGGAACCGCAGGCGCTCAGTGCCAGCGCCCCGGTGACGGCCAGCACGATCCCGGTGACGGCGGTGCGGCTGCCGGAGGCTCTGACCACGGCGGCCCGGTTCCTCACGGCTTTGTGAAGTGTGTGCATGGGGGTGTCCCTTTCCCACTGGATGCGGCTAGACGGTACGGCTCGTTATGGGAGCTGGCAATGCCTTCTTTCGACTTTTTCCGTCAAAACTTTTGCTATTTCCGTACAGTCGCCGTCATAGCTAAGGTGTCGGGGTGGATACGACGAACGCAGCCGCCGCGCGGGCCGGGACCAGTCCGGGCGAGATCCTGGCCCTGTTCCGCGACGTCATCGACGGCCTCACGAAGACCGACGTCGTGCAGCACACCGGCCTGTCGCGCACCACGGTCAATCAGCGCCTCGACGGCCTGCTCGGCGCCGGTCTGCTCGTCCCGGCGCCCCGGGACGCCCGCACCCGCGGCCGCCCGGCCGGACGGTTCGTCGTCAACCGCAGCAGGGGGGTCCTGCTGGTCGCCGACCTCGGCGCGACCGGCCTGCGCACCGCGGTCTGCGACCTGGCGGGCGAGGTGCGCGCCGAACGGGAGGCCGCCTCCGACGTGACCACCGGACCGGAGGCCGGACTCGCCGTCGTCGAGGGGCTGTTCGCCGAACTCCTGGCGGAGACCGGGTACACGGAGAGGGACGTCCTCGGTGTGGGCGTCGGTGTGCCGGGCCCGGTCGACTTCGCCACCGGACGCGTCGTCAGCCCGCCGATCATGACCGGCTGGGACCGCTACAACATCCCCGGCCGCCTGGGCCCCCGCTACGACTGCCCCGTCCTCGTCGACAAGGATGTCAACGCGATGGCGTACGGCGAACAGCGCCTGCGCTACCCGGACGTCGACCATCTGCTCATGGTCAAGATCGGCACCGGCGTCGGCACCGGCATGATCGCCGGCGGCCGCATCCACCGCGGCGCCGACGGCGCGGCCGGCGACGTCGGTCACATCCAGGTCACCGTCGACGACATCAAGGAACCCCCGGTCTGCAGATGCGGCAACACCGGCTGCGTCGAGGCCTACGCGGGCGGCTGGGCCCTGGTCCGCGACCTCCGCGAGGCCGGACACGACGTCAGAAGCGTCAACGACGCCGTCCGCCTCATACGCTCCGGCGACCTCACGGCCGTACGCCTGGCCCGGCGGGCCGCCCGTATTCTCGGCGTCGCCATCGCCGACGCGGTCAACATGTTCAACCCCCGCGTCATCGCGATCGGCGGCCAGCTCGCCCACACCGACGAGCAGCTCTTCGCCGGGATCCGTGAGGTCGTCTACCGCCGCTCACTACCGCTCGCGACCCGCAACCTCCAGATCGTCCGCAGCGCCCTGGACCCGCGTGCCGGTGTCATGGGCCTGACCCAACTGCTGGTCGACGGCATCTACGCACCGCACCGCGTGCAGGAACTGATCGACAGGAGCGCGGAGTCCGGCGGGCGCTGACGACGCCGTGCTGACGACGGCGGAGGAGACCCTCGGGGAGCCAACTGGGTCAGCCCCGGTTGGCTCCCCGAGTACCACTACTCGGGGTGGTGACCCGGTGCGTCCGCGGGCTCGGCCCCGGACGCGTCCAGCGCGTCGAACTCGGCGACGAACCGTTGCCGCAGCGCGGCCTTGTCGGCCTCGGGCAGCCAGCAGGCGTCGACGCCGGCGAGCGACATGGCGCGCAGCGTCGTCCGGCTCAGGCCCAGGTCGTCGGCGGCGATCCGGTACTCGTCGGTCAGCGTCGTCGGGAACAGGCCCGGGTCGTCGTCGGCGAGGATCACGTTCAGCCCGGCCTCGACCATCGCCGCGACGGACGCCCGTCGCCAGGGCCGCCAGGACCGGCGTGAGGTGGTGAAGGCGACGACGAACGGCACGCGTTCGGCACGGCATCGGGCCACGACCTCGTCGTCCTCCAGCACGTAGTAGCCGTGATCGATACGGTCGCAGCCGAGCAGGTCGAGGCAGGTGACGGTGTTGACCGCCACCGGCGCGTGCTCGGAGGAGTGCGCGGTGCGGCGCAGCCCCGCCTGCCCCGCCAGCCGGAAGGCGTCCGCGAAACGCTCCGGCGGACCCACGGTCTCCAGGTTGTCCAGACCGATCCCGGCGACGTACTCGTGCGGGTTGTCCACCACCTCGCGCACCCGCGCCAGGGCCTGCTCGGCGGTGGTGCTGCGGTCGACGGCGGCGATGAGCCGGCCGCTCATGCCGAAGTCGCGCTCGGCCAGCCGGATTCCCTCGGCGTACGCCTCGACCGCGCCCAGATAGCCGAGAGCACGCAGATGCGGCGGCACGCCGTCGAACGACACCTCCAAGTGGCGCACGGAGCTGGTGCGGTGGGCCGCCTCGAACGCCTCGTACGTGATCCGCGTCAGATCGTCGGCGTCCCGCAGCGCCTCGACGACCCACCCCGACACCTGGAACAGGGAGTAGGACACCTCCGGCTCGTCGGCGGCCCGCCCACGCGGCACCGGGATGCGGGTGTTCTCGTACAGCTTCGGGTCCGGCGGCAGCGAGTTGACGTCACGGAAGATCGTCTCGGGCGCAGCCGGAAGGTCCAGGCGGTGACGCCGGGCGAGTTCGGCGAACGTCTCGGCCCGCACGGTGCCGATCAGATGGCAGTGCAGGTCCGTCTTCGGCATCCGGCGCAGATAGTCGTCGGAATCAATGGTGGTGGTCATGGTGTCCAAGTGCGGGTGGATGGGGGAGCAGAGGAACGGGAGAGGGGG
>NZ_VMNX01000183.1 GCF_009377235.1 Streptomyces acidicola
GTGTATAAGAGACAGGCCCAACTCCCCCCGCCACCGCCGGTACAGCCCGTGCTCGACGCCCGCCGCGTCCAGCACCCGCCCGGCGACGAAGTCCACCAGGTCCTGGATGTGGGTGGCCCCCGCGTAGAAGGCCGGAGAGGCCGGCAGCACCGTGGCGCCCGCGTCGTCCAGGGTCACCAGGTGCCGCAGCGTCTGCCCGTTCAGCGGGGTCTCCCGCACGGAGACCACCAGCGTGCGCCGCTCCTTGAGGGTCACGCTCGCGGCACGCTGCAACAGGTCCTTGCTCAGCCCCAGGGCGACCCCGGCCACACAGGCGGTGGACGCGGGCACGATCACCATCCCCTTGGCCGGGTACGACCCGGACGAGGGCCCCGCCGCCAGATCACCGGCGGCCCAGTGCCGTACGTCGTCGACCCGTACGTCCTCGAAGACCCCCGGCTTTCCATCGGCCCCCCGCCCCAGCCACTGACGCAGATCGTCCCGCCAGTGCGCGTCCCGGAACGCGATCCCCGTCTCGTCCAGCAGCGTGAGCCGGGAGGCCCGGCTGACGACCAGGTCGACGCTCTCCCCCGCATCCAGCAGCCCACGCAGCACAGCGGCGGCATAGGGAGTGCCGGACGCGCCGGAGACCCCTACGATCCAAGGCCTGCGCTGTGATTCTCCTGCGTTCACACCCCGAGCCTACCGGCGCACCGGGCCACACTCAGGACCGGTCAGCGTCCTGCGGGCCGCACCCGCTCAGACCGTCAGACCACGCACCAGCAGATCAAGCAGCGCACACACGAACAGAGCGATGCCAATAAAGCCGTTGACGCTGAAGAACGCCCTGTTCAGACGGGACAGATCGTGCGGCCGCACGATCGTGTGCTCGTACACGAACGCACCCGCCACGACCAGCAGCCCCAGCCAGAAGAACGCGCCCGCGTCGGTCACCAGCGCGTACCAGACGAACAGGGCCGTGGTCACGGCGTGACAGACCCTCGCACCCCAGATCGCCGCCGGAATGCCGAACCGTGCCGGGACCGACATGACGCCGGTCTCGCGGTCGGACTCGACGTCCTGGCAGGCGTAGATGAGGTCGAAGCCGCCGATCCATATCCCGACCGCGAGCCCCAGGATCACCGCGTCCCAGGACCACTCGCCGGTGATCGCGAGCCAGCCGCCGACCGGGCCCATCGCCTGCGCCAGACCGAGGATGGCCTGCGGGAAGTTCGTGAACCGCTTGCCGTACGGGTAGATCACCATCGGGATCACCGCGATCGGCGCCAGCGCCAGGCACAGCGGGTTGAGCAGGGCCGCCGCGCCGAGGAAGAACACCAGGGCGACGAACGCGCCGGTCCACGCGTGCCGCACCGTCATCGCGCCGGTGACCAGCTCGCGGTGCGCCGTGCGCGGGTTACGGGCGTCGATCTCGCGGTCGATGATCCGGTTGGCGGCCATCGCGAAGGTGCGCAGCCCGATCATCGCGATCGTCACGAGCAGCAGCCGGCCCCAGTGGATGTTCCGGTCCAGCTGGAACATCGCGGTCAGGGAGGCGATGTACGCGAACGGCAGCGCGAAGACCGAGTGCTCGATCATCACCAGCCGCAGGAACGCCTTGGTGCGCCCCGGCTGGGGAAGGGCGGCGGAGGCGCTGGTCACAGGCCGTACTCCTTCCAGCGACGATCCACGAGTGCCGCCGTCGGCGGGTCCGGCAGCACCATCTCCGGCCAGCCCCCGTCCCGCGTGTAGCCCTCCTCGGGCCACTTCCGGGTCGCGTCGATGCCCGCCTTGCCGCCCCAGAACTGCTGGTAGGAGGAGTGGTCGAGATGGTCCACGGGGCCCTCGACGACGGTCAGGTCGCGGGCGTAGTCCGTGTTGCCGAGGGCCCGCCAGGCGACCTCGTGCAGGTCGTGGACGTCGCAGTCGGCGTCGACGACCACGATCAGCTTGGTCAGCGACATCATGTGGGCGCCCCAGATCGCGTGCATGACCTTCTGGGCGTGCTTCGGGTACTTCTTGTCGATCGCGATGATCGCGCAGTTGTGGAAGCCGCCGGCCTCAGGGAGGTGGTAGTCCACGATGTCCGGCACGATGATCTTCAACAGCGGGAGGAAGAAGCGCTCGGTCGCCCGGCCCAGCGGACCGTCCTCCGTCGGCGGGCGCCCGACCACGATGGACTGGAGCAGCGGCCGCTTCCGCATCGTCACGCAGTCGATCTTCAGCGCCGGGAACGGCTCCTGCGGCGTGTAGAACCCGGTGTGGTCGCCGAACGGCCCTTCGGGGAGCATCTCGCCGGGCTCCAGCCACCCCTCCAGCACGACCTCGGCGTTCGCGGGCACCTGCAACGGCACGGTCTTGCAGTCCACCATCTCGATCCGCCGGCCCGCGAGGAACCCGGCGAAGAGGTACTCGTCGATGTCGCCGGGGAGCGGGGCGGTGGAGGCGTAGGTGACGGCGGGCGGGCAGCCGAAGGCGATGGCGACGGGAAGCCGTTCGCCCTTCCTGGCCGCCACCTGGTAGTGGTTGCGGCTGTCCTTGTGGATCTGCCAGTGCATGCCGATGGTGCGGCGGTCGTGGCGCTGGAGGCGGTAGAGGCCGAGGTTGCGGATGCCGGTCTCGGGGTCCTTGGTGTGCGTGAGACCGAGGTTGAAGAAGGAGCCGCCGTCCTGGGGCCAGGTGAAGAGGGCGGGCAGGGCGTCCAGGTCCACGTCGTCGCCCTGGAGGACGACCTCCTGGACGGGGGCGCTGTCGGACTTGACCTTCTTCGGCGGTACGTGGGTCATCGCGCCGAGCTTCCCGAAGGCCTCGCGCACACCGACGAACCCGTGCGGCAGCTCCGGCTTGAGCAGGCCGCCGATCCGCTCGCTGATCTCCTCGTACGACTTCAGGCCGAGCGACTTCAGCAGACGCCGGTCCGTCCCGAAGACATTCATGGCGAGCGGCATGCTTGAGCCGCGCACGTTCTCGAAGAGCAGCGCGGGGCCGCCGGCCTTGTTGACCCGGTCGGTGATCTCGCCGACCTCCAGGTGGGGGTCGACCTCCACCTTGATGCGCTTGAGGTCGCCTTCCCGATCGAGGGCCCGGAGGAACGAGCGAAGATCGTCGTAAGCCATGCGCTCCAGTATCCGGTACGCACTACTCTGGAGCGGTCACCGGGGGCCCGAAGCCGCCCGGCCCGGCGAACGGCCGTGACTCTCAAGGGGACCGACAAGGGGACCGATTACATTGCTCCGGGTGCTGATGATCCTTGTGCCGCTGGCGCTGAGCATCTACGCGTTCATCGACTGCATCACCACGCAGGAGCAGGATGTCCGTCACATCCCGAAGCCCCTCTGGGCCATCCTCATCCTCCTCTTCCCGCTGGTCGGCTCGATCTCCTGGCTGATCGTGGGCCGCGACCGCACCAGCACGGCGGGCCGGCTGGGCGGCGGTTCCTCCCGCCGGCCCGGGGGCGGCTGGGTCGCTCCGGACGACAACCCCGACTTCCTGAAGTCCCTCGGCGACGACAAGCTCGACGACGACAAGAGGGACGACAGGAAGAAGGACGAGAGGTCGTCCGACGAGGGCAAGGACAGCGACCCCAAGGACTGAGCGAGCGCCCGGCAGGCAGGGCTTACCGGGGGTGTGTGCGGTGCTGCGGGGGCGAAGGCGGACGCGGGCGCTCAGTTACGTTTCTTGACCTGCCTTGACGTCACATCCCCCGCGCGCAGTTCCTCCAGGCGGTCGAGGTCGTCGCGTGCCGACTCCTGCTCCTCGGGGGTCAGTCGGACGGCGGCGGCGCGGGCGAGCGCGGACGCCGCCGTCTCCTCGTCGCCGAGACGCCCGGCGACGTCCGCGCGCAGGGCGAGAAGGCGCAGGAGTTGCACGGGAGTGGGCCGCTCGTCCTCCAGGCGCAGCACACGGTCGATGATGCGTGCGGCGCCCTTCGGGTCGTCCTTGGAGTCCGCGAAGAGGGCCGCGTTGTGCAGGGCCCGGGCGAAGGTCTCCTCGGGTGCGGGCCGGTGGTGCTGGTCCTCGCTCGTCGGCTGCCCGACGCGGATGCAGTTGCCGCCGGGGTCGCTCATGAGGAACTGCCGCACTCCGTACGACATGTCCTTGAGCGCCCCGAGACGCGGCAGCCCGCGGGTCGGCACCTTCCCGTAGGCGGCCTTGAGGCCGGCGCGGAAGGCCGCGTACAGCCCGTCGACGTCATCGGTCACGACGTAGCACGTGCTGTACGACTGCTCGGGCTCGTGGCGCTTCATCCCGAAGAACTGGAGCTCGATCCCGCCGCGTTCGACGACCGCGTACGGGTTGGGCCTCTTCTGCTCGAAGGTCACCTCGAATCCGAGGGCACGGTAGAAGTCGAGGAGGGGCTGGAGGGTTTGGCACGGCAGGATCGGAATCGTTGTCTCGGCCATCCAGCCACTCTAGTCAAACTTGTCCAGAGTCGCCCCGGTTATTTCCGCGGGCTCGTACGGGACCGGCCCGCACCGGCTCAGCGCAGGAACCGTCCCGTCCGCGAGCCCGCCACCCGCGCCACCGACTCCGGCGTCCCCTCCGCCACCAGTTCTCCCCCGGCCCTGCCGCCCGTCGGGCCGAGGTCGATCAGCCAGTCGGAGGCGCGGACGACGTCGAGGTTGTGTTCGATGGTGAGGACCGTGTTGCCCGCGTCGACCAGGCGGCGGAGGACGGCGAGGAGCCGGGCCGTGTCGGCGGGGTGCAGACCCGTGGTCGGTTCGTCGAGGAGGTAGAGGGTGCGGCCCGTGGCCCGGCGGGACAACTCCTTGGCCAGCTTGACCCGTTGGGCCTCGCCGCCCGAGAGGGTCGTCGCCGGCTGGCCGAGCCGCAGATAGCCGAGGCCCACGTCCGACATCCGCCGCAGGCGCCCCGCCACCGACGGCACGTCCGCGAACACCGTCAGCGCCTCGTCCACCGTCGCCTCCAGTACCTCCGCGATGTCGTGCCCCTGGAACCGCACCCCCAGCACCTCGCTGCGGAACCGCCGCCCCCGGCACCCAGGGCAGCGGACCTCGACCGCCGGCAGGAAGTGCATCGAGACGGCGAGCACGCCCGCGCCCTCGCAGCGTTCACAGCGGCCGCCGGGGACGTTGAAGGAGAAGTGACCGGGCGTGAAGCGGCCCTGCGAGTGCGTCGCGTACACCTCGCGGATCGGGGTGAAGGCGTCCGAGTACGTCGCCGCGTTCGAGCGCGGAAGGCGGCTGATGGGCTGCTGGTCGATCGTCACGATCTTGTCCAGCGCGTCCCAGCCGTCGATCCCGTCGTGCTCGGCCGCTGCTTCGCCCGCCCCGTGGAAGCGACGCCGGCCCGCGCGGCCCAGGATGTCCAGCACGAGGGACGACTTGCCGCACCCCGAGGGCCCGGTCACCGTGACCAGCCGGCCCAGCGGGATGCGTACGGTGAGGTCCTTGAGGTTGTGCGCGCGGGCGCCCCGGATGGTGAGAGCCTGTGTCATATCCCCGGCCGGATCAGCGCGCGGCGTCTGGTGCGTGCGATCGCAAGGCGCCGGAGCGCCCTCGTGGCGGAGCCACGTGGGCGTTTCGGCAACGCGGCGAGCGTGCGTGCCAGGCGTCGCGCGCCCGGCCGGGGACATGACACAGGCTCTGAGTGACGCACCGTCGAGCGAGGCCTCCCGAGCCCGGGCCGGCGTCGGTGCGCGGCCCGCGAGGTACGCCCCCGTGACCGAACCCTCGCTCGCGGCGACCTCCTCCGGCGTCCCCTGCGCCACGATCCGGCCGCCGTCGCCGCCCGCTCCGGGGCCGATGTCGACGACGTGGTCGGCGGCGCGCAGTACGTCGAGGTCGTGCTCGACGACCAGCACCGTGTTGCCCAGGTCCCGCAGCCGGCGCAGCACAAGGACCAGGCGTTCGGTATCGGCCGGGTGCAGGCCGATGGTCGGCTCGTCGAGGACGTACAGGACACCGGTCAGCCCGGAGCCCAACAGGGCAGCCAGCCGAAGCCGTTGGGTCTCGCCCGCGGAGAGGCTGGGGGTCGACTGGTCCAGGGTGAGGTAGCCGACGCCGACGTCCACGAGCCGCCGGACGCGCTCCCGAAGGTCGTCGAGAACCGGCGCGGTGATCGGCTCGTCCTTCAACCCGCCCATCCACGCGGCGAGTTCGTCCAGGGGCATGCGCGCCGCGTCGACGATCGTCAGCCCTTCGACGGTCACCGCCCGGCTCTCCGGCCGCAGCCGGGTGCCCTCGCAGGCCCTGCACTCCCCCTTGACCAGCAGTTTCTCCGTCTTCTCCCGGTAGTCGGTGTCCTCGACGCGGTCGGCGTAGCGCCGCATGAGGTTGGTGACCACACCCTCGAAGCGGCCCGCGGTGACGGTGGGCGGGGGCGCGACACGCGCTGCCCCTGTCCCTGCGCCTGTCCCTGCCGCTTGCGATTCCGCTTCCGCTTCCGCTTGTGATTCCGCTTCCGGGAAGTGGCGCGCGAACTCCGTGCTCTCCACGCCGTACAGGAGCAAGTCGCGCTGAATGTCGGCGAGTTCGTCGACGGGTATGTCCGCGTCGAAGGTGAAGCCGTAGTGCTCGGCGGCCGCCCGCAGGATCGGCACGTTCCGCTCGGTCAGCCTGGAGTGCCAGCCGAGTACCGCTCCTCCGGCGACGCTGCGGCTGCCGTCCACGAGGCGCCGTACGTCCGCCCGGAGCACGAAACCGAGGCCGGTGCACTCCGGGCAGGCCCCTGAGGGCTTGTTGAAGGAGAAGCTGCCCATCACCAGTCCGGGTACGGTCGCCCCGCAGTGCGGGCACGGCACGGACTCGCCCTCGGCCGCCTCGTCGTCCCAGGCCTCCGAGGACACGGCCCGCGGCGCCTCGTACGACGGCGGTACGCGCTTCCCGCACCCCGGACACGTCCGGCACCCCATCCGCACCCACAGCAGCCGCAGATACGTGAAGACCTCGGTCACCGTGCCGACCGTCGACCGCGGGCTCCGGTTCGTCAGGTGCTGGTCGACGCTGATCGACGGGGACAGACCCGTGATCGAGTCGACCGCGGGCTTGCTGACGAAGGGGGTGACCATGCCCAGCGACTCCATGTACTGCCGCTGGCCCTCCCGGTGGAGGGTGTCGAAGGCGAGCGTGGACTTGCCCGAGCCGGACAGGCCGGTCAGCACGACGAGACGGTTCTTGGGGATGGTGAGGGTGACGTTCCTGAGGTTGTGCAGACGGGCGCCCGTGACGCGTATGCAGTCATCCATGGCTTCAAGTTTTCCATTGAAGCTCCTGTTGGGACTTTTACAGGAAGAGGGAGCGCCGATCACGGGACTGTGCGGGAATGATCCGGATCAGGTGCTCGCGTAACCTTCAAACCGATGAACGAGCACACGGCACGCCCTCCCGCGGCTCCCGCCCGTCTGCGGCCCGTGGACCTGGCCCGGCTCGCCGGGATCTCCACCCAGCAGATCCGCAACTACGAGGACGCCGGGGTCCTGCCCCCGGCCCCGCGCACCATGTCGGGCTACCGGACCTTCGAGGACGTCCACCGCCGCGCCCTCCTCGCCTACCGGGCGCTCGCCAAGGGGTACGGGCCTGTTGCCGCCACGGAGATCATGCGCACCGTGCACGTCGGCGACGTCCCCGGCGCCCTCGCCCTCGTGGATGCCGCGCACGCCGCGCTGCACGAGGAGCGCGTGTCCCTGCGGGCGGCGAGCGAGGCCCTGGAGGCGCTCGCCAGGGAGGCGAGAGCCGAGAAGGCGAGGGTCGAGAAGGCGAGGATCGAGAAGGCGGGCTCCGGGTCGTCGGGGGCCGGGTCGTCGGGGGCCGGGTCGTCGGGGGCCGAGAAGCCCCGGCGCTCCCCGCGCCCCGGACCCGACCTGCGTATCGGCGAGGTGGCCGACCTCCTCGGCGTACGCACCTCCGCCCTGCGCGTGTGGGAGTCCGCCGGGCTCCTGACACCGCGACGCGAGCGCGGCACGGCGTACCGCCACTACTCCCCCGCCGACGTGCGTGACGCCCGCCTGGTCCACACCCTCCGCCGCAGCCACTACCCGCTCCACCAGATCCGCCCCGTCCTGGAGGACCTGCACCGCACGGGCGGCAGCGAGGCGCTCCACGAGTCGATCGCGGCACGCCGGGCCGCCCTGACGGAACGGACGACGGCGATGCTCGCCGGGGCGGGGCAACTGCACGCCTATCTCACGCACGGACACCAGCCGAAGTCGTGAGGACCGCATACCTTCGGCGGCCGCCCATGGACCATCGGCCGACGGCAGCGACCGTGTCCGTTTCCCAGACTGGGATCAACTCACAGCGAGGAGACGGCGGGATGAGGATCAGTCGAGCGGGTTTTCTGGGGATGACCGCAGCCGTGAGTGGAGCGGTGATGCTGCCGACGGCGAGGGCGGCGGCGTCGGCCGGAGCGCCGGCCCCGCGCGGCGCTGCGGACGGAGGACGCCGCGGTGTGGCGTATCGGGGTGTCGTGTACGAGGTCGGCGAGGGCGAGACCCCCGCCACCGCCTGGAGTGTCCGACGCATACGGGCCGACATGCGGGCCGTACGGCACGACCTGCACGCCGACTCCGTGAAGGTCACCGGCGACGGGGTGGAGCGGCTCACCGCCGCGGCGGGCGAGGCCGTGGACCGCGGGCTTCAGGTCTGGCTGGAGCCCACCCTCGGGGACGTACCGGAGCGGGAGATCCTTGACCATCTCGCGGAGACGGGCCGGTTCGCGGAGCGGCTGCGGCGGCAGGGGGCCGACGTGCACCTGAGCGTGGGCTGCGAGTTCTGGCTGTTCGTGCCCGGCATCGTGCCCGGTGACAACGTCTTCGAGCGGATCGAGAACCTGACGACCGGGAACTTCGACCCGGAGCGGATGATCCGCCGGCTGCGCCGCTTCACCGCGCGCGCCGCCGCCGTCGGCCGATCCGTCTTCCACGGGCCGCTGACCTACGCGGCGGCCGAGGAGGAGTCGGCCGACTGGGTCGACTGGGAGCTCTTCGACATCGTCGGCCTCGACTACTACGGGTACCACCCGGACCGCGCGGCCTACATCCGGGATATCGGGCGGCACATACGGCCCGGAAAGCCGCTCTCCGTCAACGAGTTCGGCACCTGCACGTTCAAGGGCGCGCCCGAGCAGGGCGGCATGGGCTGGGCCGTCGTGGACCACACCAAGGAGCCGCCCGAGGCGAAGGCCGGCCTGGTGCGCAGCGAACGGACGCAGGCCGCGTACCTGATGGACGTGCTCGGCGCGTTCGAGGAGATGGGCCTGTACGCGGCGATGGCGTTCACCTTCGTCACACCGGACGCCCCGCACCGCCCCGACGAACCCCGCTACGACTACGACATGGCGAGCTACGCCCTCGTCAAACCTCTCCAGGACCGCCCCGGCGACCCGGCATCCGGCTGGCACTGGGAACCGAAGGAGTCGTTCCGGGCGCTGGCCCGGGCATACGCGAGGGCGTCCCGCTAGGCCACCGTGCGCAGCCCGCCCGCGTGCGACGATCGCCCGGTTCGCCGCCTCCGTGATGCGCACGAACGGCACGACCCGGTGCAGGGCCAGCAACGGCAGGCCCAGGCGGCGGGCCTCGTCGGTCGCCTCGTCCGGCATGCGCGGCAGCGACCGGCCCACCTCCACGGCCGGCCCCGCCGCGCCCCTGGCGGCCAGTTCACGGACGTACCGGCGCCGTGTCTCCTCGTCCGTGCCGGTCAGCCCGAAGCCGTTGGTGAGGAGCAGTTCGCCGCCGTCGAGGAAGTTGGCTCCCTCGTACACCTCGCTGGAGTGCACCCAGCGGACGGGACGGTCCAGCGTGCCCCTCTCCCGCGAGGAGCCGGGGCTCGGCGGCACGGACGGTGTCGAGGGCCAGGACCTCGCGGAGGGTCAGGGCGGGCACGGGGAACCTCCTCGGGCGGCCTCATGCGGCACGGACAGGTTGTCCGGCCACGGGCTGCCCGGAGAGCACTTTTCGCACGTTGCCCCGGTGTCTCGGCCACAGGAGAGTGAAGGCACGCACCAGGCGGGAGAGTGAGGGAATGGATCACGCACAGGCACGCACATGGCTCGCCACCGCCGTCACCGAGGCTCGGGCCGGTCTCGCCGCGGGCGGCATCCCCATCGGGGCGGCCCTCTACGGCGCGGACGGCGCCCTCCTCGGCCGCGGCCACAACCGCCGTGTGCAGGACGACGACCCCTCCATGCACGCCGAGACGGCCGCGTTCCGTGCGGCCGGCCGCCAGCGCTCGTACGCGGGCACGACGATGGTGACGACCCTCTCTCCGTGCTGGTACTGCTCCGGTCTGGTACGGCAGTTCGGCATCTCTCGGGTGGTGATCGGCGAGGCGGAGACCTTCCACGGTGGCCACGACTGGCTCGCGGAGCACGGCGTGCAGATCGTGCTCCTCGACGATCCCGAGTGTGCCGCCCTGATGCACACCTTCATCAAGAACAACCCGGCACTGTGGAATGAGGACATCGGTGAGTGAGCCCCGTATCCCGACGATCGATCTGAACATCGGTGACCTGATGGCCCGTTGGACCGGCGACCGCTGGCGCTCCGGCCGCCACCGCGTCCTGCCTCCTCCGGCCGACGCCCCCGCCGAGGAGCTGATGTCCCTCGTCTACTTCGGCGAGTGCACCCCGGGCACGCGGGTGGAGTCCGTGCCCGCGCCGGTGGGTCGCGTGGCGTACGAGCCCGTGGACTCGCACGTGTATCTGCGGGAGAAGCTGGACTCGATCACGGTCGGCTGATCATTGCGCGTACGTCTCCCGCAGCTCCTCGAAGCGGTCCGGTGTCCAGGACCGCCAGTCCACCGGGTTTCCGTCGAGCGCCTCGGCCAGGTACTCAAGGTGGAGGTGCCAGGCGGCGAGGCAGTCACGGCGCAGTTCGTCGTCGCCGCGGATCTCGTTGGTGAAGCGGAGCGTGGTGCCGCGCTCACCGTACGGTTCCACGTGAAACCGGATCCGCCCGTGGAAGCCCTCCAGCGTGTACTCGGCGACCCGCTCGACGTCCCAGGCGGTGATCCTGCCGGGGACGGCTTCGCCCTCCGGGCCGGTGTTCAGCCAGCGCAGCGCGACGGCACCACCGAGGTGCGGTTCGAAGGTGTCCGCGGCGGCCAGCCAGTCGCGAAGCCCGTCGCCATGGCCGGCCACCACGGGCCACACCCGCTCCACGGGGTGGGGCAGGTGCAGCGTGAAGTGCAGCGTGTGCGTGTCTCCCTCGGTCCGGCTGGTGCCCGGTTCGATGACCTTGTCCATGGCACCAGCCTGACGCGGGACCGAGGGCGACGCACCCGGTTCAGGGGCGCTGGCCGGCCTTGTCGACGACCGTACGCTCCAGGACGGCACTCACACCGGTCACCTTGCCGTTCTCGTCGACCTCGCGCTCGCCGAGGTAGGTGAAGGTCTTCGCGTCGAAGATCTGCTCCTCGCGCACGCCACCGCTCTTCCGGGTGATCGCGATCCCCTCGCGGCCCACCGAGTCCTTCACGTTCCGGACCACCTCGACGCCCGGGATCTTCGCGGCGGCCCGGTAGAGCGCGGCGCTCACCTTCGGGGGCATCAGCGACTCGTGGATCAGGTCGCCGAAGAGGACGAAGGCCGCATTGTCCTTGTCCGGGCGCTCCTCCTCGACCTCCTCGGAGCTCACCCGGTACAGCCAGTCGCGCATCTTGTCCGGGTCGGTCGGCAACGTGGACAGCGCGCGGTAGTCGGTCTCGCGCCCGGTGTCCCGGCGTTGGGGAAGCTCCACCTTCTTGCCCCCGATCTCAAGGCTGCCACCGGAAGGCTTCAACGTCATGCGTCCGACGCCCTCCCTGTCGTCCTCCAGGAGCCCCCACTGACTGCCGTCCACCGAGAGCCAGATCTCCCGCTCACGGACGGGGGCGAGCTTCTCGGTGCCGTTGTCCTGGGTCGTGTAGGCGCCCTTGCTCTGGATGTAGACGAACTGGTCGTCGCGGATGTCGCCGGGCACATCGGCGCCCTCGGCGGCCAGCGCGATGTCCTCCAGCAGTTGTACGGCCTGCTTCGAGACCGCGGGCCGGCCGCTGTCGCCGGACGACGGCAGAACCGTGAAGGTGACGGCGGCCGCGGCGGCGACGGCTGCGGCCGCGATCGCGGGCCGCAGCCATCGGTTGCGTCGGCGGGCCGGCGCGTCGGCGGTCGTGTGGTGCTGTTCCTGCCGGATCTCGGTCATCAGATGCTCCTTGAGGAGTAGGTGACGGCCCGGCGGAAGGTCCTTCTCGGGAAGTTGCGGGAGCTGGTTCATTGGTTTCCCTCCCTCAGGGGCCCGACCGCTCTGCCGCGGTCACCTCTCATCTGTCCGTGACTTTGCGGCAGTTCCGCATCTCTGACATGTTTCGCGAGTTTTGTTCTGGCGCGCGAGAGCCGTGACCGTACGGTCCCCACCGGTACCCCGAGCGCCTCGGCGGCCGCCGCGTAGTCGAGCCCGGACCAGACGCACAGGGCCAGCACCTCGCGATCGGCCCGCCGCAGCTTCGTCAGGGCGGTCCGTACGAGGGTGAGCTGCGCCGAGTCGTCCAGGCGCCCGGCGATCTCGTCGGCGAAGTCGTCCACGGTCCCGTCGCGCGGCAGGCGGGCCAGTGCGGCCGAGTGTCTTCGGGCCGCCCTGCGGGTGTTGCGCGTGACGTTGGTGGCGATGCCGAGCAGCCAGGGCCGCAGCGGGCCACCGTCCTCGTCGACCCTGTCACGCAGCCGCCAGGCATCCAGGAACGTCAGCGAGACGACGTCCTCGGCACTCGACCACTCCCCCGTGAGCCGGTAGGCATGGTTGTAGACGGAGCGCGCGTACACGTCGAAGAGTTCACCGAAGGCGTCGTGGTCCCCCGCGCGAACGCGCTTCCGCAGATTCGTGTCCACGCCCTCTTCCCTGTCCGGACGCCGAAGGCCGGTTCCGGTGACTCAGGTCACGTCGGAACCGGCCTTCGGCGAAAGCGGATTACTGGGTGCTACGGCGTCAGACGCCCGCGTAGGAGTGCAAGCCGTTCACGAAGAGATTGACGCCGTAGTAGTTGAACAGCCAGCAGGCGAAGGCGATGAGCGCGATGTAGGCGGCCTTGCGGCCCTTCCAGCCGGCCGTGGCGCGGGCGTGCAGGTAGCAGGCGTACGCGACCCAGGTGATGAAGGACCAGGTCTCCTTCGGGTCCCAGCCCCAGTAGCGGCCCCACGCGTCGCCCGCCCAGATGGCGCCCGCGATGATCGTGAACGTCCACAGCGGGAACACGGCGGCGTTCACGCGGTACGAGAACTTGTCGAGGGACGCCGAGGCGGGCAGCCGCTCCAGCACGGAGGTCGCGAACCGGCCGGGCCTGCCGCCGGTCGCGAGCTTGCTCTCGTACGAGTCCTTGAACAGATAGAGGATCGTGCCGACCGCGCCCACGTAGAAGACGGCGCCACAGAGGATCGCGGTCGAGACGTGGATGTACAGCCAGTACGAGTGGAGGGCGGGAACCAACTGGTCGCTGGCGGTGTACAAGATGGTGACGGCGACACCGAGGTCGAGGAGGACCGTCGTGATCAGGGGGAGGCCGAGCCAGCGGATGTTCTTCCGCAGCGCGAGGAAGGCGAGGTACACGCCGACGGCGACGGTGGAGAAGGTGATGTTGAACTCGTACATGTTGCCCCACGGCGCCCGCTGCACCGACAGGGCGCGCGTCAGCACACCGCCCGCCGCGATGGCGAAGGCGAGCACGGTGAGGGACACGGCGATACGGCCGTAGAGGTCGCCCTGCTCGTCACCTCCGTGCGCGCCCGGCCCGTCCGGTACGTCCCGCTCACCGGCCGCCGTCCGCACGACCACCTTGGGCCGCTCCAGCACGGCGGTGCCACCGGCCTTCTTCACGGTGACCGCAGGCTTGGCCACCTGCGTCTTCTCGGTCAGCGCGGCGGCGGTACGGCCCACCTTGCTGCGGCTGCCGAGGAGCCATTCGGCGATGTACGCGAAGAAGGCCAGCGTGTAGACGGCCATCGCGGAGTAGATCAGCACATTGCTGATGTTGGCGAGGTTTTCGTTGGTCGCTGCGGCAAAGGTCACCTCAGCACTCCTTCGGGGGATGTCCCGGCAACTTCCGGCAGGGCGATGCGATCGTGGGTTAGCTTCTCAGCACGTGGCAGCAGCGTGTTGCGAGAACCAAGCGCGGGCTGGTGTCGCCGAAGCACTCGTACTGCTTTAACCGGGCTGGTTTCAACCCGGCTGGCGTTGATCGTGGAAGACCTGACGGGCCGCTGGTCCGCCAGGCGGCGTGAGCCAGGAATCTCCCTCGCTCCGTGAGGGGGAGGATTCAAGACGTCTCAGCCCCTTCGGTAGGTGCGACGTGGGCGTCGGAGCCGGACTCGATGACCGGCTCCGACCCCGGGTCGGCGTCCGCGGCCCGATCCTGAGCGGTCGGCGCCGCGTCGTGGATCAGTCCGGCCAGGTCGCCCAGCTCCTCGGGGAGCTTCGCGGACTCGCTGCGGCCGAGGCCCGCCATTTCCACGACGGTCACGCCGTCGGCACCCTTCACGGCCCGCACCCACACACGGCGGCGCTGGATGAAGAGGGAGGCGGCGAGGCCGAGGATGGCGGCTATGGCACCGGCCAGCGCCCAGCCGCTGCCGGGCTGCTGGGTGATCTGGAAGCGGGACCACGGCTCGACGGAGTCGAAGGTCACCGAGCCCGCGCCGTCGGGCAGCTTCATGGTCTCGCCGGGCAGCATCCGCTTCTTCAACAGCTGGCCCTTGGAGTCCTTGAACTCCTTCAGGTTCTTCTTGTCGAGCTGGTAGATGTTCTGCGGGATACCCGAGTCGACACCCAGGTCCCCGTGGTACGCGGAGAGCGCGAGCACGGGGAAGTCCAGTGCTGGGAACTGCGAGAGCATCTCGCCCTTGCCCGCCCCCGCGAAGGTCGGCACGAAGAAGGCGTTGAAACCGAGCTGCTCCTTCTCGCCCTTGCCGTTCCGGTAGCCGTCAAGGACCTTGATCGCCCCGGAGGAGGTGAGGTTGCCGTCGATCGGCAGCAGCGGCACCGCGTCCTGGAAGACGACCTTGCCCTTGCCGTCCCGGACGGTGATGACGGGCGCGTACCCGAAGTTGATCATGTAGACCTTGGAGTCGCCGACCACCAGCGGCTTGTTGACCTTGATCGTGGCCGGCTTCTCCTTGCCGTCCGGCCCCACGCTGTAGGTGATGTGCGACTCGAACGTGCGCGGAGTCCCCCGGTTCGGGCCGTTGCGCTCGTACGTGGCCTTGGCAGTCTTCAGGTTGAAGCTGAAGGAGTCCAGGTCGTCGATGGTGAAGAGGTTGCCGGACTTGAAGTCGTCGTACTGCGTCATGGTGTTGGCGAAGCCGTCACCCTGCAGGATCAGCTTGGTGCCCTCGGACTTGAAGAGCTGGCCCCAGGCGAACGCGATCAGCATCACGATCAGGGCGAGGTGGAAGACGAGGTTGCCCGCCTCCCGCAGGTAGCCCTTCTCCGCGGCGACCGCGTCACCGGCGACATGGGAGCGGAAGCGACGCCGCTTCAGCACCTTCAGCGCGATCTCCCGGACCTGCTCCGGCTCGGCCTCGGTACGCCAGGTCGCGTAGGCGGGCAGCCGGTTCAGCCGCCTCGGCGCCTTGGGCGGACGCCCCCTGAGCTGCTCCACGAACTGCCAGGTGCGCGGCACGATGCAGCCGATGAGCGAGATGAACAGCAGGATGTAGATCGCCGAGAACCAGACCGAGCTGTACACGTGGAACAGCCCGAGCTTCTCGTAGACGGGCCCCAGGGTCTCGTGCCGGTTCAGGAAGTCGGCGACCTTGGTCTCGTCCTGTCCCGTCTGCGGGATGAGCGAGCCCGGGATCGCCGCGAGCGACAGCATGAAGAGCAGCAGCAGCGCGACCCGCATGGAGGTCAGCTGCCGCCAGAACCAGCGGGCCCAGCCGATGACACCCAGCGAGGGCAGGTTGGGGGCGTCGTCCCTGGCAGCGTCCTCCTTGGGGGCGGTGGACAGCTGGGAGCCGGCGGCGCCGAGGTCGTTCTCGTCGTCCGCGGAGGCGGCCTTGGCCGTGGTCCTGGCCGCAGTCCTGTCCTTGGCCTGGGCCTTGGTCTCTGTGTTGCTCATGGATCAGATCCCCACCGTGAAGCCGTTCGACCAGACCTGCATCTCCTGCACGATGCGGTCCCAGGCGCCGGTCAGCAGGAGCAGGCCGGTCGCGATCATCATGACGCCGCCGATGCGCATGACCCACACGTAGTGCCGCTTGACCCAGCCGAAGGCACCGAGTGCCTTGCGGAAGCCGACCGCGGCGACGACGAAGGGCACGCCCAGCCCGAGACAGTACGCCACGGTGAGCAGGGCCCCGCGTCCGGCACTCGCCTGGTCCATGGCGAGGGCGTTGACGGAGGCGAGGGTCGGGCCGATGCAGGGCGTCCAGCCGATACCGAAGAGCGCGCCGAGCAGGGGCGCCCCGACGAGTCCCGTGGACGGCCGGGTGTGGAAGCGGAACTCCCGCTGGGTCAGCCAGGGCATCAGCCCCATGAAGAACACGCCCATGAGGATCATGAGCACACCGAGCACCTTGGACAGCACGCCCTGGTACTCCTGCAGCGTCGACCCGAAGTACCCGAACAGCGCCCCGCCGGACACGAACACGGCGGTGAACCCGAGCACGAACAGCCCGGCGCCGGCCACCATCCGCCCGCGCCGCGCCTCCGCCAGATCGGTGCCGCCCACGCCGGTGACGTACGACAGGTAGCCGGGCACCAGCGGCAGCACGCACGGCGAGAAGAAGGAGACGAGACCGCCGAGGGCGGCGATGGGCAGGGCGATCAGCAGGGCGCCGCTGAAGACGGTCTGGTTCCCGTCGGTGACCGCGGCGAGATCGACCGTGGCGGTGATGAGGGACACAGGGTCACTTCTCCGCGAGGACCGGCGCGATCAGCTTGCGCAGCTTCGCCTCGCTGAGCGCCTGAAGGGAGCGCGCGGCGACCTTGCCCTCCCGGTCGATGACGAGGGTCGAGGGGATCGCCTGCGGGTTGAGGGTGCCCTTCTCGAAGCGGAGCATCAGCTTGCCGGTGGGGTCGTACAGGCTCGGGAAGGTGACCTTGTACTCCTCCTCGAAGGCCAGCGCCGGTCCCGTACTGGTGTCACGCGTGTTGATGCCGACGAACTGCACGCCCTGGTCGGCGAGGTCCCCGGAGACCTTGACGAGGTTGGGGGCCTCGGCGCGGCACGGCGCGCACCAGGAGCCCCACACGTTGATCACAACGACCTTGCCCTTGTAGGCGGAGGCGACGTCGAGCTGCTTGCCGTCGATGGTCTTGCCGGAGAGTTCGGGGGCGTCGGCCCGGTCGCCCTTCTTCACGGTGGCGATGCCGTCGGAGCTCGTGATGAAGCCGGTGCCGCCACCGCCGCCCGAGGTCCCCCCGGAACTGCACGCGGTCAGGACGAGCGCCGCGACGGCGGCCCCGGCGGAGAGCAGGGCGGTGCGGCTACGGCTCGTACGGGTCTGACGGGTTTGGAGGGTTCGGCGGCTCTGACCGGTCTCACGGGTGCGGTGCGCGCGCTGGGGGGCGCGGGCGCGGCTGGCGGCACTCATGTGAAAAGTTTCGCATGCCCGTTTAGACGGTCTTCGGCACCCCCCTCAAGGACAGAAAACCCCATTTCAGACACCGTTTTCTCGACGCCGCCCGGACCGACCTGGCATCACCCGGCCGACGGCCGACCTAGGCGCCGCTCGCCGAACCGTCCGAGCCGCCCGAGGTGCCGCCGTCCGCACCGCTGCCCGACTGCTTCCCCGTATCCGCGAGGAACTCCTTCCAGCCCCCCGTCGGCTCCTGCCCCACCCCCAGCTTCTGGAGCTCGGCGAGCACCTCCGGCTTCTGGACGTCCAGCCAGTCCACGAACTGCCGGAAGGAGACGAGTCGCACGTCCGCGCCCTTCTCCTTCTCCCGCGCGATGCGCTTGAGGGCCGCCTCGACGGCGTCCATGTAGATGCCGCCGTTCCACTCCTCGAAGTGGTTGCCGATGAACAGGGGCGCCCGGTTCGTCTCGTACGCCCGCTCGAACCCGGCGACATACGCATCGGTGGCCTGCCGGCGCCAGCCCGGGTAGTTGGCGGGCGGGGCCTTGGTGGAGTTCTGCGACTGGTTGTACATGATGTTGTAGTCCATGGAGAGGACCTCGATGGTGCGCCCGGGCAGGGGTATCGACTGCAGCGGCAGGTCCCAGATGCCCTGCTTCTTCCGCGGCCAGACCTGCAGGCCGCCGGACGAGGAGGAGTCGTACCGCCAGCCGAGCTCGCGTGCCGTGGGCAGCAGGTTCTCCTGGCCGAGCAGACACGGGGTGCGGGCGCCGACGAGTTCCTTGTCGTAGTCGAAGGGCAGCGGGTCGAGGTCGGTCCACCCGGTGTTGGTCCGCCACTCCTTCACGAACGACTTCGCCTGCTCGATCTCACTGCGCCACTGCTTGGGCGTCCAGTTGGCGACCGAGCCGTTGCCACCGCAGAAGTGGCCGTTGAAGTGGGTGCCTATCTCGTGCCCGTCGAGCCAGGCCCGGCGTATGTGTCCCAGCGTCGACTTGATGTGCTCGTCCGTGAGGTAGCCGATGTCGGAGGCGCCGGGCGCGTTGTTCGGCGGGAGGTACGTGCGCTTCTTGGACTCGGGCAGCAGATAGATCCCGGAGAGGAAGAAGGTCATGTGGGCGCCGTGCTCCTCGGCGGCCTTCAGGAACCGCGGGAACAGACCGTTCCCGACATCGCCCGCCCCGTCCCAGGAGAACACCACGAACTGCGGGGGCGTCTCACCCGCCTCCAGCGGCCGCGGCTTCCCCGGCTGCTTGGGCTGCGCGCCGGTGTACGCGGTGGACCCGTCCCCGATCGGCTTGGCCCCGCGCTCCCCGCC
>NZ_VMNX01000184.1 GCF_009377235.1 Streptomyces acidicola
AGGCAATGATCCACGTCGCCTCGATCGACAACCTCACCAAGCGCATAACGGACGAGACGACACCCACCTGGCGAGGAACCTACTAGGAGATAAAGGGCAATCCACCTAGATCAAACACCCTCTCAGAGAGTGACTACAATCTTTCCCCGGGCATGGCCGGTCTCGCTCGATCGGTGTGCCGCGGCGGCGTTCTCCAGGGTGAAGACGCCCGCGAGCGGCACAGTGAAGCGGCCCTCCTCGGCGAGGGCTGCAGCGGTGGTGAGCCCGTCGAGCGCCTGCGGGTCTGCGCCGGGGCCCGCAGAACGGGTCAGATGGGCCCCGTGCTCAGCGGCGTTCATGTCGGCGAGGGTCACTACCCGCTCCGCGGTGCCGGCGAGGTCCACCAGGTCGGGCAGTGAACCGGACCCGACACAGTCCAGGACGAGGTCCACTCCGTCGGATGCCAGGACACCTACCCGCTCTGGCAGCCCGGGACCGTAGGTCGTCGGTTCCGCTCCGAGATCGGCGAGAAAGTCATGATTGTGCGGGCCAGCGGTGCCGATGACCGTCGCGCCGCGGGCCACCGCAAGCTGGACGGCGAGCGTGCCCACCCCGGCCGCGCCCTCGATTAGCAGGGTGCTGCCCGCCCCGACCTTCAACAGATCGAGAGCACGCGCGGCGATCTCCACGTTCGCGGCGACGCCGCCGGCCTGCTCCCAGCTCAGGGCATTCGGCTTCAGGGCCCAGGCGGACAGCACGGCGTACTCGGCGTTGGCGCCGCCGAGCTGCCCGAGCTCGGCGAGGGAAACGATGCCGAAGACCGCGTCGCCCGGCCGGACATCATCGACCCCCGCGCCGACCTCGTCGACGACCCCCGCGGCGTCCACGCTGAGTACGTGCGGCAGACGCACCGGCATCATGTCGGGGAACTGCCCTGAGCGCAGGCCGCAGTCAGAGGGAGCAACGCCGGTTTCAGTTGTCTTTCCGGCGGATGGGAACTTGCATCTTCTGGAGATTGGGCTTCAAACAATCCAGTCTTCGCCATATCGCGCGGGCCACCCAGTACCCCATCCCTGACAACTGGACCCGGTCACTGGTTTCCTGACATGCTGTTGTCCCCTTCACCTTTCGGATCCAGGTAAGTCATCGGGCCCAGGAACCTCCTTCCGAGTTCCTCCCGGTTGAACCGGGGATACAAACAAAGCGCCTCGTGGCGCACAAAGTCCGCTCGACGACCCACCGCCGCGGGATCACCTTGAATCCCTTCGCGGCCGGATCCCGGCGGACGGCTTCGACGTCGATACCGAGACGTGCGCCGTGATCGATGGCTCTGGTGCGGTACCCGGTGTCCGTCCAGGCCTTTCTGACCTGCGGGTTTGGGTGGCGATCCGGGACAGCAGGTGGATGCCGCCGACGTTGTCGGAGACGCTGGCCGCGGTGACCCAGACGGCGAGGAGCAGGCCGAGAGTGTCGACGCCGAGGTGACGCTTGCGGCCTGCGATCTTCTTCCCTGCGTCGATTCCCTGCCCAGAAGCCGGCACGTTCGCGGAGGTCTTGACGCTCTGAACATTGAGCACGCAGGCGCTCGGCTCGGCATTGCGGCTTTCGGCCTGGCGCACCAACTGGCGAAGGATGCCGTTGAGCTGGTGGAAGACACCGTCCTTCTGCCACGCGGCGAAGTACCCGTAGACGGTCTCCCACGGTGCGAAGTCGTGCGGCAGGTAGCGCCAAGGGATCCCGGTCCGGTCGACATACAGGATGGCGTCCATGATCCGGCGCAGGTCATGCTGGGGCGGGCGCCCGATATCCAGGCCCTTTCCCCTGCGCGCGGCCCGCCAGGCGGTCAGGGCGGGCTCAACCAACTCCCAGCGGGCATCGGACAGATCACTGGGGTACGGCCGCTGTCGCGTCGTGTTTCGGTACTACCGTCGAGACCCTCGCATCGACAGGGTGCAAAAGGGGTTCATCAGGGGCGCCTTGGGATCAGACAGGAGCGAGCAGGCCGAAAAGGGCCTGCACATGTCGTCAACGGCATCACCTGACACACGAAATATCCCTGACCCCGGCAATCTTGAATCGACCTGACGCCCAAAGAGCCACCAAACACCGCTCCCAGGACAAAACACTCTTTTAGCTCATGAGCCTCAGAGCTGGCTGTGGCCGCCGTCGACGTAGATCTCTGATCCGGTCATGAAGCTGCTGTTGTCCGAGGCGAGGAAGACCACGACGTTGGCGGTCTCCTCGGGTGTGGCGATGCGGTTCATGGGGGTGGCCGTGGTCAGGCTCTCCATCAGTGCTGCGGGGTCGCCGGTGAGTTCGGCGAGAGCGGCCGTCTTGGTGGCTCCAGGAGCGAGGACGTTGACGCGGATGCCCAGGTTGACGAGTTCCGCGGCCCAGGTGCGGCCCAGGGATCGGACGGCGGCCTTGGTTGCGGCATAGACGCCCATGCCGGGGGCGGCCTTCACATCGATGGAGGAGCCGCAAAGGATCACCGAGGAACCCTTCGTGAGCAGCGGCAGCGCCTTTTGGACGGTGAACACCATGCCGCCGACGTTGGTGTTGAACGTGGACATGAACTCCTCCCAGGTGATCTCGCCCAGGGAGCCGACGCTGCCGACGCCCGCGTTGGCGTAGAGGATGTCGAGTCCGCGACCGCTCTCCTTGATGATGGTCATGACGCGGTCAAGGTCGGAGAGGACGGTGACGTCGGCGGTGATGCCCGTCGCCCTGTCCGCGCCTATCTCCGCCACGGCCTCCTCCAGCCGTTCCTCGCGTCGGCCGGTCAAGAAGACGTATGCCCCTTCGGCGGCGAGCGCGCGAGCTGCCGCGAGTCCGATGCCGGAGGTGGCACCGGCGATGAGGGCGGTCTTGTGGTCGAGCTGTCCCACTGGGGTCTCCATCTTCTTCTTTGTACGATGCGATTGCATCGACGGGCTCTGTCGCACCAACGCGGCTGCGCTCCGCGGCGGTTGGGGTCTAGGAGGAACGGGCGTCCCGCCCGCGGTGCGTGGCGTGTCCTGTTGCTGTCTCGGCCGAGGCCTTCAAGCAGGCGCATGGCGCTGTGCGGGGGTATCTTGTTTGGCCCGGCTCAAGGAGGAGCTGGCCGTGAGTGGCGGGCCGGGTCGCCTGTTGTGCGACCCGGCGCCGTTTCGTCTGTCAGAGGCGGGTGGTGGTTCGTTGCCCCGTGGCGGCGGAGCGCTGAATCGCGTCCAGGAGCCGGTGGCGCCTGACGGCGTGGGCGAAGTCCGGAGCCAGGGCCGTGCCGTGGATGAGGTCGTGGCGGATGGCGGCGTAGGCGTGGGCCAGCGTGTGGCTCACGGTTCCGGCCAGGTCGGGATAGCGGTCGTGGCCGCTGGGCGGCGTGAGCCGGGCAGGCTGGCTGCCGTTGCGTGTGCCGTGCACCGTGACCGGCCCGATGTGCGGGAACTCGGTGCCGGTGACTTCGAGTCGTCCTTGCGTGCCGTCGATGACCAGCGAGAATCCCGCACCCGACGCCGCGCCCCCACGGTGGTGGACGGACAGGATTGCCCCGCCCTTCACCGTGCCGGAGACCGCGATCTGGTCTTCGGCGGTCATCGGGACCACTTGCCCGGTGGTGCCCAGAGGGACCTGGGGGCGCCGGGTCGCGGTCGTGGCGACCACGTCCTGAAGCTCCCCGACGACCATCGACACCAGGTCGATCGCATGCCCGAAGGCGATGGTCAGCATCGTGGCCCCGAGCTGACGGTCGAGTGCGTAGACCTGCCGCTGCGACACCGGGGTGCCCCATTCGGTCGAGGAGGCCACCACGGTGGCGGAGAGCACCTCTCCCACAAACCCCTGGGAGACCAGGTCGGTCAGCCAGCGGAAGGTGGGCGAGGAGCGCCCCTGCAGGCCGACGAAGGTACGTGTCCTTCCGGCGGCATGCTGCATCTCCTCGGCCTCGGCCAGGTCGACCGCGAGCGGCCATTCGGTGAGCACTGGCACGCCCGCTTCGAGCGCGGGCAGCACGATCTCGCGATGCCGGGGCACTTTGACGGCGACCACGACGAGGTCGACGTTGTCGTCGCCGGCGAGCTCCTCGATCGAGGTGTACGCAGGCACGTTGTACATCGCTCCAGCGGCATGCGCCGAAGCCGGTGAGCTCACCGCCAGCGCGAGCAGCTCCATTCCGTTGACGGCCGCCAGCGCGGGCAGGTGGGCGCCGGCCGCCCAGCCTCCCCGCGCGCTCAGGCCGACGATGCCGACTCCGATCGGCCGGCGGAGGTCAGGCACGCAGCTGCTGCTTGAGCGTCTCGGCATCGTGCAGGTTGGTCATGTGCACGAACCGTCCGTCGCGGACCCGGTAGATGGCGTACTCCACGATTTCGAACGAGGCGCCGGTGGGAGCCACGCCGAGATACTCCTTCACGGGCGTGCCCGTGTTGGTCAGCCGGGCGGCGATAGTGTCTCCGTCGACCTTGAGGTCCTCAAGCTCCCAGTGGAAGTCCGGCACCGCCTCGATCTCGGCGGTCAGTGCGGCGTGGGCCTGGGCACGAGTCGCCGGATCGCCGTAGTAGGTGATTTCATCGCTGATGAACTCGTCCACGCGGTGCAGTTCGTGGGCGTTGAGCATGTCTATGTAGCGCTGGTAGAACGTGCGCAGGTCGTTGGCAGACATCATGACCCTTCTTTCGGCCCCCGGGAACGGAAGCCCAATGCTTTTTATTCGTTCTACGCGGGTACGCTCGAACGAAATCCTTTGGTAACGGGCCAGACGACGTGAAATCCGCTTGCCCGCTGGATCAATAGTGCGAGAGCGGATTGCTACAATCCATAATGTGGAGTCCAAACTTCCTTACGCATCGTCCACGACCGGTGCTCCGCTCGGGTCCAGCGACCCGATCGCCAGCGCCATCGGCCTGCTGCGGCCCCGCACCGTGGTCGACCCGGCCCTGCGCGCCGCACAACCGTGGGCGTTGCGGTTCGATGCCTTCCCTCACGTCAAAATCGGCGGCGTCGTCCGCGGGGAATGCTGGCTGGCCCTGGATGGGCGCGAGCCCGTGCACCTGCGCGAGGGCGACTTCTACCTCCTGGGCAACCCGCCGTCCTATCGGATGGCCAGCACCCTCACCGCGCAACCGCAGCCGGCGGAAACGTTGTGGAAGACCGCCACGAACGGGGTGGCGCGCATCGGCTCCGAGACCGAGGAAGACACCTACCTGTGCGGCGGGTACTTCTACTTCGACGAGCCCAACGCCTCGATACTGATCGATATCCTGCCGCGGCTCGTCCACGTCCGGGCCACCGACCCGCGCAGCGTGCTGCTCGCGCATGTGACCGAGCTGCTCAACAGCGAGGTGGAGAGCAACGCCGTCGGCCGCTCTCTGGTCATGGACCATCTCGCGCAGATCCTGTTCGTTCAGGTGCTGCGCGCCCACGCCGAGCAAACCGACCGGCCCGCCGGCTGGCTGAGAGCACTCAACGACAACGGCATCGGAGCCGCACTGCGCGCCATGCACGCCGATCTGGGACACAAATGGACCCTGCAAGAGCTCGCCGACATCAGCCGCATGTCCCGTTCGGCATTCGCCGCCTCCTTCAAGAAGCAGACCGGAACCGCACCACTGGAATACCTGATCCAGTGGCGAATGAGCCTGGCCCGCGACGCCCTGCGCCGCAATACCCGGTCAATCTCCGAACTCGCCTTCGCCACCGGCTACGAATCCGAGAGCGCGTTCAGCACCGCGTTCCGCCGCGTGACCGGCACCTCACCCAAACAATTCCGTGACACCGTGCACCACGCCGCCAGCAGTGAGCCGGACCAGGACCTGCTCGCTTGAACCGTTCCGGGTTGGATAGAGATCTCAGATGTTGACTGTGACCTGGGGATTCGTGGTTGCTCGGTAGAAGTTGGCTTCGTATTCGACGGGTGGGATGTGCCCTATCTCACCGTGGAGTCGGCGGTGGTTGTACCAGTCGACCCACTCGGCAGTGGCGACCTCGACGTGCGACAGCGTCTTCCACGGCCGCTGCGGCTTGATGACCTCGGTCTTGAACAGGCCGATCGTCGACTCCATGAGCGCGTTGTCGTAAGCGTCACCGACCGACCCGATCGAGGCCGCGATCCGGGCCGAGTCCAGGTGTTCGGCGAGGCGAAATGATGTGTATTGCCCGGACTCAATCGGTCGTTGCAACACCGGCTTCTTGAGTCAGAGTAGGTGGTCGTTGAGGGCTTCGGCGGGTGTCTTCCATCCGAGGGACTTGCGGGGACGGTTGTTGAGAGCGAGGGCAACGGCCTCGAGTTCGTCGGCCTGCCACCGGGACAGGTCCGTGCCCTTGGGAAAGTACTGTCGCAGCAATCCGTTCGTGTTCTCGTTCGTGCCACGTTGCCAAGGGCTGTGCGGATCGGCGAATTAGACCTGCAGCCCAGTGTCGATACGGAGGTGGGCATGCTGGGCCAGTTCCTTGCCGCGGTCCCAGGTCAACGAGCGACGGAGCTGTCCGGGCAGCGTGGTGATCGTGGCGGCGATCGCGTCCTTGACGGCCTCAGCTCCCAGACCTGTCGGCGTACACCTGAACACGGCCCTCTCAAATGATCGAGTCCCTATCGAACCCGGAACGGTTCACTGGCTGACTCTGGAACGATTACCCGCCTACGTTCCTGAGCTGAATCCGGTGGAACTGCTGTGGTCGTCACTCAAGAAACGCGACCTTGCAACCTCGCCGGCGACCACCTCGCGGATGTCGCCGACGCCACTGAACAAGGCATCCACCGCATCAACCACAACCAGCAACTGCCGTGGTCCTTCCTCCACCACACCGGCCTCACCATCCACCCATTACACCCACCGAACTTACGAAAAGATCAGTAGAGGTCGATGACGACCTTGCCCTTCACGCGCCGGCCGGCCTGGAGCTCGACCGCGCGGCGGATCTCCTCGATCGCGAAACTCGCCTCGATAGGCACGCGGAGTCGACCCGCCGCAACCAGGCGCGCGATCTCTTCCAGGGTGCCGGGAGCCGCGTTCGCGCCGTTGGCCGCCGTCACGCCGTCGATCTGTGCTGCGATGGTGCAGATCCGCTTGTCCGGGACGCCGAGTTCCCGTGCGACGTGCGCGGTCTCTTCTCCGTGCAGGTCCATGGCGGCGGTGACGCCGTCGGGAGCGAGGGCACGGACCCGGTCGGCCAGGCCGTCGCTGTAGACGACCGGTTCGGCTCCGAGTTCGCGCAGGTAGTCGGCCGAGGACGGCGATCCCGTCCCGATCACGCGCGCTCCGGCGATCCGGGCGAGCTGGACGGCGAACACCCCGACCCCGCCTCCGGCGCCGCCGATCAGCACGGTGTCGTCCGGACCGGGGTTGATCGCGGCGAGGGCGGCGGATGCCGTCCGGCCCGCGATCGTGAGGGTGGCGGCGATGCGGTCGTCGACGCCGTCGGGCGTGTGGTGGGCCTCGTTCGCCGCGGTGTCCCCGGATGAGTTGACCACCACGAAGTCGGCGACCGCGCGGGACAGGGCGCCCCCGAACGCCCGGTCGCCGGACGTGAAGCCGCTCACCCCGTCGCCGACCTGGTCGACCACTCCCGCGTAGTCGGTCCCGAAGCCGACCGGCAGGGTCAGGCCGAACCGGGCGGCGGTGTCCGCGTCAGCGGTCATGAACCAGTCCATCGGATTCAGACCGGCCGCGGTGACCCGCACACGGACCTGTCCCGGGCCGGCCTGCGGTGCGGGAACCTCGCGGACGTCAAGGACGTCGGGGCCGCCGAATGCATCGAGCTGGACCGCCCTGCTGCGACCCGTCGGCGTCTGATTGCTCTGTTCCTGCATGTTCCTCTGTCTCCTTGGACCTGCGTACGCAGTGGACGCGCGGACGCACTGAAACGGACTATGCTCCGTTTATATGGATGACCGTAACACAAACGGAGCGCGTTCCGTTTCGACTGACGCGGAGATACGCGCGCCACGGGCGGACGCGGCCCGCAATCGTGACCAGCTGCTCGCGGTGGCGACTCGCGTGTTCGCCTCGGCGGACGCCGAGCCGTCGATGCGCGCGATCGCCCGCGAGGCCGGGGTCGGCATCGCCACGCTCTACCGGCACTTCCCGACCCGCGAATCACTGGTCGACGCGGTCTACCGGGACCAGGTCGTGCGCCTGACAACCGGCGCCCACGAGCTGCTCGGTCGGCTGGCCCCGGCTGCGGCAATGCGGCGCTGGATGGACTTGTTCGGGGACTGGATCGCGACCAAGAACGGCATGCTCGACACGCTGCTCGCGATGATCGAGTCGGGTGAGATCGCCCATGCGCAGACTCGGACCGAGCTCCTGACGGCCATCACCAGGATGCTCGACGCCGGCCGCGCGGCGGGCGACCTCCGCTCCGACGTCACCGCCGAAGACATCGCCGCCGCCCTCATCGGCATCTTCACCGTGGCCCCCCGACCCGAGCGCGAAGCTCAGGCCGACCGCCTGCTGAACCTCCTGATGGACGGCCTCCGGGCCACGGACCGGCCAGCTGTCGGCGTACGGACTTAGATGGCTCTGGCAAGATTTTCGTAGCCGGAGATCATCTCGGGAGGACGGTCGGCCGGTCCGCATAGCGGGCAGCCTGTAATTGTGCTCTGTTGAACTATCACGCTTGTTACCGCAGTTGGCCAATGTGCTGGTGCTCTCGGCCGATGTTTCCGATGCTGTTGTGGCAGTCCACGCCCGCACGAGATCCGGTGTTCCAGCGGGATGTACGGGATGCGGCGAGCTCAGTGCGTGGTGTCACAGCCGCTATGTACGGTGTCTCGCCGATGTCTCGCTCGGAGGCCGGCCTCTGCGCATCGACTTGTCCGTACGCCACCTGTACTGCGAAAACCCGGCCTGCTCGAAGGTGACCTTCGCCGAGCAAGTGCCCGGACTGACGGTGCGCTACCAGCGGCGCACTCCGCTGTTGCAGCACCTGGTAGAGGCCGTCGGTGTGGTGCTGGCCGGCCGGGGCGGCGCCCGAATGCTACGGATCCTGAACGTCACGCTCTCGCGGTGCACCGTCCTGTCGCAGTTGATGCAGATGCCGCTTCCGCCGCTGGTGGCACCCCGGGTGCTGGGGGTGGACGGCTTCGCGCTCTACGGCGATACCTACGGCACCATCCTGGTCGATGCCACGACCCGTCTGCCGCTGACGCTGTGGGAAGGACGCGACGCGGAACAGCTCAGCCACTGGCTCCGTGCCCATCCCGGTGTCGAGGTCGCCTGTCGCGACGGCTCGCTCACCTACCGGCAGGGCATCACGGCTGGCGCTCCCGACGCCGTGCAGGTCAGCGACCGTTTCCACCTCTGGCAGGGGCTCTCCCGCCGCGTTCACTACATCGCCTCCGCCGACCGCGGCTGCCTGGCCGCAGCACTGCCCCCGGCCAGTGAATCCGATCCCGCACCGGTCGAGGAGACCTCCGAGGACACCGCGGGGGATACCCGAGCCGGGCGCCATGCCCGAAGGCTGTTCGACGCCGTGCATGCACTGACCCGCACTGGTCGGAGCCACAGCTCGGTGGCCCGGGAACTCGGCCTGGACCGTCGCGCGGTACGCAAATACGCGCGGGCCCGCAGCTGGCAGGAAGTGATGTGCCGGCCGCCTCGCAAACCCTCCACCCTGGACCCCTACCTCGACTACCTGCAACAACGGTGGGACGAGGGACAGCACAGCGCGAAGATCCTGCACGAGGAACTGCAGACCAAGGGCTACCTCGGCCACTACCAGTGCGTGAAAATGTCCGTCGCACCCCCGCGAAGGAGCCTGCCGCTGGACGAGCCACGTGAGCGACCGCCCTCCCCGCGCGAAGCCGCCCGCTGGATTACTACCCATCCAGGGCGCCGAAGCCCACACATCAACGACCGCCTGCCCCGACTCCTCGACCACTGCTCCGAACTCCGGCACACCCACGACCTGGTCCGCCGGTTCGCCGATATGGTCGACAATCGTGATGCCACACCCCTGCAAGGCTGGCTCGACAACCTCTCAAACAGCGGACTGGCCTCTCGCCGGTCTCGCCGGAGCCCTGCACGAGGATCGGCACGCTGTCGCGCAGGGGATCACAACCCCTCACAACACTGGGGTCAACGAAGGCCGCATCACCGATGTCAAGCTGCAGAAACGCCTGATGGCCGGACGCGCCGGCGTCCCGCTCCTCCGTCACCGCGTCGTCCTGATCGCCCACCTCCGCCGCCGCTATGCGACCGGCCGACCGTCCTCCCGAGATGATCTCGGGTTACGAAAATCTTGCCAGAGCCACGTTCGCGTGTAAGCCGACACCCCGACCCCACTTATCCCAGCACCCGCCCGAGGAAGCCGCGCAGGTAACCCGCGACGACGTTCAGGTGGCTCTCCAGCAGGAAGTGACCGCCGTTGATCAGGTGCACCTCCGCGTCCTTTGCGTCGCGGGCGAAGGCTCGCGCGCCGGCCGGGCCGAAGATTTCGTCATTGCGGCCCCACACGGCGAGCACCGGGACCTCGCTGGTGCGCAGGAATTCGTGTAGCAGCGGGTAGAGCGCTCGGTTGTTCTGGTAGTCGCGGAACAGTGCCAGCTGGACCTCGTCGTTGCCCTCGCGGGAGACGAGGGCGAAGTCGTGCTCCCAGGTGTCCGGGCTGACCAGGCTCGGGTTGGGCACGCCGTGTGTGTACTGCCAGTGGATGGCGTCGATGCTCAGCGCGGCGCGGACGGCGGGTTCGGTGTCGGGACCGGGGTTCGCTCCGTAGGCCCAGACGTCGGTCCAGAATGACTCGACGAAACCGTCCTCGTAGCCGTTGCCGTTCTGGGTGACGAGGGCGGAGATCCGTTCGGGGTGCTTGAGCGCGAGGCGCCACCCGATGGGGGCGCCGTAATCCTGGACGTAGAGGGCGTAGCGGTCCAGGTCCAGTTGGTCGAGCAGTCCGGAGGTGAGTTCGGCGAGGGCGTCGAAGGTGTAGGTGAACTCCCCTACCAGGGGGGCGTCGGAGTGGCCGAAGCCGAGGTGGTCCGGCGCGATGACGTGGTAGTCGTCGGCCAGCAGCGGGATGAGCTCGCGGAACATGAACGAGCTGGTTGGGTAGCCGTGCAGCAGGACGATCGCGGGGGCGTCGGCGGGGCCGGCTTCCCGGTAGAAGATCTCATGGCCGTCGACGGTGGCGGTCCGGTGGTGCATCGAGCTCATTTCTAACCCCTTCGAATGTTTGATCTGGTTAGCTCCTCGTCATGCAAGCACGGAATGAGCTAACCTGTCAAAGGGCTCGTTCTGGTTAGAGGGAGAGTGGCATCCGATGGACACGCTGCTGGACCTGCTCAACAGCAGGCCACTGGTCAACGGCGAGGAACGGGACGCGCTCGGCGACCCGGCCGGAGGACGACGCTGGGCGCGGGAGCACGGCGGTGAAGGCAGCCTCGCGGAACTGGCGCTGCTGCGCGAGACGCGGGACATCCTGCAGGACATAGTGCGCGGAGAAAGCTCGCCCGCCGCGTTGAGCCCGCTGCTCGAAGGGGTCCACCAGATCCCGGAGATCACTTCGGATGGTCTTCAGTGGATGGTTAAGACTCCCCCGCACGCCCGGCTGGCCGTCGAGGTGGTTCTCGCCTGGGCCGCCACCGAGAAGCAAATGCCCGGCCGGCTACGCCCCTGCACCAACGACGAGTGCCGGTTGTTCCTGCTCGACCGCAGCCGCGCCAACCGTGCCCGCTGGTGCTCGATGGCCGTCTGCGGCAACCGCGAAAAAGCACGTCGCCACTACGAACGCACCCGCTGACCCGTCCCCCACGCGCCGTACGCGGCTAAGAGGCCCTAACAAAGGCGTTGGACGTGGCGGTGGGTGATCAGGCAGGTGGCGAGGCCGAGGAAGGCTTCGTGGATGTCGTCGCGTCGTTCCCACCGGATGCGCAGTCGGCGGAAGCCGTGCAGCCAGGCGATCGTGCGCTCGACCACGTACCGGAAGATGCCAAGGCCGGAGCCGTGTGGCCGGCCTCGTTCGGCGATGACCGGGCGGATGCCGCGTGCCCAGAGCAGTCGGCGGTACTTGTCGTGGTCGTAGCCGCGGTCGGCGAGGAGTGCGTCGAGCCTGCGCCGGGGCCGACCCACAACGCCGGCCACGGCCGGAACCTTGTCGATCAGGGGCAGGAGTTGTGTGACGTCGTTGCGGTTGCCGCCGGTCAGCGACACCGCAAGCGGGATGCCCTGGCCGTCGGTCAGGACGTGGTGCTTGCTGCCCGGCCGTGCGCGGTCGACCGGGCTGGGCCCGCTTTTGGGCCGCGCCGAGCGGCCCGCACGTGCGAGGAGTCGATCACCGCCCGCGACCAGTCCAGCTTCTTCGCCACCCTCAACTTCCTCAGCAGCACCAGGTGCAGTTCGTCCCACACACCGGCCTCGTTCCACGCGGCCAGACGCCGCCAGCACGTCATCCCCGAGCCGAAGCCCAGTTCCTGGGGCAGGTACTCCCACTGGATCCCGGTATGCAGCACGAACAGGATCCCGCACAACGCCTGCCGGTCCGGTATCCGAGGCCGGCCCTCCACCAGCTTCGGCCCCGGCCCGGGCAGCAACGGCTCGATCAGCGACCACAGTTCATCCGACACGATCCACGGCCGCGACGGACGTGTTCCCACGACCAGACCAACGACCATCCAAACGGATAGTCACATGATCAACAGCTTCTGTTAGGACCTCTAAGAGCACGACTCGGAGCCAGATCTCCGATCCGACCGCTGGAGGCGCGGTGGCCGAGCCCGTCCGTGTGCGCAGACTGACCGGCCTTGGAAGGGCAGAAGCTGCAGCAGATCGTGCGCCGGGGCAGCACCAGTTCGATGCGCTATCGGCGCGCGATGATGCTGCTGGCCTCGGCCGGCGGGAACCGGGTGCCGGTGACCGCCCAGCTGGTGCAGGCCGATGAGGACACCGTGCGCGATGTGATTCATCGGTTCGACGAGATCGGCCTGGCCTGCCTGGACCCTCAGTGGGCGGGAGGCCGTCCCCGCCTGCTCAGCCCTGACGACGAGGACTTCGTCATCCAGACGGCCACCAGCCGCCCCACCAAGCTCGGCCAGTCCTTCACCCGCCGGTCCCTGCGCAAACTCGTCGCCTACCTGCGCAAAGTCCACGGCCGGATGATCCTCATCGACCGCGAGGCATTACGCTGCCTGCTCGCCCGCCGCGGCGTCACCTTCCAGCGCACCAAGACCTGGAAGGAATCCCCGGACCCTGAACGCGAGGTAAAGCTGGACCGGATCGAGGAAGTCCTCGACCGCTTCCCGGACCGGGTCTTCGCCTTCGACGAGTTCGGCCCGCTCGGCATCCGCCCCACCGCAGGCTCGGGCTGGGCCGCGCGCAAACGCCCCGACCGGCTGCCCGCCACCTACCACCGCACCCACGGCGTGCGGTACTTCCACGGCTGCTACTCGGTCGGCGACGACCGGCTATGGGGTGTCAACAGGTGCAAGAAGGGCGCCGCCAACACGCTGGCCGCGCTGAAGTCCACCCGCGCCGCCGGCCCGACGGCGCCCCCATCTACGTGATCTTGGACAACCTCTCCGCCCACAAGGGCACCGGCATCCGCCGCTGGGCGAAGAAGAACAAGGTCGAGCTGTGCTTCACCCCGACCTACGCGTCGTGGGCGAACCCCATCGAGGCCCACTTCGGATCGCTGCGGCAGTTCACCATCGCCAACTCCAACCATCCCAACCACACCGTGCAGACCCGGGTACTGCACGGCTATCTGCGGTGGCGCAACGCCAACGCCCGTCACCGCGACGTCCTGGCCGCCGAACGGAAGGAACGCGCCCGCATCCGAAGCGAAAAGGGCATCCGCCGGGGCGGACGCCCCCTCGCCACCGCAGCCTGAAGAACCCGGCGAACCTACGCGGTCACCAGCACACTAGTGAGCCCAGGGCGGTGTGATGGTGTTGCCGTCAGCCAGTTTGGCGGTGAGCCCGACACGTGTGGTGACCCACATGTGGGCGGGCTGGTCGGTGGTGTTGGCGACCGCCAGTTCGGAGCCTGCAGGTGCCACTGCCGCGTCACCTGCGCCGAGTTCGGCGCCCTCACCGTCGATGGTGAGTCGGAGGCGACCGGAGAGGACGTAGAAGGTCTCCTCATCGCTGATCGTGTGGGTTGGCCCCACCATTGCGGCCGGGATCTCGACGCGCCAGGCGGCGAGGTCCCGGCTGCCGGTGCCCGGACGTACGTAGGAAACGAAACGGCCACCGTGAATCTCGTGCACGACGGCCTCATCACTGCGGATGAACGGCATGCTCCAGCCTCCATCTAGACAAGTTTCTTGTCTAGATAGACAAGCGGCTTGACGAGTTATAGTCAAGCCCATGGACGACGCACTGGTTTTCTCCGCACTCGTGCTGGCACTCTCCGGACAGCTGGTGCAGGAAATCCACGCCAACGTGTCGCAGCAGGGATTCGAGGACCTACGACCTGCACATGGCTTCGCCTTCGCCCGCATCTCGGTGGGCGGCGCCACCACTGCCGACCTGGCCGAGCACCTGGGGGTGACCAAGCAGGCCGCCGCCCAGCTGGTCGAGGAGCTGGTCCGAAAGGGGTACGTGGAGCGGCATCCACACCCACACGATGCCCGCGCCCGCCTCCTGGGACTGACCGAGACCGGCTGGGCCGCCACGCGCGCCGCCGATCAAGCGGCCCGGGCTGCCGTCGCACCGTGGCGAGAAGTACTGGGCGAGGCGCGCTTCAGCGAACTCGTCGCCGACCTGACACTCCTTGCACCGCCGGGGCCGATCCGCCCTGCCTGGTGAGCCGATGGCCCACCGCCCTGAAGACCGCCGGCACGTGAACGAACCGTCCGCCAGGGCAACCGGCCAAGTGGAACTCTACGAGGAACTGGACCAGCCGGCTTCGTTAACTTTCAGCAGCAGCGTTTGTCCGGCACTTTGGGCAATACCTGGAGATCGGCGGGCGCGCCCGCCGCCTGTGAAGGCGGCTGGCCGTCGAGCCGGGACCTGCGGGTGTCAGCTGGCCGCGGCGGGCTCTGCTGCCCGGGCCCGGGTGCTGGCGAGGCGGTAGGAGTCGGTGCCGGTCTCGATGATCGTGCCGTTGAAGGCCGCAGGTCGGAACGGCGGATCAAGGCGGCCGGCACCACCCACCCGGACTACGGGCAGCTGATGAAGACCGACCCGGCCGCCAGGCCCTCTCCGACGCGGAGATCAGCCACGGGCGGCGGCAGCAGCGAGCGCCCACAAGGAGGCGGCCCTCGAAATCGAGAACCGCATGCTCCTGGAACAGAACGCCGCCCTGCAACGGACCCTTCACGAAGTTCGGCGAACCTGGAGCTGCTGTGCCGGGAGATCCAGCAGACCGACGAACTCGTCGACAAATGCGAAGCAGCCGCCAAGCAGAGACCGCCATGCAGGCACTCCGCAACGCCAACCAGCGGCTGATGGTCGAGAACAGCCGGCTGATCGCCGCAGATGCTCTGGAACCAACCCGGACAAGCCGCAGCCACCCGCAAGCCGTCCGGCCCTTGAGAAGCCTGCCGCCGACCGATCTCTGACCGACACCCCCGGCCGGCGAGAGGCCTTTTCTGCAGGGCCGGATCAGCCCGCTGGTGGCCTGCTGGGGGCCACTTCCGCTGTGGCGCTTGTCGCGTGTGTAGAGAACGGTCGCCTTTCCTTCGCGAGGAGTACGCCGGTCCATCTCAAACAGCCAGGAATCTTCCGGCCACTCTTCCTGTGGAGCTCATGTGCCGCGCCGCATCGGGTGAGCAGGCCGCATCGAGAGCATCCGGAATACCGAACACTCAGAATGGGCCAGAGGCGCACATCTGCCGTGTCCGCATTCCGCCCTTCAGCCTGTGGGACGAATGGGGATTCTGCCGTTCTCCTTGCCGGGCGGGGCCGCCGCCCGCAGGATCGGCCCGCCCGCCCGTCCCGGGCGGTCATGTCCCGTAGCCCGATACGGATCCACGCGAAGGAGCAGACAGCATGCGGAAGTTCGCGATCGCCGGCCTCATGGCCGCCGTCAGCACGGCAAGCCTCGTCACCGCCACCCCCGCCAGCGCGGCACCCACCAGCGTCTACGTGAGCACCACAGGAAGCAATTCGGCCCCCGGCACGAAGAGCCAGCCGATACGCACCATCGGGGAGGCGTTGAAGCGCGTCAGGAACAACACGAAACTGACCACGGTACGGATCTTCGGGGGCACCTACCGGCCCGGGGCGAGCTTCTCGGTGGGCAAGGCGTACAAGCAGAAGTCGATCACCTTCACGCGGGTGGGCGGCAGCACCGCGCCGGTGATCAAGGGGACCAACGGGGCAAGACACCTCGACTACTTCCTCAAGGTCGCAGCCGACGGGCCGCGCATCCACATGAAGCGGCTGATCATCCAGTACTACCGGACCGGCGGCGTGCTGTTGAAGAACGACCGGAACACCTTCACCGGAACTCAGTTCAGTTTCATCGGCAACGCCTACGCCGGCACCGGAGACGGATACGCCGGGATCCACATGAACGCAGGCTCGTCGTACAACATCGTGGACAACGTCTCCTTCCTCTACCTGAAGAACGTCGCCAACGAATGCCCCGGCTGCATGCACGGCGTCTACATCGCCGAACGAAGCCACCACAACACCGTGAAGAACAGCACCTTCCAGGGCATCACCGGTGACCCGGTGCGCCTGCGGCGCAGCAGCAGCGACAACCTCATCGACCACAACCAGTTCCGCCGGTCAGGAACGAACGCCATGGTCTCGTACTGGGTGCACGCCTCGGACGGGAGCTTCGCCTGCGGCGCCCGGAACACGGTCACGAACAACACCTACAGCAGCATGTCCGACGAGACGAAACCCGGCATCATCGTCACGAGTGGCGCAGACGAAGGCAGGACCTCTTGCCCCGCCGCGATCCCCACGGAGACCGGGAACACAAAGGCCTGACCCCGAAGAGCCGCGCCGTCGGACGCAAGCAGTCCGCCCGACCGAACGGCCCTTCGTCTACGACTCTCCCTTCGGCCTGTGGCCGTTCCACCTCCACGGCCTGATCCGCTCCGCCGTCCGCAACGCCGACGACACTACCGAACGACCGCTGGACCGACACCGACTGGCAGCAGGCCGCCCAGCGCGCCTTCACCGCCCTGGGTGAGCAGCACCAGAACACCGACGGCCCCGGCCGGCTACTGCTGGTCGCCTGCCTGCGCCTGGCCCGCGACCACCGCCTGGACCTCGACTGGCTCACCCCCGCCGCCTGGACCTACGTCAGCGACTCCGTATGGGAACCCCTCGCCCCACCCGACACCGACAACCCGGACCTGGACACCGCCGCCGACGCCCTGGTCGAACTCCTCAGCACCCTCGCCCGCCGCCAGCACGAACACCGCTCCCGCACCGCGGCCCGGCTCACCACAGTCATCGACAGCCGACTGCTCCCTGACGACCTGCACCACATGGCCCTCTACTACCGGGCCAAAGCACACCGCGACATCGGACACAACGAGGACTCACGCCACGGCTACCAGCAGGTCGTCGAAGGCGGCGGCCGACTGGCGCCCGCCGCCCGCCGCGGCCTTGCCCAGGCCTCCCGTCTGGCTGGAGACTTCCCCACCACCCTCGCCGCCGCCCAGAGCCTGGGCTGGGAAGGACGCCACCAGCGGGTGCTGGGCGATGTGCGGTGGGCCCAAGGCGAGCCGGCCCGCGCGGCCGCCGCCTACCTCGCCGGCGGCCTCGAAGCCGAGCAGCACGCCAAATCGGGCGAGGCCGCGCACAATCAAGCCCTGCGCGCCCTCGCCCTCGCCTTCCTCGATCCCCGCCAGGCCGACGACGAACTCGAGCTGGCCCACCAGCTCCTCACTGGCCTGGACCCACGCGCCACAACGATCAAAGCCGCCATCGCCACCCTGATCCGCGACGCCGGCACCCCCACCACCGACGACCGCGCCCGCGCCCTGCGCACCGAACTCGGGTCGCGGGCCTCACCTCCATGACACCCACCCTCGAACTCGCCTGCGCCTTCCACCAGGCCGTCCTCGACGACCACGACGCGCTCACGGCCACCATCGCCCGGCTCCGCTCACAGACCCGAGACGGCACGTACGCCTACTACGTGGACATCGCCCACTTCATGGCGGGCATGCCCCTCGAAGAGCCCTCACGAGCGCGATGGATCGACGGCGGACACCCCACCCGGCGGCGCTGGCACGACTTGGTCACTGCACGGCGCACCCACCTGAGAGCAGCGCACTGAGGGACTGCAAGAACTACAGCTGCCGTGTCAGAGCACCCAGAGCTGGTAGTAAGCGAAGGCGCTGCTGCATGTGCACTGGTACCTGGTCCACTGCCCCGCGTCCCTGCCCCTGTTGCCAGCTGCAGCGCAGTCGCTGCCCCAGAAGTACTCACCCCAGAAGCGCCAGGCTTCCCCAGGACTGCAAGCGGCTGTCGAGGCGTCACCAGACATCGCCCTTTTCTCGACGGCCTTGGCAGGTGCGACTTTCGGTGTGGCACACGAGGAACTGCTCTTCTCGCTTACCACGTCCTGGTCCGCTGCCTGCACTGGAGCCGTGAGGCTCCCGGTGATGAGGATAGAACCGAGAGCCGCGATGGGTAGGAACTTACGCAGTCTCATAGAGTTTTCCCTCCCGTCGGTCCGGGCGGTCCGGGTTGAGTCCCGAGAAGTGGTGTACGGGTTTTGACCTGATCTGGGGGTTTGCTCCAGCGTCGGGATGAGGCCCGCATAGACGAACGGCCACCGGCTGATCTTTCAAGACGACCAAGTCTTTGAAGGA
>NZ_VMNX01000185.1 GCF_009377235.1 Streptomyces acidicola
GACCCCGCTCCTCAAACGCCGGAGGGGCTGAAACATCAGGCCGTAGGGGCGGCGGGGGCGAGAACCCCAGGCCCGGCAACCTCCGCGCCCGGCTCACCTCCTTCGTCGGCCGGGACGCCGACATCGACGCCATCCGGGGTGACCTGACGGCGGCCCGGCTCGTGACCCTGCTGGGCCCTGGCGGGGCGGGCAAGACCCGGCTGTCGCAGGAGGCGGGGGAGGCCGTGGCCGAGGCCGTCCCCGACGGCGTCTGGCTGGCCGAACTGGCGCCGGTCGACGACCCCGAGAACGTCCCGGAGGCCGTACTCACCGCCCTCGGCGCCCGCGAGACCGTCCTGAGGGGAGCCGGCGCCGAGGAGATGCGGGCCATGGCCGACCGGCACGACGACCCGGTCAGCCGCCTCGTCGAGCACTGCGGCCGACGCCGCATGCTGATCGTCCTCGACAACTGCGAGCACGTGGTCGACGCCGCCGCCCGCCTCGTCGAGCGGCTGCTGGAGCGCTGCCCCGGACTGACCGTACTGGCCACGAGCCGCGAACCCCTCGGCGTGCCGGGGGAGTTGCTGCGACCCGTGGAACCGCTGGCGCAGCCGTACGCGTTGCGGCTGCTCGCCGACCGCGGCGCCGCCGCCCGTCCCGGCTTCGACCCCGCGGACGATCCTGAGGCGGCGGCCGAGATCTGCCGGCGCCTCGACGGCCTGCCGCTCGCCATCGAACTGGCGGCCGCCCGGCTCCGGATGCTGACGCTGCGACAGGTCGCGGAGCGGCTCGACGACCGGTTCCGGCTGCTCACCAGCGGCAGCCGGACCGTACTGCCCCGCCAGCAGACCCTGCGTGCCGTCGTCGACTGGTCCTGGGACCTCCTCGACGAGGACGAACGGGACGTCCTGCGGCGGCTGTCGGTGTTCGCGGGCGGCTGCGACCTCGCCGCCGCCGAGGCCGTCTGCGGCCTAGGGGGTGTTTTGAAAGTCCCGCACAGCACCCACGGCGCCCGGCACGCACCCTCGCCGCACCGGCCAAAGACCCAAGTAGCTCCGCTACGAGGGCCTTCGTCCGGCACGCCGAGGGCACGCACCGAACACCGTGGGCACCGCACTGGACTTTCAAAACACCCCCTATCCACGCTGGAGGCGCTCGGCTCGCTCGTCGACAAGTCCCTCGTGGTGGCGACGCCCGGCGGCGACGGCGTGATGCGCTACCGGCTCCTGGAGACCGTCGCCGAGTACGCCCGCGAGCGGCTCGACGAGACGGGTGCGCGGGCCGCCGCCGAGCGCGCCCACCTCACGTACTACCGCGAACTCGCCCGCACCACCGACCCGTTGCTGCGCGGCTCCGGCCAGCGCGCGGCGATCGAGCTGCTGGAGCTGGAGTACGAGAACATCCGCACGGCCCTGCGCCACGCCGTCGCCGAACGCGACGAACAGGAGGCCCTCAGCCTGGCGCTGTCGCTGTGCTGGTACTGGCAGATGCGCGACCTGCGCAGCGAGGCCCGCACCTGGTCCGCCGAGGTCATGGCGCTCGGCCCCGACCCCTTCGCCGGGCCCGCGCTCCCCGCCCCGGACGTGCTCGAAGGCCTCACCGACGGCCCGCCGCCGATGAGCCCCGAGGTCCTCGCGGAGGCCCGGCGCGGGGTGCACCTCCTCCACCTCGCCTGCATGGACATGGACCTGGGCGCCTGGGAAACCCCGCAGGCCAGACAGAAGCTGCTCGTCATCAGCGGGACCTACCGGCCGGGCCAGCCGCAGACCTGCCGTTTCCCCGGCTCCATGTGGTTCTTCGCCGTTCTGCTCAGCGCCGAACTGGAGCGCACCCGCGACGTCATCAACGAGACCGTGAACACCTGCCGCGAGCTCGGCCACTCCTGGGAGCTGGCGCAGGCCCTGCAACTGCGGGCCAACATCCTCGCCAACCGCAGCGACTGGACGGGCGACGCCACCCGCGACGCCGACGAGGCGCTGGAGCTGTTCACCCGGATCGGCGACGCCTGGGGCGCGGCGGAGGCACTCTCCGCGCGAGGTGAGGCCCAGGAGCGCAAGGGCGACTACGAGGGCGCCGCCGCGGACTTCGCACGGGCCCTGGAGTACGCCGAACAACTCGGCGCCCGCGCCCAGCTGGGTGTCCTCAGAGCCCGCCTGGGCGGTGTGCTCATCGAGGGCGGGGATGCCGAGCGCGGCGAGAAGATGCTGTTCGAGGTGCTGGAGAGCGCTCAGGGCAGCACCAACGAGGCCATACCGGCCGCCAGGCTCTTTCTCACGGTCTGGCTCGGCCGCCGCCGGCGCATGGCGGAGGCGTGGGAGCAGATCAGGCTGCTGCGGGAGGATTTCGAGGCCGTCAACTTCGTGATCTTCTCCAGCTTCGTCGCCGGCATCGAGGGCTGGCTGGAGGCGCTGTCGGGCCGCCATGAGGAGGCCCTGGTCAAGCTGCGCGAGGCGTTGGCACGGGCCGCGGACCCGATCACCCGCAACATCGCGCCCCACTTCGTCTCCGTGCAGCTCACCGGGGCCGCCATCGCCGTCGCCGGCGTGGACGGCGGCAGCCGGGCACGGGACGCGGCCCGGCTCCTCGGAGCCGCCGACGCGATGCTGCCGCAGGGTCACTGCTCAAGCCCCCTGGAGGTCGAGAACCGCGACCTGGCCGAGTCCGCGGCCCGGGCCGTACTGGACGACGAGACGTACGAGACGGCGTACGCCGAGGGCGGCGCGCTCTCCGTGGAGGAGGCCACCGCCCTGGTCTGAACCGTCGTCCGGCCCGGGGCCCGCGCGTCAGCTCTTCAGCTCTTCGTACGGAACTTGTGGATCGCGACCGGCGCCATCACCGCGGTGATCGCCACCGACCAGGCCAGCGTCACCCACAGGTCCTGCGCGACCGGGCCGCCCACCATGAGGCCGCGCGCCGCGTCGGCGAGCGTGGACAGCGGGTTGTAGTCGGTGAAGGCCTGCAGCCAGCCGGGCATCGACTGGGTCGGCGCGAAGATCGACGAGCCGAACTGCAGCGGGAACAGCACCAGGAAGCCCATCGCCTGCACCGACTGCGCGTTCTTCAGGATCACGCCCAGGGTGAGGAACACCCACATGATCGACGAGGCGAACACCGCGGACAGGCCCACGGCCGCGAACAGACCGTCCCAGTGGTTGATGTCGAAGCCGACCAGGACGGCGACGATCATCAGCACGGTCGTCGCGAACAGCATCCGCGCCAGCTCCACCGAGACCTTCGCGAACAGCACCGAGCCGCGCCCGATCGGCAGCGACCGGAAGCGGTCCATGACACCGGAGTTGAAGTCCTGGCTGAACCCGGTGCCGACGCCCTGGGACAGCGTCATGCTCATCATCGCGATCATGCCGGGGATCACGTACTGCACGTAACCGTCCTGCCCGCCGCCCAGGGCCTGCCCGATCGAGCCGCCGAAGACGTACACGAACAGCAGGGTGAAGACGACCGGCATCAGCAACGCGTCGAACATCGACTCGGGGTCCTGCCGGATCCACAGCAGATTGCGGCGGATGAGGGCGCCGGTGTGGCGCAGATGGCCGCGCAGCGGAATGCGTGCGTCGGCTGTGGTGGTGGCGGTGAATGCAGGGGCGGCGCTCATACGGCGACCTCCTCGCGGGTGTCGGCGGGCACGGCGTCCTGCGGGGCACTGGCGCGATGGCCGGTGAGGGACAGGAACACCTCGTCCAGGCTGGGCAGTTCGGTGGTGATGGAGCTGATCGTGATGGAGCGCGCGGTGACCGCGCCGACCACGGCGGTCAGCTGCTCGTCGCTGAGGATCGGGACGAGTACGGCACCGCCCTCGGTGTCGACGGTCGAGTTGGCGAGTCCCGTGATGCCGAGCTCGTCGAGGGCGGAGGCGAGCGGCCGCAACTGCAGTGGATCAGCGGGCCGCACCCGCAGCGTCCGCCCTCCGACCTTCGCCTTGAGCTCGTCGATGGCGCCGCCCGCGATGACCTTCCCGCGGTCGACGACGGTCAGCTCGGAGGCGAGCTGCTCGGCCTCCTCCATGTACTGGGTGGTGAGCAGCACGGTCACCCCCTCACCGACCATGGCCTTGACCTCGTCCCACACCTCGTTACGGGTACGGGGGTCGAGTCCGGTGGTCGGCTCGTCGAGGAACAGCACCTCGGGCCGCCCGATCATCGAGGCGGCGAGGTCGAGCCGCCGCCGCATGCCGCCGGAGTACGTGCTCGCGGGCCGCATGGCGGCCTCCGTGAGCGAGAACCGCTCCAGCAGCTCGTCGGCGCGAGCGCGCGCGTCCTTCCGCGGCAGATCGAGCAGTCGCCCGATCATGTAGAGGTTCTCCCAGCCCGGGAGCTTCTCGTCGACCGACGCGTACTGCCCGGTGAGCCCGATCACCCGGCGCAGCTGCCGGGGCTGCCGTACGACGTCGTATCCGGCGACGGTCGCCTGTCCCGCGTCGGGTGCGAGCAGCGTGGACAGAATCCGCACGAGGGTGGTCTTGCCGGCCCCGTTCGGCCCGAGCACACCCATCACGGTGCCCTCGCGCACGTCCAGGTCGACGCCGTCGAGCGCCTTGGTCTCGCCGTAGTGCTTGACCAGTCCCCGGACGGTGACGGCCCCGTTCGGGCCGCCTGGGTTCTTGTCGTTTCGCTTCATGGGGACGACGGTGCCAGAGCCCACCGACAAACGACCGACAGAGCACCGACAGCAGGTGAATGACGGCCGACACCACCGACAATTCCCCGACGAACTCCGCAACCATCAATTGAGAAACCACGACGGCGAGCAACCAGGTCCGCGAGAGCGGCGCCGGTTCAGGCGCAAGAAGGTGCCGAGCAACCAGGTCCGCGAGAGCGGCGCCGGCTCAGGCGCAAAAAACAGCAGCCCGCCGACGGGGGAAGATCGGCGGGCTGCTGGGTGGTGCCGTGGTGGATCAGTGGACGGAGTGTTCCTCCTGGGGGAACGTTCCGCCGATGACGTCCTCGGCGAAGGACCTGGCCGCGCCGGCCATGACCTCGCGGAGGTTGACGTACTGCTTCACGAACTTCGGTACCCGCCCCGCGGTCAGCCCGAGCATGTCGGTCCAGACGAGGACCTGCGCGTCCGTCTCGGGGCCCGCGCCGATACCGACCGTCGGGATGTGGAGCACGCGCGTGACCTCGGCCGCCAGCTCGGCCGGGACCAGTTCGAGGACGACGGCGAAGGCGCCGGCGTCCTGCACGGCCTTCGCGTCCCGCAACAGCTGCGCGGCCGCCTCGTCGCCACGTCCCTGCACGCGGTAGCCCATCGCGTTGACCGACTGAGGGGTCAGTCCGATGTGCGCCATGACCGGGATGCCGGACTCCACGAGGAGCTCGATCTGGCGGTGGGAGCGTTCGCCGCCCTCCAGCTTGACCGCTCCGACGCCCGCCTCCTTGATCAGGCGCGTCGCCGAGCGCAGGGCCTGGACGGGGCCCTCCTGGTACGACCCGAAGGGCAGATCGCCGACGATCAGGGCGCGGCTGGTGCCGCGGACGACCGCCGCCGACAGCATCGTCATCTCGTCGAGGGTGACGGGCACGGTGGTCTCGTACCCCAGGTGGCAGTTGCCCGCCGAGTCGCCGACGAGCATCACCGGAATGCCGGCCTCGTCGAAGACGGACGCGGTCAGCGCGTCGTATGCGGTGAGCATGGGCCACTTCTCGCCGCGCTCCTTGGCGGCGGCAATGTCGCGCACGGTGATCCGCCGGGTGCTCTTGCCCCCGTACAGCGCCCTGCTGCTGTCGGAGGGCTTGAGCGCCCCCTGTGCGGGCTGCTCGGGCTGCTCGGGGGCAGCCGGAAGCTGCGTCATCGCAACGGCTCCTTCTGTCATCTCGAGGCGCCCTCACGGCGTCCCCGGACCGTCTCCATGGTGGCACCTCGTGCCAGGCCCGGCCAGACCGGGGCGGGGGATGTCTGTCACGTACGCGGTGATACCTAAGCCCCATGCCCTAGGTCCTCGCTTAAGGGCTCCGTAAAGGATTTCAATACGAGACGGTCCCGTATCGAAAGCTCGTTAGGGTCGTACCCATGACTTCTCCTGCTGTCCCTGCCGAGCGGCGGGTCCCGGAAGCCGTACACAGGCGCCGCTGGGCCATCCTCGGCGTACTGATGCTGAGCCTGCTGATCGTCGTGCTCGACAACTCGATCCTGAACGTCGCCATCAAGACGATCTCCACGCCCGCTCCGACCGGGCTCGGTGCCACCCAGAGCGAGCTGGAGTGGGCGATCAACGCCTACACGCTCGTCTTCGCCGGGCTGCTGTTCAGCGCGGGGCTCCTGGGCGACCGGCTGGGGCGGAAGAAGGTGCTGCTCGCCGGGCTCGTGGTGTTCGGCGTCGGATCGGCGCTGGCGGCCCAGTCGGGCTCCCCCGCCGAACTCATCGCGTTCCGTGCCGTGATGGCCCTCGGGGCGGCGTTCGTGATGCCCGCCACCCTGGCCGTCCTGATGAACGTCTTCGAGCGGGACGAGCAGCCGAAGGCCATCGGCATCTGGGCGGGCGGTGTCGGGCTCGCCATCGCCATCGGGCCCATCACCGGAGGGGTCCTTCTCGACCACTTCTGGTGGGGGTCCGTCTTCCTCATCAACGTGCCGATAGTCGTCCTCGCGCTGGCGCTGATGCTGTGGCTGGTGCCCGACTCACGGGACCCGAACCCAGGGCGCGTGGACCCCCTCGGTGTCGTGCTCTCCATCGTCGGGCTCGTGCTGCTCGTGTACGGCATCATCAAGGGCGGCCAGCTCGCGGACTTCACGAACGCCACCGTGCTCGCGACCATCGGGGCCGGACTCGCGGTGCTCGCCGTCTTCGTCCTGTTCGAGAAGCGCAGCGACCATCCGTCCATCGACGTCACGTACTTCAAGAACAAGGTCTTCTCGGCGGCCATCGCCGCCATCGCGCTCGTGTTCTTCGCGCTCATGGGCGTGACCTTCTTCTCCGTCTTCTACACCCAGAGCGTGCGCGGTTACTCGCCGTTGCACGCCGGCCTGTTGCTGCTGCCGCTGGCCGTCGCGCAGATGGTGTTCGCGCCGCGGGCCCGGCTGGTCGTGGACCGGTTCGGCAACAAGGCGGTGTGCACGGCGGGGCTGTTGACCGTCGCGGCGATGCTGGCCGCCTTCACGGCGCTGGAGGCGGACACGCCGATCTGGATCCTCGAAGTGATCTTCTTCTTCATGGGGGCCGGCATGGCGCACATCATGACCCCGGTGAGCGTCGTCATCATGCAGGCGCTGCCGCGCGAGAAGGCCGGCTCGGCGTCCGCCCTCAGCAACACCTTCCGCCAGCTCGGCGGCGCCCTGGGCATCGCGGTCCTCGGCTCGGTGCTGTCGACGGCGTACCGCTCCGGCATCGAGGACAGGCTGCCGCCCACCGCCCGGCACCAGGCGGGCGAGTCCATCGAGGCCACCCTCGGCTTCGCCGCGAAGCTCGGCGTCAAGGGCGAGGCCCTGGTCGCCCCGGCCCACGACGCCTTCCTGCACGCGATGCACGTCACCGCGCTGTGCGGGGCGGGAGTGGCCGTGTTCGGGGCGGTGGTGGTGGCGCTGTTCCTGCCGGGAAAGGCACCACAGGAACAACGGGAGCCCGGGGAGACCGAGTTGGTGACAGCAGATAAAGCGGATCAATAGGGCGGACAAGGCAGACCCATCGGGCGGACGCGCGATGTCGTTCGGCGGACGTCAAGGAGTTTGTCCGGGCACCGCGTGCCCCTCGCGGTCGTTCAGACGGGAGAATCGCCCCACGCCGACAACACAGGGACGGAGCCGATCGTGAGCCTCGCCGAGAGCCGAGCCAGGGAAGGCAGCACGGCAGTGGGCCCCGGGAGCCCCGTCCGGGGACGCCCGCGCAGCGAGGCCGTGGAACGCTCCATCATCGAAGGGGTGATGAAGCTCCTTGAGGAGGGTGTGCCGCTCGCGGAGTTGTCCATCGAGCGGGTGGCGCGCACCGCGGGCGTCGGCAAGGCCACCATCTACCGCCGCTGGAGCGGCAAGGAGGAGCTCTTCGTCGACGTCCTGCGCGCGGCCGAACCCCCGGACCCCGTGCTCCCCGGCACCTCCCTGCGCGACGACCTCGTCGCCCTGCTGGAATCGCTGCGCCGGCGCGGCCTGATGAGCCGTTCCTCGGCAATCCTGCACAACGTCCACGCGCAGATGAAGAGCAGCCCGAAGATCTGGGCCGCGTACCACGCCGTCGTGATCGAACCCCGGCGCCGTACCACCTTCGAGGTACTGCGCCGGGGCCGGGAGAACGGCGAACTCCGGGCCGACCTCGACATTGAGCTGGTCAGCGACCTGTTCGTGGGCCCCATGCTCGTACGCACGGTCATGCGCCCGGACGCCGCACTCGACGAGGAACTGGCCGAGCACATCGTCGACACGGTCCTGGCGGGACTGCGGCCGGACGGCGTGTAGCCCTTCACCGCGACTCGCCGCCGACGGCCCCTTCGCGCAGGGTGACATTTCTCGCAGAGTCGGCAGAGCCAGTCGCGGCTTCGTCCCCGGCCGGAAAACTCCTTGAAACCTTGAAGTCCGAACCGGTTCCTGAAGTGACGTCACAAAACCACACCTCACAACTCCCCGCTGGTGTGCGCGTTTGGTCACAGCAAGCGTTCTCCGGCCGCCGGTTCGGAACTTCGACAGCTGAGATCTTCGTCATCGTGCCCGTACGGCCGTCACGGGACGGCGGGACGGACGGCGATCATCCCCTAGGGTCGTAGGCGCGGGGGACGACGTGCACGGCAGGTTGTGAGGCGACGGTATGGCGCAGGCGTATGTGACGGAGACGGGCGGCGGCACGGGTGCGGGCCGCGAGCGGTCCCGGCTCCGGCGCCTGTGGGGCGACCGGGGGATCTGGCGCCGCGGCATCGTGATCGCGGCCCTCGCGGTGATCCTCGCACTGATGATGGTGCTGCACGCGCGGATCCCCAACAAGATCGGCAACCTCGGCAGCCTCACCGACACGTTCCTGCCCTGGCTCGGCGTGTTCGTCCCGGTACTCCTGATCCTCGCGCTCATCCGCCGGTCAGTGACCGCGCTCATCGCCGTGCTGCTGCCCACGGCCGTCTGGCTGAACCTCTTCGGCGGGCTCGTCACCGACAAGGCCAGCAGCGGCGGTGACCTGACCGTCGCCACGCACAACGTCAACGCGGAGAACCCGGACCCGTCCGGCACGGCCCGCGACGTGGCCGCCTCCGGGGCGGACGTGGTGGCGCTGGAGGAACTGACCGAGGAGGCCGTGCCCGTCTACGAGAGGGCGCTGGAGTCGACGTACAAGTACCACAAGGTGGTCGGCACCGTCGGGCTGTGGAGCAAGTACCCGATGAACGACACCAAGTCCGTCGACATCAAGCTGGGCTGGGAGCGCGCGATGCGCTCGACCGTGACGACGCCGGAGGGCGAGGTCGCCGTCTACGTCGCCCATCTGCCCTCGGTGCGGGTGAAGCTGGAGGCCGGGTTCACCGCGCGGCAGCGCGACAAGAGCGCCAACGCCCTGGGCGCGGCCATCGCGGACGAGCCCATCAGGCAGGTCGTCCTGCTCGGTGACCTCAACGGCACGATGAACGACCGTGCGCTCAACGCCGTCACCGCACAGATGCGCTCCACGCAGGGCGCGGCGGGCAGCGGCTTCGGCTTCAGCTGGCCGGCGTCCTTCCCGATGGCCCGCATCGACCAGATCCTGGTGCGGGACGCCGAACCGGAGGCGTCGTGGACGCTGCCGGCGACGGCGAGCGACCATCTGCCGCTCGCGGCGCGTGTGAAACTCGGCACATCGGGCCCCTGAACACCTGCTTGAAACCAGGGCGTCACCTGCCGGAATGCTGGGCCGGGGAGAGTTTGTTCCGTCTTTGAACATACGATGGAACGAAACCTCCCTCTGAAAGGCCTCTCCATGCCCCTCGCCCTGCTCGCCCTCGCCGTGGGCGCGTTCGGGATCGGTACGACCGAGTTCGTGATGATGGGCCTGCTGCCCGACGTCGCGGTCGACCTGCGCGTCTCCCTCCCCACCGCCGGGCACCTCGTCTCGGCGTACGCGCTGGGCGTGGTGATCGGTGCTCCGCTGCTGGCCGCGGTGACGGCCCGCATGTCCCGCCGCACGGTCCTCATCGCCCTGATGGCGCTGTTCGTGTTCAGCAACGCCCTGTCGGCCCTCGCGCCGGACGCGCACTGGCTGCTGGCCGCCCGTTTCCTGAGCGGGCTCCCGCACGGTGCCTTCTTCGGTGTGGGCGCCGTCGTCGCCACGAACCTGGTGGCGCCCGAGCGCAAGGCGCGTTCGGTCTCGCTGATGTTCCTGGGACTGACGGTCGCGAACGTCGCGGGGGTGCCCGCGGCGACGCTCGTGGGCCAGCACCTCGGCTGGCGTGCCGCGTTCCTCGGGGTGAGCGTGATCGGGCTGGCGGCGATCGGCTCCCTGGCGCTGCTGCTGCCCCGTGACCCGGCCCACGGCGGGACGCCGGGTGGTGGCCTGCGCGGTGAACTGGCCGCCCTCCGCTCGGGGCCCGTCTGGCTGGCGCTGGGCACGACCGTCGCGGGCTTCGGCGCCCTCTTCGCCGCGTACAGCTACATCGCGCCCATGCTGACGGCGGCCGCCGGGTACGCCGAGTCGAGCGTGACGCTGCTGCTGGCGCTGTTCGGCGTGGGGGCGACGGTGGGCAACCTCGTGGGCGGCCGGCTCGCGGACCGCGCGATGCGAGGGACGCTGTTCGGCGGTCTGGTCTCGCTGGTCGTGGTGCTGGCCCTGTTCCCGCTGCTGATGCAGTCGGCGTGGACGGCGGCCCTCGCCGTGACGCTGCTCGGCACGGCCGCCTTCGCCACCGGCTCGCCCCTCCAGCTCATGGTCATGGAAAAGGCGTCCACGGCCCCGTCCCTGGCCTCGTCCGCCAACCAGGCGGCCTTCAACCTGGCCAACGCGGGCGGTGCGTGGATCGGCGGGCTGACACTCGCCGCCGGCTTCGGGGTGACGTCTCCCGCGGTCGCGGGAGCGGGATTGGCCCTGCTGGGGCTGGGAGTCGCGGCTGTGGCGTACGTGGTCGATGTCCGGCGGGGTGTCGTCGTACGGCAGAGCGGTCCAGGGCGCCTGGTGGCGGCGCATGTTCCGCAGGAGTCGGATGCGGTGGTGCGCTGAGGGGTCCTGAAGCGGTCGCCCCGCTCAGGGGTGGACCGTAGGGGCCGGACCTCAGGAGCCGGGACGCCAGGGCGCGGGCGCGTCCGCCCGGCCGCGGGAGCTGTCGGCAATCTCTCCGGGCCCCCGGATGCGACCGCCGCATCCGGGGGCACGAGTGGTGCGAAAATTCCGCCCAGTAGCCAGTAGCCAGTAGCCAGTAGCCAGTAGCCAGTAGCCAGTAGCCAGTAGCCCGGGGGCAGCCGAGGCACACGGCCCGTTTAATCGTCAGAACGACGCAATGGGGTGGGCGGGCGTGTGGGGCGCCCCACGCACGGAGCGCCCCACGCCACTGCCCGACCCAGGGACCGCCCTAACGCGGTGTCGCGCCCCGGTCCTTGAGCATCCCGGTCATGAGCTGGATCTCCGACTCCTGGCCGTTGACCATGCCCTGCGCGAGCTTCTTCTCCACGCCGACCGTGCACTTGGAGACGCAGCCCTGCGCCATGTGGATGCCGCCCTTGTGGTGGTCGGTCATCAGCTGGAGGTAGAAGATCTCCGCCTCCTTGCCGCTGAGCTTGCCGAGCTTCTCCAACTCGGTGTTGGTCGCCATGCCCGGCATCAGCGAGCCGTCCTTGCCGGAGGCCATGTCGCCCATGCCCATCCACGTCATGGGCGCGTCCGACGACACCTTGGGCAGCTCCCACATGTCCAGCCAGCCGATCATCATGCCGCGCTGGTTGGCCTGGGTCTGCGCGATGTCGTACGCGAGCCGCCGAACGTCTTCGTCGTCGGTGCGGTCGCGGACGATGTACGACATCTCGACGGCCTGCTGGTGGTGGACCGCCATGTCCCGGGCGAAGCCCGCGTCCGCGGAGTCCGCGGCGGGCACCTTCGTGGCGGAGTCGTCGCCGTCGGCGACCGCGTACGTGATCGCTCCGGCCGCGACGAGCACCGCCGCGGCCCCGGAGGCGATCCAGGCTATGTGCTTCATCTTCCCCACTGTGTCAGGCAGTTGCTACGAGAGGCCATTGGTGCAGGCCGCGCCCGGCTCCGGGGTCTGCTCGCCCTGCACATACGTCTCGAAGAACTTCCCGACGTTCGGGTCGTCGGCGCTCGTCACCGTGCGCTGGTGCCCCCACGCGCTCAGCATGAGCGGGTCCTTCTGGTCGTCGACCGGGCTCATGAGCGTGTACGGGGTCTGCTTGACCTTCTCGGCGAGCGCCTTGATGTCGTCCTCGGACGCCGCGCTGTTGTACGTCACCCAGACCGCGCCGTGCTCCAGGGAGTGCACGGCGTTCTCGTTCTTGATCGCCTTGTCGTAGACGTCGCCGTTGCAGTTCTGCCACACCGGGTTGTGGTCGCCGCCGACCGGCGGTTCCACCGGGTACTTCACGGACTTGGTGACGTGGGTCTGGGCCAGCTTGCCCTCCCACTTCTTCACGCCGTCCTCGCCGGTGACGAACTTGCCCGAGGCGGCCTTCGTGTCACCGGCGGTGTCGCTGTCGTCGGACTGCGAGCGTATGAGGAACGTCCCGCCGACGACGAGACCGGCGACGATGACCACGCTCACGCCGATCGTGAGGATGCGGTTGCGAGTCTCGCGGGCGCGCTCGGCACGGCGCATCTCCTCTATTCGCGCCTTGCGCGCCGCGGAGCTGCTCTTCTTGGCGGACATGTCGTGTGTTCCTTCAGTGGGGGATGAGACGGGATGAGACGGGAGGGGCTCGCTGATCGTAATTTGACGCCCTCCCTCTCGTAAACGAGGGGGATTCCTGCCGGCCGGGACCCCGTATCCGCTTCAGGCCGGGAACGACCGCGGCCGCAGGGCCAGGGCCAGCGGAAAGGGCACGGCCGGCCATTACAGAAGCGCCGGCGAGCAGGCAAAATGGGTTCAGAGCCGTACACCTGCCGTGCGCGAGGCGTTCACACCGGAGTCGGTCGAACGATCAAGGTCCGCAACGCGCATGAAACGGTGTTGTGGTGGGATGCTCAGGTGCCGGACCGTTTCCCGTGGCACGGGAGTAGTGGCTACGGGACCAGGCGGCCTGACCAGCAAGGATGGGTGGAAGCTAGACATGGACAAGCAGCAGGAGTTCGTGCTCCGCACATTGGAGGAGCGCGACATCCGGTTCGTACGCCTGTGGTTCACGGACGTGCTGGGCTTCCTCAAGTCCGTGGCCGTGGCCCCCGCAGAGCTGGAACAGGCCTTCGACGAGGGCATCGGCTTCGACGGCTCGGCCATCGAGGGCTTCGCCCGCGTCTACGAGTCCGACATGATCGCCAAGCCGGACCCCTCGACGTTCCAGGTCCTGCCGTGGCGCGCGGAGGCGCCCGGGACGGCCCGGATGTTCTGCGACATCCTCATGCCGGACGGCTCCCCGTCCTTCGCGGACCCGCGCTACGTCCTCAAGCGCTCCCTGGCCCGCACCTCCGACCTGGGCTTCACCTTCTACACCCACCCGGAGATCGAGTTCTTCCTCCTGAAGGACCGCCCGATGGACGGCTCCCGCCCCACCCCGGCCGACAACTCGGGCTACTTCGACCACACCCCGACCAACGTCGGCATGGACTTCCGCCGCCAGGCGATCACCATGCTGGAGTCCATGGGCATCTCGGTGGAGTTCTCCCACCACGAGGGCGCTCCGGGCCAGCAGGAGATCGACCTGCGCTACGCCGACGCGCTCTCCACGGCCGACAACATCATGACGTTCCGCCTGGTCATGAAGCAGGTGGCGCTGGAGCAGGGCGTCCAGGCGACGTTCATGCCGAAGCCGTTCTCGGAGCACCCGGGCAGTGGCATGCACACGCACCTCTCGCTCTTCGAGGGCGACAGGAACGCGTTCTACGAGTCGGGCGCGGAGTACCAGCTCTCCAAGGTCGGCCGCTCCTTCATCGCGGGCCTGCTCAGGCACGCGGGCGAGATCGCGGCCGTCACCAACCAGTGGGTCAACTCCTACAAGCGCATCTGGGGCGGCGCCGAGCGCACCGCCGGCGCGGGCGGCGAGGCCCCCTCGTACATCTGCTGGGGCCACAACAACCGCTCGGCCCTGGTCCGCGTCCCGATGTACAAGCCCGGCAAGACGGGCTCGGCCCGCATCGAGGTCCGCTCCCTGGACTCCGGCGCGAACCCCTACCTCGCCTACGCCGTCCTCCTCGCCGCCGGCCTCAAGGGCATCGAGGAGGGCTACGAGCTCCCGCCGGGAGCCGAGGACGACGTCTGGGCCCTGTCCAACTCCGAGCGCCGCGCGATGGGCATCGAACCCCTGCCCCAGAACCTCGGCGAGGCCCTGTCCCTGATGGAGCGCAGCGACCTCGTCGCCGAGACACTCGGCGAGCACGTCTTCGACTTCTTCCTCCGCAACAAGAAGCAGGAGTGGGAGGAGTACCGCAGCGAGGTCACGGCGTTCGAGCTGCGGAAGAACCTGCCGGTGCTGTGACGCTCCGCTGAGGGCCGGTTCGGGTGGTGGGTTCGTTGCTGCCGTCTTGAGTCTGCGGCTTTGTCGTGGTTGCTCGCTTTCCCCAAGTGTCATGCTCCTGTGCCCCTCGGAGGCGCGGGAGCATGACGTCTCGAGTCGCCTCTGACATGCGTGCCGACGCCAATGTCAGTCGAACCGCCAGCGGGTCTGACTGAAGGGCTCCCCCTTACCGAAGCCGAAGACCTGGCAGGGCGCCACCGCGAAAACGACGGCCCGTCCGGGGCCGTGATGGAAGTGACCGTCCCGCACATCGAAATGCCAGAAACTGCCGTACTTGGCCTCCCAGGCCGCAGCCAGATCACGCAACCGGTCGTCGTCGGTGACCCGGACCGCCTCGCCCTCCACCGCCAGGTCGTAGCCCTTGTCCCAGGTGTTCGTGCCGGTGGTGAGCACGACCTGCGGGTTCTCCGCGAGGTTGCGTGCCTTGCGCTCCTCGGGGCCGGTGCAGAAGTGCAGCGCGCCGTCCGCCCACACCGCGGGCAGGGGAGTCACATGCGGGCGCCCGTCCGGCCGTACGGTCGAGATCCAGAAGAGCTCGGCCTCGGTGAGCAGCGACTCGGCCTGCGGCCAGGTGGTCGGGGTGGCTCCCTCGCTGCTGTAGCGCGGATCGAGCCGGGTCTGTGGAGTCTTTCTGTCCGCCATGGGTGCCTCCTGGGGTGTGGGGGAGCGGGTTGGCCGTTCGCAGGGACAGACCTCGCGCGGCCACGGAACTCATCGGGGCGGCTGCTCGGCCGTCGTGGACCGCGGGCGCACTGGCCCCCGTGCCGCCCAAGGCGAATCCGCACCCATCCACAAGAGGCCCCCGCCCAACCCGGCGCACCCGTCCCCGTCGGGGTTACCCTCGGGGCCGAACGACCTTGATCCGAGGGAGGCCGGGGATGACGGCGCCGGGGCGCAGGAGCAGTACCTTCTCTCGGCTGCTGAGACACGGCTTCACCGATCCGTCGGCCGCCGAGCGGCTCCTGGAGAGCACCGAGCTGACGGCCATAAGGGACGACCCGGTCCTGCTCGACGCGCTCGGTGCCACCGCCGACCCCGACCTGGCGCTCCTCGGCTTCGTCCGGCTGCTGGAGGCCCAGCCCGACGGGACCGCGCAGCGCGAGCTGCTGGACACGGTGATCGCGGCGAAGCCGTTGCGGGACCGGCTCCTCGGAGTGCTCGGCGCGTCGGCCGCGCTCGGCGACCACCTCGCCCGGCATCCGCACGACTGGCAGGCACTCGTCACGTACGAGCCGGAGGACCTGCACCCGGGCGTCGAGCAGTTCGAGCGGGGTCTCGCCGAGGCCACCGACCCCGTCTCCCTCCGTGTCGCCTACCGCCGCTGCCTGCTCTCCATCGCCGCCCGCGACGTGTGCGGCACCACCGACGTCGCGCAGACCGCCGCCGAGCTCGCCGACCTCGCCACCGCCACCCTCCGCGCCGCCCTCGCTCTCGCCCGCGCGGCCGCCCCCGAGGACGCCGCGCTGTGCCGGCTCGCCGTCATCGCGATGGGCAAGTGCGGCGGCCACGAGCTGAACTACGTGTCCGACGTCGACGTCATCTTCGTCGGCGAGGCCGCGGACTCCACGGGCTCGACCGGTTCCACCGGTTCCACCGGTTCCACCGACTCCGCCGACGAGCAGAAGGCGCTGCAGGCGGCCACCAGGCTCGCCTCCCACCTGATGCGGATCTGCTCGGAGTCCACCGTCGAGGGAACCATCTGGCCCGTCGACGCGAACCTCCGCCCCGAGGGCCGCAACGGACCGCTCGTGCGGACCCTCAGCAGTCACCTCGCCTACTACCAGCGCTGGGCCAAGACCTGGGAGTTCCAGGCCCTGCTGAAAGCCCGGCCCGTCGCGGGCGACATCGAACTCGGCGAGGAGTACATCGCCGCGCTCGACCCCCTCGTCTGGCAGGCCGCCGAACGCGAGAACTTCATCGCCGACGTACAGAAGATGCGCCGCAGGGTCGTCGAGAACATCCCCGCCGCCGAGATCGAACGCGAGCTGAAACTCGGCCCCGGTGGCCTGCGCGACGTCGAGTTCGCCGTGCAGCTACTCCAGCTCGTGCACGGGCGCGGAGACACCTCACTGCGCAGTGGCACCACCCTCGACGCGCTGCGGGCCCTCGCCGCGGGCGGGTACGTGGGGCGGGCCGACGCCGTGCAGCTCGACGAGGCCTACCGTTTCCTGCGGTCCATGGAGCACCGCATCCAGCTCTTCCGGCTGCGCCGCACCCACCTCGTCCCCGCGGCCGAGGACGACCAGCGCCGCATCGGCCGGTCCCTGGGGCTGCGCACGGACCCGGTCGCCGAGCTGAACCGCGAGTGGAAGCGGCACGCGGCCGTCGTACGGCGCCTGCACGAGAAGCTCTTCTACCGGCCACTGCTCGACGCCGTGGCCCAACTCGCCCCGGGTGAGACCCGGTTGAGCGCCGACGCGGCCCGCGAGCGGCTGGTCGCCCTCGGCTACGCGGATCCGGCGTCGGCGCTCAGGCACCTGGAGGCGCTCGCCTCGGGCGTCACCCGCAAGGCCGCGATCCAGCGCACCCTGCTGCCCGTTCTGCTGGGCTGGTTCGCGGACTCGGCCGACCCGGACGCGGGGCTGCTGGGTTTCCGCAAGGTGTCGGACGCGCTGGGCAAGACCCCCTGGTACCTGCGGCTCCTCCGGGACGAGGGAGCCGCCGCCGAGAACCTCGCCCGTGTGCTGTCGGCCGGCCGGCTCGCCCCCGACCTGCTGCTGCGCGCCCCCGAGGCCGTCGCCCTGCTCGGTGACGGCGACGGCAGAGGCGGCGGCCTCGAACCCCGGGAACGCGAGCACCTGGAACAGGAGATCCTCGCCGCCGTCGGACGCTCCGAGAACGACGAGCAGGCGGTCACCTTCGCCCGCGGAGTGCGCCGACGCGAACTGTTCCGTACGGCCGCCGCCGACATCGTCGCTTCCTACGGTACCGAGGAGGCACCGGCCGCCGCCGATCAGGGCGCGCTGGTGGAACTGGTGGGCGGCGCGGTGTCGGACCTCACCGCGGCCACCCTGGCGGGGACGCTGCGGGCAGTCGTACGCGGCAAGTGGGGCGACACCCTTCCCACCCGGTTCGCGATCATCGGCATGGGCCGGTTCGGCGGGCACGAACTGGGCTACGGCTCCGACGCGGACGTCCTCTTCGTGCACGAGCCGCGCGACGGGGTCGACGAGCAGGAGGCCGCGCGGGCCGCGGGCACCGTCGTCGCGGAGATGCGCCGGCTGCTCCAGATCCCCAGCACCGATCCGCCGCTGTTGATCGACGCCGACCTGCGGCCCGAGGGCAAGTCCGGGCCGCTCGTCCGGACGCTGACGTCGTACGCGGCGTACTACCGGCGCTGGTCGCTGGTGTGGGAGTCACAGGCACTGCTGCGCGCGGAACCCGTCGCGGGCGACGAGGATCTGGGCCGTCGTTTCATCGAGCTCGTCGACCCGCTGCGGTATCCGGCGGAGGGGCTGGGCGACGATGCCGTACGGGAGATCCGGCGGCTCAAGGCCCGCATGGAGTCGGAGCGGCTGCCGCGCGGCGCCGATCCCACGCTGCACACCAAGCTGGGCCGTGGTGGGCTGTCCGATGTCGAGTGGACCGTACAGCTCCTTCAGCTCCGGCACGGCTGGGCGGAGCCGGGGCTGCGCACCACGCGGACCCGTCGCGCCCTGGCCGCCGCGTGTGCCGCGGAGCTGATCTCCGGGGAGGACGCGGCGACCCTGGACGAGGCGTGGGTGCTGGCCACGCGGGTGCGGAACGCGGTGATGCTCGTGCGGGGGCGGGCCGGGGACATGTTCCCGTCGGGCGGCCGTGAACTCGCCGCCGTCGGACGCTACCTGGGCTACGGGCCCGGCCACGTGGGGGACATGCTCGACGACTACCGGCGCACGACGCGCAGGGCTCGGTCGGTCATGGAGGAGCTGTTCTACGGGGCGTGAGGCTGAGGGCGCGGGGTGCCGGGGTGCCTCCGGCGGTTGGGCCGGG
>NZ_VMNX01000186.1 GCF_009377235.1 Streptomyces acidicola
CCCTCTCATTCTTCCCTCCGGACTCCAAAGCCCCCACCCCATGGGCCTCTTCGATGCGAAAGACGATCTCCGTCAGGTCGATACCGAGTCCGGAGAGAGCCTCCGCGTCGGCGCGGGACAGGCCGCCACGGCGGCGGGCCTCGGCGAGCGCGCGCTCCACGGAGCCCCGCCGCTCGGCCAGCCCCAGAGCGTCCAGGGCGAACGCGGCGCGGCCGGCCTCCCGATCGAGCAGCGCGAGCAGCAGGTGCTCTTCGTCGACCATGGCCGCGCGTGACCGTTCGGCGTGGTCGACCGCGCCGAGGACGACAGCGCGGGCGTCCTTGGTGAACCGTTCGAACATCACTGCCTCCCGTACTTCTTGTGCACGGCCTGCCTGCTCACCCCGAGTTCCGCGGCGATCTCCTGCCACGACCACCCCTGATTGCGCGCACTGCGCACCTGAACCGCTTCCAGCTGCTCCAGCAGCCTCCGCAGCGCGGCGACCGCCCGCAATCCGACCCGCGGATCACGGTCACCCGCACGCGCTGCGAGATCCGTTGCTTCGGTCATAACGTCAACCTACATTGACACCCCGAAGGCGTCAATCCCGGTTGACATAACACGGACCGCCGACCCCTCAGGGGACTGTCAGCACGACCTTCCCGAACAGATCACCGGCCTCCAACCGCTCGAAGCCCTCCCGCGCACGGTCGAGCGGCAGCACCGCGTCGATCACGGGCCGCACGCCCGTCGCCGCACAGAAGGACAGTAGATCCTCCAACTCGTCCTTCGTGCCCATCGTGGAGCCGACCACCTTCAGCTCCAGAAAGAAGATGCGGGTCAGTTCGGCGTGGGAGGGCCGGTCGCCGCTGGTGGCACCGGAGATGACGAGCGTGCCACCGGGCTTCAGGGACTTCACGGAGTGGGACCAGGTTGCGGCGCCCACGGTCTCGATGACGGCGTCGACGCGCTCCGGCAGCCGCGCCCCCGACTCCAGCGCCTCCACCGCGCCCAGCTCCATGGCCCGCTTGCGCTTCGACTCGTGCCGACTGGTGGCGAACACCCGCAGGCCGGCAGCCTTGCCCAGCACGATGGCCGCGGTGGCGACACCGCCACCGGCGCCCTGGACGAGGATCGAGTCGCCCGGCCGCACTCCGGCGTTCGTGAAGAGCATGCGATACGCCGTCAGCCACGCCGTGGGCAGACAGGCGGCTTCCTCGAACGACAGTTCCTTGGGCTTCGGCAGGACGTTCCACGTGGGTACGGCGACGAGTTCGGCGAACGTCCCCTGGTAGCGCTCAGTGAGGATGGAGCGGGGCTCGTCGGGTCCCACCCCATGACCGCTCTGTCCGATCACCGAGTGCAGTACGACCTCGTTGCCGCTCTCGTCCACACCCGCCGCGTCACACCCGAGGATCATCGGCAGCTTGTCCTCGCCCAGCCCGACGCCCTTCAGGGACCACAGGTCATGGTGGTTCAGCGAGGCCGCCTTCACCCTCACGGTCGTCCAGCCCGGCCTCGGTTCGGGAGCCGGGCGCTCCCCCAACTCCAGCCCGTGAAGGGGCTGGTCACGGTCAATCCGAGCAGCGTAAGCAGCGAACATGGCCCCGACCCTAGGGCTCCACCCCGACCGAGGGAACCAGCCCCGCCTGTGACATGCCCCTCCGGGACACGGCCGGGTGCGTTCCGTCTGCCGGGTTCTGATTGAGGTCGGCTGCGGGTTCGTTGTGGCTGGTCGCGCAGTTCCCCGCGCCCCTGAAAAGCACGGGCGCGCCCGCGCCCCCGACGCGCCCGGCAGCCGCGTACGCACCGCAGGGGGTGTGCCGGGAGGTGTCCGCCCGCAGCGGCCGACGTCCCCCGCCGGGCAACGTACGACACCTCACAGACCCGCCGGACCGAGGACGGAGACCTCCCGGCGCGCACCCGACCCACGACGAAACCGCAGGCGCCCAAGCCACGACGGCGGGGAAGCCGCGCGACACCTGGCCTCAAATCATGCGCCCGCCCAATGCATTGGGCTCCGCCCAACCGGACGGAGCCCAATCCCAAACACGAACCCGCAGCCGAACCCGACCCCGAACCCGCAGAACGACCCCGCAGAACGACCCCGTAGTACGAACCCGCAGAACGACCCCGACCCCGCAGAGCGCCCCCGCGCCTAGCGGCGCGCAACCCCCTCCGCCCGAGCCGCCGCGGCGACCGCCGCGGTGACCGCCGGGGCGACCCGCTCGTCGAAGGGCGACGGGATGACGTAGTCGGGCGCGAGATCGTCACCGACGACCGAGGCCAGCGCCTCCGCAGCCGCGATCTTCATACCCTCGGTGATCCGGGAGGCCCGCACCTGCAGCGCCCCGGCGAAGATCCCGGGGAACGCCAGCACGTTGTTGATCTGGTTCGGGAAGTCGGACCGCCCGGTGGCGACCACCGCCGCGTACTTGTGGGCGACGTCCGGGTGCACCTCGGGGTTCGGGTTGGCCATGGCGAACACGAACGCCCCCTCGGCCATCGACGCCACGGCCGGCTCCGGCACCGTACCGCCGGACACCCCGATGAACACGTCCGCACCCGCCAGCGCCGCCTCCAGCGACCCCGACAGCCCGGACTTGTTCGTGATCTCCGCGAGCTCCCGCTTGACCGGAGTCAGGTCGTCCCGGTCCGAGGAGACAACGCCCTTGCGGTCCGCGACCGAGACGTCCCCGATCCCGGCCCCCAGGAGCATCTTCGCGATGGCGACCCCGGCCGCACCCGCGCCCGAGATCACGGCCCGCAGATCACCCAGCTCCCGCCCCGACAGCCGCGCGGCGTTCCGCAGGGCCGCCAGCGTCACGACCGCCGTGCCGTGCTGATCGTCGTGGAAGACCGGAATGTCCAGCCGCTCCTCCAGCCGCCGCTCGATCTCGAAGCACCGCGGCGCCGAGATGTCCTCCAGGTTCACGCCGCCGAACGAGGGAGCGAGCCGGACCACGGTCTCGACGATCTCGTCCACATCCGTGCAGTCCAGCGCGATCGGCACGGCGTCGACGCCCCCGAACTGCTTGAACAGGATCGCCTTGCCCTCCATCACGGGGAGGGAGGCCTCGGGCCCGATGTCCCCGAGCCCCAGCACGGCCGTACCGTCGGTCACCACGGCGACCACGGACGACTTCCACGTGTACTCGTGGACGAGGGCCGGCTGCTCGGCGATGGCGGTGCACACTCGGGCGACGCCGGGTGTGTAGGCGAGGGACAGGTCGTCCTTGTCACGGACCGGCACGGTGGCCTGCACGGCCATCTTGCCGCCGCGGTGCAGTGCGAAAGCGGGGTCGAAGGAATCGAGAGGCTCGCCTCCGCCTTCCTGGTCCGCACTGCCGCCGTTGCTCTCAGTAGGAGGATTCACGATCTCCGCTGCCACTTCTTTTACCCCTTAAGTCTTCTTTGCCTGAGGGTTGTCCACTCCCGGTCGGGGGGTGGGTGGGCACCACGCACGGTCCCGATGGGCCATACGCACGGACGGATGGCCGAATGGCCGATACGTACGGGCGGATGGCCGGATACGCACGGGCAATGCGTGACGGACGCGCCGCACACGCGCCCTGGGCCCCGGATGAGGGGTGTAAGGAACCTTCTTACCCGACCCACGGCTTCGGCGACGAGTCCATCACGTGTAGGTCACACACCGGAGACGTGACATACAGGTGGATTCATTCAGCCGCCGACCGCGCCCGTGACATGTCACACAGCTGCTCGCGCAGCCGCCGCCGACCGCCTCACACATACGAAGTCCGTGTCCGACCGCACCCTGAGATGCACCGAAGATCTTCCGGCCGGAGGGAGAGATTCCCGCAGGGCATCCGGCCCTGGCGGACCGTCCCGCAGCGGTTCGGGGGTCACCCGTTATCCGATTTTGACATATCGAGTCACCTGAGTGCCCAAGTCCGAATGGCAAGATGCCGTAATCACACGAGGTCGCCACACCCAATGACGTGTGTTGTCGTCGACCCAACGGCACAACCGTTGCATCTCTCATCCACCCCCGCCGGAGGACACCACCATGACCGCAGGCAAGACCCGTCGCACCACCGCCCTGCGCACCCGGACTACCGCGGTCGGCGCGATCGCGGTAGCGGGCGCCCTGCTGCTCACCGGCTGCGGTGACCAGACCAAGGACAACGGCAGCGGTAGCGGTAGCGGCAACGACTCGGAGAAGACGAACACGAACTCCGCGCCCCTGGCCGACAAGCTGCCCGCGGACATCCGCAAGGCGGGTGTCATCAAGGTCGGCTCGGACATCGCGTACGCGCCGGTCGAGTTCAAGGACGACTCCGGCAAGACGGTCGGAATCGACCCCGACCTGGCCGACGCGATGGGCAAGCAGCTCGGCGTGAAGTTCGAGTTCGAGAACGGCACCTTCGACACGCTGCTCGGCGGTCTGCGCTCCAAGCGCTACGACATAGCCATGTCGGCGATGACGGACACCAAGGACCGCCAGGAGGGTGTCGACTCCGACACCGGCAAGAAGGTCGGCGAGGGCGTCGACTTCGTCGACTACTTCACCGCGGGTGTCTCGATCTACACCAAGAAGGGCGACACCCAGTCCATCGCGACCTGGGCCGACCTGTGCGGCAAGAAGGTGGTCGTCCAGCGCGGCACGGTCTCGCACGACCTGGCCAAGGCCGAGGCGAAGAAGTGTGCCAAGGGCAAGACGATGTCCATCGAGGCCTTCGACAACGACCAGCAGGCCCAGACCCGGCTGCGCTCCGGCGGCGCGGACGCCGGCTCCTCCGACTTCCCGGTCGCCGCGTACGCGGTGAAGACCTCGGGCGGCGGCAAGGACTTCGAGCTCGTCGGCGAGCAGGTCGACGCGGCTCCGTACGGCATCGCGGTCGCGAAGTCGAACACCGAGCTGCGCGACGCGGTCAAGGCGGCGCTGGACGCGGTCATCGCGAACGGCGAGTACGACAAGGTCATCCAGAAGTGGGGCGTCACGGACGGCGCGGTCAAGGAAGCCGCCATCAACGGCGGCAAGTGAGCGCGTTCCCGTCATCGCGTCGCTGAAAGGCAACATCCGTGACTGACATCAAGAAGACGGACCGGCCGGCGGACACCCCGCCGGCCGGGCCGGAGGCCATCAGGGCCGTCCCGGTCCGGCACTACGGCCGGTACGTCGCCGCGATCGTGGCCCTGGGCATCCTGGGGCTGCTGATCTGGGCTTTCGCCAATGGCGACATCAACTGGGGTGCCATCCCCGACTACTTCTTCAACGACCGCATCCTCACGGGGGTCCGGGAGACCCTGCTGCTGACGGTCCTGTCGATGCTCATCGGCATCGTCGGCGGCGTCGTCCTCGCCGTGATGCGGCTGTCGAAGAACCCGGTGACCTCGTCGATCGCCTGGTTCTACATCTGGTTCTTCCGCGGTACCCCGGTCCTGGTCCAGCTGTTCGTCTGGTTCAACCTCGGCTTCGTCTTCGAGTACATCAACCTCGGGCCGGTCTACAAGGACGAGTGGTCCGACTTCATGACGCCGTTCCTGACGGCGCTGCTGGGCCTCGGCCTGAACGAGGCCGCGTACATGGCGGAGATCTGCCGCGCCGGTCTGCTGGCCGTCGACGAGGGCCAGACCGAGGCCGCGCACGCGCTCGGCATGAGCCACTCCAAGACGCTGCGCCGGATCGTCATCCCGCAGGCCATGCGTGTGATCGTGCCGCCCACGGGCAACGAGGTCATCAACATGCTGAAGACGACCTCGCTGGTGGCCGCGGTCCAGTACTACGAGCTGCTGCGGTTCGCGCAGGACATCGGCACGACGTCCGGCGCCACCGTCGAGATGCTGTTCCTGGCCGCCGCCTGGTACCTGATCCTCACGTCGGTCCTGAGCGTGGGCCAGTACTACATCGAGCGGTACTACGCACGCGGCTCCAGCCGCCAGCTGCCGCCGACTCCGTGGCAGCGGGTCCGGACCCACCTCACGTCCCTCTCCAGCCGAAAGGGGGTCGCGGCATGACGACCGCCATGGTGAAGGCCGAGGGCGTCCACAAGTCGTTCGGCCATGTGCAGGTCCTCAAGGGGATCGACCTGGAGGTGAAGTCCGGCGAGGTGTTCTGCCTCATCGGCCCCTCCGGCTCCGGCAAGTCGACCTTCCTGCGGTGCATCAACCACCTGGAGAAGGTCAACGCCGGCCGCCTGTACGTGGACGGGGAGCTGGTCGGCTACCGCCAGAAGGGCGACAAGCTGTACGAGCTCAAGGACAGCGAGGTCGCCCTGAAGCGCCGTGACATCGGCATGGTCTTCCAGCGCTTCAACCTGTTCCCGCACATGACCGCCCTGGAGAACGTCATCGAGGCGCCGGTCCAGGTCAAGGGCGTCAGCAAGGCCCAGGCCAGGGAGCGGGCGATGCAGCTGCTGGACCGGGTCGGCCTCGGCGACAAGGCGGGCAGCTACCCGTCCCAGCTCTCCGGCGGCCAGCAGCAGCGCGTGGCCATCGCCCGGGCGCTGGCGATGGACCCGAAGCTGATGCTCTTCGACGAGCCGACCTCGGCGCTGGACCCCGAGCTGGTCGGTGACGTGCTCGACGTCATGCGCGATCTCGCCGAGTCCGGCATGACGATGGTCGTCGTGACCCACGAGATGGGTTTCGCCCGTGAGGTCGGCGACAGCCTCGTCTTCATGGACGGCGGTGTGGTCGTCGAGTCCGGCAACCCGCGTGAGGTCCTGACGAACCCGCAGCACGAGCGCACGCAGTCGTTCCTGTCGAAGGTGCTCTGACCTGTCGAAGGTTCTCTGACGCTCCGCTGAGAGCGGGTACGAGAAGGGCGGTACGCGTCGGCGTACCGCCCTTCTCCCGTTGCCTTCTCCCGCAGACCCGGGCCGTGTCACCTGAGCGCCAGCACCAGCGCGTCCGACGGCGAACGCCACACGGGCCGAACCTCCGCGAAGCCGCTCTCCCGCAGCGTCCGCGTGTGCCACTCGACGGACGGGGTGTCGCCCTCGGCGTGCTCGCCGTAGATCTCGAAGCGGCGGGCGGTGGGCTCGGCGAGGACGGGGTCCTGGGCGGCCAGCTGCCACCATTCGGACCAGTCGACCGCGCCGTTCTCCTTGGCCTGATCCATGTGGGCGTGCCGGTGGGCGCGCTCGGCCGCGTTGATCCTGGGCGTGCTCTCGTCGATCATGTGATCCGCGTTCATGAAGACACCGCCGTCGCGGACGAGCTCCGCGACCTGACCGTAGAGGGCCGCGAGGGGTTCGGTGGGCAGCCAGTGCAGGGCGGTGGCCGTCAGCACGGCGTCGAAGGTGTCGTACGGCAGCCGCGTCACCCATTCGGGGTCTTTCAGGTCGGCCGTCACGAGCGTGACCCGGTCGTCGCCGACGAAGGTGCCCTCGGCGATGGCGAGGAGGGCCGGGTCGAGGTCGACGCCGACGCTGGTGGCCTCCGGGAACCGGGCGAGCAGCCTGGCCGTGATACTTCCCGTGCCGCAGGCGAGATCCAGAACACGGGGTGCCGGGCCGACGAGAGCGTCGACCATGTCCAGCATCACGCGGAACCGCTCCTCGCGGTCCGGCATGTACCACTCCTGCTGCCGGTCCCAGCTCTCCTGCCAGGCGTGCCAGTCGGTTCCGGTGGTGGTGGTCATGGGAGCCCCTTTCAGCACTGCGTCTCCGCCGCACCCGTAATACCCTGAAAGCACAGTCAGCCATTACTTCTCCGCCCGTACGACAATAGAGCGCCCTCGTAAGGACTACAAGTGGAACTGGCCTATTACTCGGATTACGCGGTCCGCCTCGTCAACACGGAGGAGCCGGTCCGGGGCACGGACACGCTGACCTCGGTGGAGGCCGTCCGCGACCTCTTCGAGGTCAACCAGTCGGCGGCCCGTCGCGCCACCGACGCCGACGTGACGCGCTTCCGCTCGGTCCGCTCCCGGCTGCGCGCGGTCTTCGAGGCGGCGGACGGCGGCGACGAGACGCTCGCCGTGGACCTGCTGAACTCACTCCTCCTGGAGTTCCCCGTGAGCCCGCAGATCTCCGGCCACGACTTCCGGGACGACGACGGGCGCCCCCTGTGGCACATGCACCTGGCGGACCACCCCTCGAACGCGACCGCGGGCTATGCCGCCATCGCCGCGATGGGCCTGGCCTTCCACCTCACCGAGTACGGCGTGGACCGCCTCGGCCTGTGCGAGGCGGCACCGTGCCGCAACGCCTACCTCGACACGTCCACCAACCGCTCCCGGCGCTACTGCTCGGACCGCTGCGCGACCCGCGCCAACGTGGCCGCCTACCGGGCCCGCAAACGCCTGGAGGCGGACCGGTCGGCGAGCACCGGCCGCGCGGCGACCAGCAGCCAGCGGACGAGCGCGAACAGCGAGCGCTGACCCTCGGGCCGGGGCCGGTACCGGAACCGCACCTTGCCGAGGACGAGCTCGTCGGGCACGGTCCCGTAGTCCGTGCTGTCCCCGCCGGCGTACGGGTTGTCGCCGAGCACCCACCAGCCGCCCTCGCGCCGCTCGGCGGCCCGCTTCACCACGAGCAGGTCCTGCTGGAAGGGATGCCGCAGAACGACCACGTCACCGGCCCTCAGCCGCGCTCCGTAGTGCACGACCAGCCGGTCCCCGTGCCGGAGTGTGGGCACCATCGACGGTCCCGTCACCTCGGCTCCCCCGAACGGCAGCACGGCCCTCCCCCGTTCGGTCTCCTGCGACAGTTCCGGCATCACCGGCACCTCCCCGGTCGGATCCTCCACCACTCCCAGTCCCAGTCTCACCCCGGACTTTTGTCCTAAGCCCATGGGGGCACTCGCGAAAACCCGTCTCCTACGGAGTAATGTCCCACCTGAGAAGACGATCACGAGGAAGGATTGCTCCATGCTTTCCCGCCTGTTTGCCCCCAAGGTCAAGGTCAGCGCGCACTGCGACCTGCCCTGCGGCGTGTACGACCCGGCCCAGGCCCGCATCGAGGCGGAGTCGGTGAAGGCCGTGCAGGAGAAGATGGCCGCCAACGACGACCCGCACTTCCAGGCTCGCGCGACCGTCATCAAGGAGCAGCGCGCCGAGCTCGCCAAGCACCACGTCTCCGTTCTGTGGAGCGACTACTTCAAGCCGCCGCACTTCGAGAAGTACCCGGAGCTGCACCAGCTGGTCAACGACGCCCTCAAGGCCCTCTCGGCCGCCAAGGCGTCCACCGACCCGGCCACGGGCCAGAAGGCGCTCGACTACATCGCCCAGATCGACAAGATCTTCTGGGAGACCAAGAAGGCCTGATCTTGAATCATGCCCTCTGACCTGCGATTACTTTCGTTGCAGCGTCTCCCTGCCCGCACCCGGCCCGCAGGCCGCCGAACACGGCGTCCCTGACGGTCCGGGTGCGGTCTTTTGTGCCCGGGGCGCGCAGCTCGGTGTGCTGAACAATGTGCGTTCGCCGTGCGTACTGATAGCGAGGCGGCCTCTTCGCGGGCCTCGCCTTCGTGCCGCTGGTGGGACGATTCGGCCGCGTCGCACACCAAGGGCTCCCCTGCATCCGGTACGGCGCGGCCCCGGAGAGACGGGTCGCATGGGCGTACAGGTACTCCTCATCGAGGACGACGAGACCATCGCCGAGCCGCTGGCCGAGGGGGTGGGACGGTTCGGTGTCTCGGTGGACTGGGTGGCCACGGGAGCGGACGGTCTGAAGGGCCCGTACGGGGACGCCGTACTGCTCGATCTCGGACTGCCGGACATGGACGGTCTCGACGTGTGCCGCGGCATCCGCCGGGTATCGGACGTCCCGATCATCATTCTCAGTGCGCGCGGCGAGGAAACCGATCGCATTCTGGGCCTGGACATGGGGGCCGACGACTACTTGGCGAAGCCGTTCAGCGTGCGGGAGCTCGTCGCGCGCATCCGGGCCGTCTCGCGTCGGTTGCAGCGTGTGCAAAGCGCCGATCCCCCGGCAGGAGGCGACGGGCCCCTTCCCACGGTCGGCTTCGGAGGGTTCGGGGCGACGGCGCAGGCCTTCTCGTTCGCGTTGCGGGCGGAACACGATCACGGACGTGCGGCCCCCGTACCGCCCGGCGACACGCTCGGCGATGCCCCGCTCGCTTCGCTGGTCGTGGATCGCAGGACCCGCCAGGTGTGGGTGGACGGGAACTCCGTCGCACTGACGCCCAAGGAGTTCGACTTGCTGGCGCTGCTGCACGAGGACCCGGGCGCGGTCTACGCGCGCCGGGAGATCCTCGACCGGGTCTGGGACCCGCACTACCGGGGTCCGACCAAGACGCTGGACGCGCACGTGGCCGCTCTGCGCCGCAAGCTCGGTCACCCGGAGTGGATTCAGACCCTGCGAACCGTGGGGTTCAGGCTGGCCCTCGACGGCACAGCGGGGGAAGCGGGCACCGGCCACGGCGACACCGCGGAGGGCGGTGTCCGATGACCCGCCGGTTGCTGCTGGGCAATCTGAGCATCGCCGTGCTGGTGCTGCTCTGCCTGGAGATCCCGTTGGCCTTCGTCTACTCCCGGGCCGAGAAGGAACGCACCGTCACCGCCACGCATGACGAGGCCGACTCGGTGTCCGCGTTCGCCGAGTTGTCCCTGACCGCCGGCCGGGAGGAGCGGGAACTGGCACACCGGCTCGTCGAGTGCGCGCAGCGCATCGGTGGGCAGGTGGTCGTGGTCGGCCGGTCCGGGGCGGTGATCGCCTCCTCCCACCGGATGTCCGCGGGGCAGACCGGTGGGCTGCCCGCACTTCCCGAGGTCGCCGCCGCGCTGAGCGGGCGCGGTCCCTTCCACGCGCGCACCTCCACGATCGACGGCACGCCCCATCTGTCCGTCGCGGTCCCGGTGGGCCACGACAGCCCGCCGGCCGCCGCCGTGCACATCACCGTGCCCACCGATGCCGTCCACAGCCGGGTGAACCAGGTGTGGCTGCTGCTGGCCCTGGCCGGGCTCGCGGTGCTCGCCGCCGTCACCGGAGTGGCGTTCGCCTTCGCCCGCTGGGCCGCGCGGCCCATCCGGGAACTGGAGCACGCCACCGCAGGTCTGGCCGACGGCCGGCTCGACAGCCCGGTTCTCGTGACCGCCGGGCCGCCTGAAGTACGCAGCCTGGCGGAAACGTTCAACCAGACCGCCGCCCGGCTGGAACAACTCCTGGCCTCGCAGCGAGCCTTCGCCGGTGAGGCCTCGCACCAGCTCAAGACGCCGCTCGCCGCCCTGCGGCTGCGCCTGGACAACCTGGAACCGGCGGTCGCCGTGCAGGCCCGGGGCAGCCTGAACGCCGCGCTGACCGAGACGGACCGGCTGGCCAACCTGGTGGAGGGGCTGCTGGCGATGGCCCGCCTGGAGGACAAGGCCGCCGCCGTCGAGGCGATCGACGCGGGGGCCGTCTGCGCCGAACGTCACCGCACCTGGGCCGCGCTCTTCCAGGAGCACGACGTGGACCTCGTGTTCCAGGACAGGGAAGTCGATGCGGTGCTCGCACTGCCGGGGGCCGTCGAGCAGATCCTCGACAACCTGCTCTCCAACGCCCTGCGTGTCTCTTTGCCCGGCAGTACGGTGCGCCTCGAACTGCGTCACCATGCTCCCGGCCGACGTCGCTCGGCCGCGGGCGACCGTAGCCTCCGGGCCGAACTGCACGTCATCGACGAGGGCCCGGGTATGCCCCCGGAGCAGCGGCGCCGCGCCTTCGACCGGTTCTGGCGCGCTCCCGGCGCCCCCAAGGGCGGGACCGGTCTGGGCCTGTCCCTGGTCCAGCGGCTCGCGCAGCTCAGCGGTGGCGAAGCCGTCCTGCGAGAGGGGCCCATGGGCGGCCTCGACGCCTTCGTCCGACTGCCGTGCCCCGGCCCCGCCTCCGGCCGGCCGTCTGCCGGCCACCGTTCGCAACGGCCGGCTTCCCGGGTCTGACGGGTTCCCCGTCCGGGCGCCTCACCGGCGGGCCGACGGCTCGTTCCGCCGCCACCGCCGGCAACACGCGGGCGCCCCGCCGCACCAGGGGGAACTGGTGCCACGGGGCGCACTCGAGAGAGGATGGCCAGGCTCAGTCGTCGTCGAAACCGTCACCGCGGTCGTCGTCGCCCCCGGAGTCCTCGGAGTCCTCGAAGTCCCCCGAGTCACCTGCGTCCTCGCCCACGATCTCTCCCGTGAAGGCGTCGACAAGGGCCTCTATCGAGCCGCCCCCCAGTTGCGCCTCGACCTCCCAGACGGCCCGGCCCCCCTCCTCGTCCAGTTCCACCTTGACCACGCGCGCACCCGGTTCGGCGGCGGTGACGGTCTCGGCAGCGTCGACGGCGTTGACGGGACGCGGCCCGAATCGTGCGTCCAACTCCGGGTCGATCTCGATCTCGAAGCTCGGTGCGGCGGCGGTACGGACCGCCTCCCGCGAGGGCGCGTCGGTCTCGCCGGCCGTGGCGAACGCGGCGCCCACCGTGCCGGAGAGCAGAAGCCCGCCGCCGATAATGCTCAGCACCTTCATCTTGCCCATGGTTGTCCTCCTGGGAATGCGACCTGCCCGGCCGCCGGACCGCCGGGGGAGAGTCGCAGAGAACGGACCTCACCCGGGGGAGCCGGCACCACCAGTGCATGCAGGAGGACGCTAGCGACCGGCGCCCAGCGCAAGGTTAAGGAAAGGAAGGGCGCAGGTCAGACGCTACGCAAGAGGCAGGCCGCCGCTCTATGGCCACCTGAGTGGGTTAGCCACGGTGGACCGGCGCATACGCACCCCCCGTGGTCAACGGCACCTGCCGCCACACCGACGGCATGAACTGATCCGAACCACACGAGAGCGAGCGGCGCGCATGACCGGAACGATCCGATGGGCTTACGCCTTTGTGGACAGGCCGATGGCCCGGTTCGCGCAGGCGTGTGACTTCTGGAGGGCGGTCATCACCACCGGGCTGTCCGAACCCCGGGGCGAGCGGGACGAGTTCGTCACGCTGCTGCCCGAGGCCGCCGCCGCCTGTGTGAAGGCGCAGGGGGTCGAGCAGGGGGACGGCGGCGCTCACGTCGACCTCGCCGTCGAGGACGCACCGGCCCTGGTCGACGCGGCGGTCCGGCTGGGTGCCGAGGTCGTCGCCCCGCTCTACGTGGGGAGCGTGCTCCGCTCCCCCGGCGGCCAGTTGTTCTGCGCCGTGCAGTGGCACGGGGAGTCCGTACGGCCACCGGTGGTCGAAGGAAGCCGCCTGGACCAGGTGTGCATCGACGTGGCCCCGGCCGCGTTCACCTCCGAGGTCGCCTTCTGGACCGACCTCACGGGCTGGGACTCGCGACCGGGCTCACTTCCTGAGTTCCACGTACTGACGCCGCCCGCCGGCCTCCCCCTGCGCATCCTCCTCCAACGCCTCGGAACCGACCGCCCCGCCTCCGCTCATCTCGACCTCGCGTGCGCCGACATCGACGCGGTCCGGGCCCGCCACGAGGACCTCGGCGCCACGGTCGTCGCCGCCGGCGCCCACTGGACGGTGATGCGGGACCCGGCGGGCGGCACGTACTGCCTGACGAGCCGCGACCCGGAGACGGGCGGCCTGCCGGTCGCCTCCCAGGCGTAAGAACTACGGCTTGAGAGCTACGGTTTCAGAGCCACGGCTTGAGTGCTATGGCTTGAGTGCTACAGCTTCGGCCTGGCGGGCCCCACGGCACTCCGGGCTACTTCGTGGCCTCCCTCGGCGGCACGCTCGCAGTGCCCTCCTCGGCCTCCTCGACATACGCCCCGCACTGGGGGTTCCGGCACGGTCCGGGGCCCCAGACGGGCACCCAGGCGCCGAGCGTCTTGTGCCGCCGTACCACGGTGGCCACGGGCTGTCCGCAGACCGGACAGACGCGCTCATCCCTGTCCATGCACTCAGGGTATGGCGGGACGGGGCCCCGCGCTCCCCCTCCGCAGAGCAGGCGCTTCCGGGTGACGAAATCCGCACCGCGGTCCGCACGGCGGTCCGCTCGCCGGGGAACGGGCAGGAGCCGGGCAAGGTGACGGCGAGACGGGCGGGCCCCGCGCACCGTGGGGATGCGCGGGACCCGCCCTGACCGAAGCCACCGATGCCGTAAGGGTCAGCTCAGCACGGGACCGGCAGCTCCGGGGCCTTCACCTTCAGGGTCTCTACTCTGAGTAGCCGCACCACTCTGAGTAGCCGCGCCGCTCAGTTGCTGCGCCGCGTCACGAACTCCGCCAGCGCGAGGAGGCCACCCGCCGCCTCCGGGTCCGGGACCGCCCGGGACAGCTCGTGCATCGCCCGTGACATACGGTCGGCCGCCTGGCTCTGGGCCCAGTCACGGCCACCCGCCCGCTCCACGGCGAGGACCGTGCGCTCCAGCTCCCCCGCTTCGTACGGCAGTCCGTACAGCTCGGCGAGTTCGGCCGCCGCCGGGGTGCCGGACGCGAGGGCGGCGACGACGGGCAGCGACTTCTTGCGGGCCATGAGGTCCGCCCCGGCCGGCTTGCCGGTGCGCCTCGGGTCACCCCAGATGCCGATCACGTCGTCGATGAGCTGGAAGGCGAGCCCGGCCTCACGCCCGAACGCGTCCAGCGCCTCCACGCCTTCCTCGCTCGCCCCCGCATACAGCCCTCCCAGCGCACAGGCGCATCCGAGCAGCGCCCCCGTCTTGGCCTCGGCCATGGCGAGCACCTCGTCGAGAGTGACCTCCTCGGGGCTGCGCTTCTCCATGGCCGTGTCCGCGTGCTGGCCCGCGCACAGCTCGATGACACAGGCCGCGAGCCGGGCAGCGGCCGCCGAGGACGCAGGGTGCGGGTCCTCGGCGAGCAGCCGCTGGGCCAGCGCCTGGAGGGCGTCCCCCGCGAGGATCGCGCCTGCGTCACCGAACACGGCCCACGCGGTGGGCCGGTGCCTGCGGGTGGCGTCCCGGTCCATGACGTCGTCATGGAGCAGCGTGAAGTTGTGCACCAACTCCACCGCCGCCGCTGCCGACACGGCGACGGACTGCGACCCACCGAGTGCCGAGGCCGCGGCCAGTACGAGGGCGGGGCGTATGGCCTTGCCCGCGTTGCCCGTCGCCGGGGTGCCGTCCGCGTGTTCCCAGCCGAAGTGGTAGCGCGCGATCCGGCGCATCGAGCCCGTCAGCGACTCGACAGCCCGGCGCAGCTCGGGGTCCACCGACGCCCGCGTCCGCTCCAGGATTCCCGCCGCCTCCTGCGCGTCGAGAGGGCTCGGCGAGCCCTGCCGTCCGATCGTCCCCGCGATGCCCGCCGGACCGGCGGTTCTCACCTCACCGACGGGATGTGCCGGACGTGCGGGACCCGCCGAGCCAGCCGAACCGGCGCCCCCTGCGGAGCTGCCCGGAGGTACCGGAGCATCCGGGAACACCGAAGCAACCGGGTATACCGAACCCCTTGGATCATCTGCCGACCCTGTCGGACCTATGGAACTCGCGATGGGGCTCAGCCTTTCCAGGATCTCGGTCGGGCTCTGTGTCGCATGTGTCGTCTCCGTCATGAACTCACCCGTGGGGCCGCCTTGGAGAGTCCCCGGACGGTGGCGTTTCCGCTTCCCTCGGGCGCCTCCCCAGCGGTGTGACCGGGAGGCGTCCCCGACACGGCGGACAGGGACACGGGGTGCGGGCGGGGTCGGTCACGACCAACGACCGATCTCGACGTTCTCCAGGACGCCGAGCGCGTCCGGAACGAGGACCGCCGCCGAGTAGTAGGCCGTCACCAGGTACTTGATGATCGCCTGTTCGTTGATGCCCATGAACCGAACGGACAGGCTCGGCTCGATCTCGTCCGGAATGCCCGACTGCCGGAGCCCGATGACACCCTGCTCCTCCTCTCCGGTACGCATACAGATGATGGACGTCGTCCTGGCGTCGCTGACCGGGATCTTGTTGCACGGGAAGATCGGCACCCCGCGCCAGGTGGGGATACGGTTGCCCGCGATCTCGACGCTCTCCGGCACGAGCCCCCGCTTGTTGCACTCGCGGCCGAACGCGGCGATCGCACGCGGGTGGGCGAGGAACAGCTTGGATCCGCGCCGACGGCTGAGCAGCTCGTCCAGGTCGTTGGGGCTGGGCACGCCGTCGTGCGGTTGCAGCCGCTGGTCGTACTCGCAGTTGTGGAGGAGCCCGAACTCGCGGTTGTTGATGAGCTCGTGCTCCTGGCGTTCCTTCAACGCCTCCACTGTGAGCCGGAGTTGCTGCTCTGTCTGGTTCATCGGCTGGTTGTAGAGGTCCGCCACGCGTGTGTGGACGCGCAGGACGGTCTGGGCGACGCTCAGTTCGTACTCGCGCGGCGCGGCCTCGTAGTCCACGAACGTGTGCGGGATGTCCGGCTCGCCGGTGTGGCCGGCGGCGAGCTCGATCTCCTTCTCGCCATATTTGTTGGTGCGCTGCGAGGGGATGGAGCGCAGCTGCTGGAGGTGCTCACGCAGGGAGTCGGAGCGCTCCGCGATCTGCTCGAGGGCCTGACGAGGAAGGGCGAGGACGGTGCACGCGGTGACCGCGCGCGCTGTGTACTCCCAGATCGGGTCCGGGTCGAGGAGCGCCTGGTCGCCGAAGTACGCCCCGTCGGCGAGGACCCCGAGGACCGCGTCGTCCCCGTAAGGGCCCGTGCCGATCTTCTCCACCTTGCCGTGGGCGAGCAGGAGCACCTCGTCGGCCGGGCTGCCGAACTCCGCGAGCACCGTGCCGGGCTGGAACTCCCGCTGCTGACAGCGCCGGGCGAGCTCGCCCAGGACGTCGTCGTCCTCGTACGACCGCAGGGCCGGCAGTTCGCACAGCTCCGCGGGGATGACCGTGACCTGGTCGCCGGTCTTCACGAAGGTGATTCGGCCGTCGCCCACCGCGTAGCTGAGCCGCCGGTTCACCCGGTATGTGCCACCCTGCACGTCCGCCCACGGCAGCATCCGCAGCAGCCAGCGGGAGCTGATCTCCTGCATCTGGGGTGCGGACTTGGTGGTCGTGGCCAGGTTCCGCGCGGCCGCGGTGCCGAGACTCTGCTGCGGCTTCTCCTGCGCGTGGACCTCTTCGCCTACCGACATAAAGGAATGCCCTCCCGGTCGTGCCCTGATCTCGCGGTCATGCGCCGATCTCGCGGACAAGCCTTCCAGTGCGGAGCGTGATGGTGCTATTACCCGAAAGAGCGGGAATGGATCTTCGCCGGGCTGGGCACACTGAGGGCCTTTGTCGAGGGCCCCGACAGCAAGGGAACGAGATGGCATGGGAACGCGGTGGTGGTGTGGGTGGAGCGGGAACTTCAAGATCCGGCCGCCCGTTTGATGCCATGACGGGCCCTTCGGCCAAATCGACCCACCGTCCAGCCTCGAACTGTTCGACATCCATCCTCAAACCACTCAGACCGTTCAAACGACTTGAACCACTCGACGACGGGAGACGTCATGGCAGGCTTCCTCGACCGTGCCAAGGAGCAGGCGCAGCGCGGCCTTGTTCAGGGCAAGCAGAAGCTCGACGAGGTGCAGAACCAGCGGGCAGGCGGCGATCTGCTGAAGAAGCTCGGCGCGGCGTACTACGCGGAGCGGCGCGGCACTGGTTCCCCGGCCGCCACGCAGCAGGCACTCCAGGCGCTGGAGGCCCACATCGCCACGCACGGGGACAGCTTCCTGCGCTCCTGAGGCGGGGGCGGCCCCTCGCGGTGCCACGCCTGCCCCGCTGCACAACCCGCTCGGCCCGCTCGGCCCGCTCCTCCGGATCACCCGAACGACCGTGGCGAGCAGTCCGACCATCACTCCGGACAAGCCCCGACGCCCCGGCAGCCGCCTGACCGGATCGGCTCGCACATCGTGCGAACGACGGGTCGCGGCCGCCGGGTCGGGGGTACAGCAGCGGTACGAGGCGGCCGCGACAGGTGGCCGTTGCCCAGTGCGAAGGAGGCGGTCATGGCCTCACCCATGTCCGCGGGCACGTTTCTCACCATCCTGAAAGACGAGGGCGTCACGGTCGTCGAGGTCGGTGACTGGGAGCACCACAACCGCAACCACAAGGGCCCATGGGGTCCGGTCCACGGCGTGATGATCCACCACACGGTGACGTCGGGCAGCGAGAGAACCGTACAGATCTGCCGCGACGGCTACTCGGGCCTGCCCGGCCCGCTGTGCCACGGCGTCATCACCAAGGACGGCCACGTCCACCTCGTCGGCTACGGCCGCGCCAACCACGCGGGGCTGGGCGACGACGACGTCCTGCGGGCGGTGATCGCCGAGACGGCCCTCCCGCCGGACAACGAGGCGAACACGGACGGCAACCGCCACTTCTACGGCTTCGAGTGCGAGAACCTCGGCGACGGCGAGGATCCCTGGCCCGAGGCCCAGTTGGACGCCATCGAGCGCGTCTCCGCAGCGGTCTGCCGCCACCACGGCTGGACGGCCCCCTCGGTGATCGGCCACCTTGAGTGGCAGCCGGGCAAGGTGGACCCCCGCGGCTTCACGATGGCGTCGATGAGGGAACACATCCAGAACCGGCTGACGTGACACGCACGTCCGGCTGAGGGCGGGGCGGTCCTGGCAGCCACTACTCGCGCCCTGTCAGGGCGTCCAGCGCCCCACGCTCCACCGCCCCGCCCGACCAC